>NC_011060.1:1801079-2105369 GCF_000020645.1 Pelodictyon phaeoclathratiforme BU-1
ATTGAAGAATTGCGTCGCTTTCCGCGATCATTTTACGGTCACCGGCGAGATATGCTTCAAAGGCGGACCCTTCCGTACCCAAAGATGGTGAGTAATAATGAGGGTCTGATATAACCGAAATAACGGTTTTGGAGGATGAGGAAGACTGAAGATTTACAAGGAGATTCTGAAGGTAATTCTCTTCATTAAAACCGCTTAAGCCCATTGCCTACTCCAGTTGAGAGATTTATTATAAAATTCAGAGCATTTATTTTTGAAATAAATACCACTTTATACGCTTAGATATATTGAGTTATCGTAACAGTATCGTTGCGATTATGTTAAATGAGCTATCCCGAATACAAGACGACGAGTGACATGATGGAACATACCCCCGCGCGCCCACTATATACTTGTAGAATACAGTGCACACTAAACACTCCCAATGCGGATGTTCTACTCTTTATTCAAGTCAGTTACAATAACAGCGCCATGAAAGCGTCTGTCAGGAAAGACCACCCGACCCTTGGAATTGATGACGATATGGGGGTACGATGCGTTTTCCAGCAGGCGAAGAAGCTTTATCAAATCTTTTTTTCCGGCAGGTTTGATAATGATATCTGCCAGAGCCTCGACTTTTTTGACATCATGATTTTTCAGCTCTTCCTGCAAAAAAAACTCACCTTTTATTTCGGCCCTCAATTCATCAAGACGCAACATGACACACTCCGTTTAATTAATGACGCATACAAGCGTTCATCCTATGGGCCGGAAACATCGGCAATTCTGTTTTTACCCTCTCGTCATCTGTGAAAGAGCAGCCTTACGCTCAAAAATCCCCCTGAGACCATCGGTCAGTTCACGGTAAATCCTGCTTCTGCTATCTTTGATGCGGCTGTAAAGCTTGATAATATCGAGCATCAGAATGATACGAGTTGAACTGCAGTTCAACTCACCAAACACATGCGTTCCAACTACCTCAAAACCGAGCACTCTTGTATGAAAATTCAGGGGAGAGTGCACCTCACCAGCAAACACATCGGTAATAAAATGGGTATAATCACGCTCGATAACCTCTTCTGTAGCCGCCCGCATAAGCTGAAGAGCTACCCCTGGTTTTCTTCGAAACTCTTCAAGAATCATGAACCTGCCAATTTCTGCATATCGACCTGCACTTTTCAACTTTTCGATGGTCATACCCGGCATAAACTTAACGTCGTACTCTTCAGGCAGATCAAATGAGGGGTCATAAAGCAACCGAAGCACACCCGCAGGACGACCATCAATTTTTGCCAGAAACCATGAAAAACCTCTATTCCCTGCAAACTCTTCAGGAATCTGGTTCTGAACCGAACTGATCCATTTTTTTTCTTCACAAAAAACTTGCCTGATAACTTCGAGAGCGCTGGCACGATCGGCAGCACTTTCAATCCTGATGACGGTTACACTGGACATAGAGGCTCCTTTTTTTTTTGGTTCTCTAAGAAAAGCTGCGTCTGTTCCGGGGAAAAGGTTCTTGATAAAGTTTGCCGGAGAGTTCTGCAATGCAATGCATAATCTCATGGGTAACCTCAGCGGCCATCTGGTTCAGTTCAGAGCGCTGAGTGCTGCAACCCGAAAGAGAGGAGATCATGGCACGGTATCTCTCCGTCCGCTGCTGAAACACAATCGGCTGACCAATCCTGACGATGGTTCTGCCGAGCACCGGAATTTTTCCTTTTGTAATTCTGCAGTTGAAATCAATTCCAACGGGAACAACAGGTGATCCGCTCTGCAAGGCTATATGACCCACACCCGATTTTCCCCTGAGCAGCGTTTTCGAATCCCTATTACGTTTTCCTTCCGGAAAAATCCCTATGCTGCGACCTGCCCGAAGTTTCTCCGTACAACGCTCTATGGCATCAGCGGAAGGCGCTGTAGGCCTTATGGACTCTATACTGGAGAGGGTGGATCGTTTGTGATAGACATAGACAGGATCGAACAGATTCATCAAAAAGCCAAGAATAGGCACTTTGCCATACATCCAATCAATAACAAAACTGATGCTCCTGCCACCGAGATGATACATGAGCAGCGCCGGTACCATCAAGACTTCGAAAGAATTATTGTGGTTGAAAACATAAATGCTCGCGCATTCAGCTTTGGCAAGATTCTCCACTCCATAGACCCTGGTTAACAGAAAATTGGGAAGCATAAAAATCCTCAACAAAAGAGCCCTGCTTCGAGACAAGAAGGGAAGCGGCTTGAAAAAACGGTTACAGTTGTTTTTCAAAAGAGTCTTTCATTTACCAGTAGAATGACCTAAGAGAACGGTGAACTACACAATTGTAAAAAACAAAAATAGTGTTGGGGAAGAGTTACGGTACTGCAACGATTCCGGAAACTCTTTTTTGGCTCCTTGCAATGGCAGAACTAACCGGTACTATGAGAAAACAACGTAGTAGTATGATGAAGTAAAAAGAGTTGCAACGATGAATCTGCTTCAGAACAGCACTATTATACTGACCGGATTTCTGCTTTCGGAAATGCTTGTGGCTGCGAGGATGCATCACCGTCTGATTCATTTTCTTCTCCGCCACTCCGGCAAAAACCTGGGCACCCTTTTGACGGCGATTCTTTTGATCTCCTATACACTTTCGATCTTTATCTCCCATACCATCGTCCTGATATCCATGATTCCCATCATCAACCGTATGCTTTCGCTTGTAGAGCATAACGATGAGAGGAGGGTTGCAGCATCGTTGTTTTACCTTGCACTCACTTTCGGTTCCAATACCGGAGGAATGGCTTCCCTTACCGGAAGTCCGCAAAACATGTTAGCCATTACCCTGGCAGAATTCTTTACTTTTGAGGGCCGAAACATCATCACTTTTTTTTCATGGCTTGGAGTCGGAGTTCCGGCAACACTGATTCTTCTTTTTTGTGGATGGGTTATCATTCTTGTCACGGCAAAACCATTCTGCATTCCATCACTCTTTTCCGAAAGCAGCGACAAGCTGGCTGTTTTACCTCATAAGCCTCTGCTCTTCCTCATAGGCAACCTTCTGCTGATCAGCACATTGAGCGCCCTGCAATTTTTGTATACACCAGCACCAATTTTCTTCACTCTCAACACCATCGACCTTGGCTTTCTGCTCTACGGAACCGCATTTCTCTTTGTTGCCTTAATCCTGCCAAAAACAAAGATCAGCCTGAGAGCGCTTTTCATGAACACCATCTTTCTTCTGCTGCATCTTTTTCTATTTCCTCTGATCTTTATCAGCCGACTCTGCCGCGAACTGGAATCCCGCATGGGAGTGCCGATGAAAAACAGTTACGGGGCAATCGATAACTTGATTCTGCAAATAGTTCAAAGGGTCTGGACCCGTTGCTTTCGTGAGCCGATAGCAAACCTTGATAGCCCTAATGCAAACTCAATGCTTTCAATCAACCTCATCATGAAGGATCTTCCCTATTTTGGAATATTCCTGCTCAGTATCGTGGGGATGATTTTGTTTGGCTTGCTCAAGGCATGGGATAATCCAGCAACTCCGGAGCTTGACAGCTCTCTGCTGACGTTGACAAAATCAACGATACTCAAGACAATTCCACCAGTCAGCAATCATTTTCTCCAGTTGCTCTCCCTGATAATCGTCATTATTTTTTCTTCTGAACTGTTGAGCAATACGGCTCTGATACTCATATTTACGCCATTGAGCAGCGACCTTGCCCTGCTGACCTCCCTGTCACCAATTATGATGCTGCTGACCATAACCATTGCCGCTTCGAGCGCTTTCATGACGCCGGTTGCAACTGCGGCAAATACGCTTGCATTCGGTGGAATTGAGCATGTTTCACTCAAAATGATTCTGCTACCCGGTTTGTTTATGAACCTTGTCGCTGCACTCTGGACAGCCCTTCTCTTTTCTCTCCTTACAGGGCTTCTGTCATGATATGCACCTGCAACAAGCTCCTCGTTTTATCAGAAAAGCTTGTGAGCGGTAATCGACGACCAGATTGAGGATGAATCATCCGTATGCAAGCCTCTGAACCATTTTGCTGTGGCGCTTCAGGCAAGAAGATGAAGGCGGGAAAATACATAATCGAGAGAGTCCTCGTTCAGCACAATCCTCGAGAAACCGGTCGAAGCGAGTTCCATGGGCCGATTGTCCCTCTCACTGATAAACTTCCTGTTCTGCTTGCCGTTATACCAGTAAACAAGCCGAATGGTACTGCCCTCAATTTCAAGGGCAGTGATGCCCCGTTTTCCAATGGTGCAGCCGGAATTAAAGACACTTGGAATAGTGATATTATTGTAAATACCGCTGCGGAGTCCGATTACTTTACCCTTTTTATAACAGCCATCAAGCTCAGCTTTCAACTCGACGATTTTCTGCTTGATTGTTGTGCGTTTTTCATTGTCAGCGGAGGAGTATGCCCTGCAGAGCTCTTCAATCCTGTAATTTAAAAAATCAGCTTTTGAAAGTGATTCAAACAAGGGCCGATGAGTATGACCAATAATTGAAACAATCCTGGAGTGGTTTGAAAACTCATAAATTGATTGCTCAATAGCAAACCTTTTTCGACTGTTATAGGCAACAGAGGTGTTCCTTATTCCGAGAGGTTTAGCTAAATAGCGCAGAAAAAATATAATCGTACGGCTGAGTATGGAACAGGTTTGCCACAAAAATAACGCCGCCTGATGGCCATGAAAGAGTAGAAGTGTATCATGGCCATAATGAAATTTAACGGATTCGACAAGCGATGAAGCAAGTCGATACTCTTTTTTGTCAAGAAGTGCTGCATCATGGTTTCCCCAGGTTTTCAGGAAAAAACCATGGCGTTCAAATTTGAGAAAAAGATCATAAAATTCATTCCACTGCGATGCAATACTTTCAAGAGAGAACTTGAACAACTCCTCAACATCACCATTAAGGACAAGACTGAATTTTTCAGGTAAATAATATCTCTCAAGCATGGCTTTAACCAGTCCTGAATTTTGCCGGAATTCATCGAGCCTCCCGCCATTTCCCATGTGCAGATCACTGAGGACAAGCACTTTCGACGAATGATCAAGGGTAACCGGTTTTGCTCTTTTGAGCAGACTGTCAAGATGAGGATGTTTTTTTATTTGAGGGATCATGGCATTGAATGCATTACAAAAACAGCACATCGAGATATGAAATCAAAACATTGAAGTCTGTTTTAGTTTGCATCCTCGTAGCACAGAAAAAAACAAAAACTGATTATTTTTATTATTTTTTTTTGAATAGACAAGTTCTTGTTGTTTACAGTAACTTCCCATTAACTGATTATACAATAAGGAGTTTACGTTATTGAATTATACACGGCTTATTTTTTGGCATTTCAAACGCTGATTATTTTTTCCATAAATTAATCACTGTATTATTAAGAATACGTAAATTTTGTAATAGTATACTATTTCACAATACTATACTATTTTTTGTCACAACAATGTAAAATCAGGATCCAACAATTGGATTTAAAAAATTATTATTGTTTTTTATTTTGTGTAATTATACATGTTACTCATTGCAACCTAAAGGGAAATCAAGTTGGGCTGAGCACACAATAATAGCACAATATTAGTATTCCATCAGTTTTATCTGCTAAAAAAAAGAACAATGAGCGACATTAAACCCTATAAGATCGTCATAGAGTGGTGCGGTGAAGAAGATTTTTATTTCAGTTGCGATTCCACTCGTTCTGATATTGAAAAAACGGGGAATAGTCCGATTACCAATGAGGCTAAAACGTTTCCCTTCATGGCACAGGCTATGGGCAATGTCCTTAGAAAACTGCGAAAAGAGCACATTTCTTTTCCTTTTTTTCTTGTCGCTCTCGCTATTAACCATCGCAATCTACTCCATGAAATAGACCAACTGCTGCATCTTCTTCACCATCACCTCGAAAAAGAGCAGGTTCCTGGAACTTTTTTCTGCCATATCTCTTCATCAAAACCGAAACTATCTTCAATCTCCTGATTAAAAAGCTGATAGTCAGCATTGTATGGCAATATCTATCTACTTGCAGGCGTTTCAACCGCTCTGTTAATTCTTTGAAAACAACAAGGAGATGAAAACAGACTTGCTCATTGTTTTCATATATTCGTCTCGAAATTTACTGGCATGTCATAGAGTGACAATGATATGCAACAATAAAAAAAACTATCGCAATCCTTTTTCTGATTATGCATAATAGATTACCGTGGCCACAAACAATCAATGATGCTGCAGAACGGATCATTGCCATCATGAATGAGCATGAGAGAACAAAAGTCAGAGCTATTTCAGAAGATAAGTTGAAAAAACTCTGTTTCAGTCTCGGGATATACGTCCGTCATGAACTCGGATTATTCGAGGGTAATGACGCCTTGATAAAAGCATGCGCCATTTCAGAGCATGGTGATTTTGAAAGTTTTCATTTTCTTAACGATCCCGATACAGCATCAGGAGTTATCCTTGAAGCGATCTGGAACAGGCTTCATACGCTGACACCTGACAGATAACTGTTGACACATATGCATCTGTACTGGATTCAAAACAAAGAGCTTATTATAACAGCAATAACATAACATGATACTGGAAGAACTTGTAACAGCTCATCAGTCTTACGACGTCTTTCTTATAACGGTGGGAGATGATATCTTCTTAAGCAAAGTATATTTTCTTTTTTAATGAGCATTTACAAGAGTTCTAATCAATTCACGAATGGATTTCGAACGTAAAAAAATTGTTACTTCAATCTGTATATGAAAGATATTTTATCGCATAACGACTCGCTTGAATTTTTGGTACAAGAGCTTAAAACTGCGAGACTGGAAAAAAATCTTTCTATAGACGATGTGAGCCGGTTGACCAACATCAAAAAAAATTACCTTGAAAATATCGAAAATGGCAATTTCAGTTTTCTCCCAAAAAGCTACGTCTTTGCTTGTATCAAATCATACATGAAGGAGATCGGACTTGAGGGCTTCGAAGCGCTTGAGCAATGCAAAAAGGATCTCCAATTGCACAAACAACTCAACAAGGAAGAGATTGCAAAATCAGGTTCCGAACTTTGCGAAACGAAACCGCAAGAGCAAATAAACCGCAACAACTCGCAGCCAGTAAAGTCCATACTGACTCTGAGCATCGGTATCTTGGTGGGGGTTCTTACAGGCGTCGGATTAAGTTACAGAAACCAGAGTGTGGAAGCGCCGGTTCATCGTCTGCCTGCTACAACTGCAAGGCCATCAGTCAACCCGGTTGATACAAATGACAGAATAAAGCAGCGTTCTGATTCCACAGCAAAAATACAAAGAAAAAAAAGTTTACACGCCCTCATCCCCTGATCAGCGCTGACGGACTCCTCCACAGCACCGATCCTCTCTCCCGGACTTTAATCCTGCACTTCTGCCTCTGTGTCCGATACCAGGAAATAAGACAACAGCCAACTTTGGAAGAGCCATTGCCTTATTCTTTATGATGCGTTACGTTACCTGTACAAAGCAAACAAGGCAGTTACAAGAAACAGTTGCCCTTGAGATTGACAAGCGCGCGAACTTCTTCTTCATGAAAGAGTTGGTCATTCTCCCTGCAAATAAAATCTCCGGAAACTTTCTTCAATGAACCCTCGAGGGTTGTCAAGAGGTTTCCTGAACAGTCGAAATTACCCTTGACCTTTTTCGGAGCGCCATCAAGTGTCACGAGCTGATTCCAGGCACAGTCGAAATTACCCTTGACCTTTTCAGGAGCCCACTTGAGAGAAATCAGTTGATTATTTGAACAATTAAGAGCATCAACTCCCTGAGAAGCGCCTTTCAGGGATGTCAGTTTATTGCTTGAACAATCAAATGTCCCGGCTCGCCTGGGAGCCCCTTTAAGGGTGGTCAGATGATTGCCGGAACAATCGAAGGTGCGATACACTTCCCTGGGACCACCTTTAAGCGATGCCAACTGGTTGCCACTGCAAGAGAAATTTCCCCTGATATCATCGGGAGAGCCTGCCAACGAGTCAAGTTGATTGGCGGAACAATCAAAATCGCCTTGAACTTTTTTCGGCGCACCGAGGAGTGTTGTCAACTGATTTTTTGAACAATTAAAATCGCCACCCACAATCAGAGGCGCCCCTTCAAGTGAGCTGATCAGGTTACCGGAACAGTTAAAATCTCCCTCAACGATGTCCGGGCAAGCCGCGATTACAGTTGTCGTATGAACAACAATCTCTCCTTTAAACAAGGACAACTGGTTTCCGCTACAACAAAAATCACCCATAATAAAAGCCGGACAACCCGCAAGAGAGATCAGTTTATTGTCGGAACAATCAAAATCCCCTTTAACCTCCTCAGGCCCACCTTCGAGTGAAATCAACTGGTTCCCTGAGCAATTAAAATCCCCCTTAATTTTTTTGGGACTCCCGTCAAGTGTTGTGAGCTTATTGCCTGAACAGTTAAAATCCCCCCTGACTTTCTCCGGACACCCGTCAAGCGTCGTTAATCCCTTATTTGAACAATCGATATCACTTTTTCCATCAAGCACTCCCATGACATCGGCAAACGTTACTTCCCTGGTCATATTCTCTCCTCCATTAAAAAAACGATTTATTAAAACCAGAATAACTTATTATCCCCTGGAGATTATTTACACTTTTTATACAGCGCGTTCTTTATAAATGATTTTATAGGTCGCAAAAAAAACGTCCCGCTGGATAATCGTTCTGAAAAAAAACGGGCTAAACCTGCAATAAAACTACGGAAGAAGGACTGCGCAAGAGATAACAGTTGTCCAAAGCCCATTCTCACCCTCTGCGGTTGCCGTAATATTGTAAGAGTTAATGATCTTGTGACTCATTTTGTAAATACCCTCACGCTCATCCCAGTCCTTGTTGGGGTCAAACTCAATACCGAGAGTGGTTGCAAGCATGGTAGCCGCCAAATCTTCAGCATATTCCCCGGATTGCTCAGCGGACTCCCCATAGGGATGGTGTTCCGACAGATAACCATACTGAGTCTCATCAGCCGGAATGGCAACACCAACCGATGCTGCAATCAGGCGGTTATACTCATTGGTTGAATTGCGGGCCATAACGGTAAAGGTGATCTGACCGGGAGTGAGCAGTGTCAGCCCCTCTTCTACACTGATACGTTCACAATGGGGCGGGAAAATACTCGATACGGTAACAAGGTTACATTTCTCGATTTTGGCGTCTCTCAGGGCAAGCTCAAATGAAGAGAGATATTCCTTGTGTCGCCCCACGCCTTTAGTGAAGAATACTTTTGCTGGAACAAATGACAATGCCATGCCTCCGGAATAATTTATGTAACGAATTCGATCTCGTGACTTAACAATAGTTCATACCCGAAAACCGCGTTTATCATACCGCCACAGTAACCTTAGGATATTGTACAATTACACGGAGCTTTTTTACCATCGAATCCTATCATCCCCGTAAAACAAAAACTCATGCAATGACCCTAATCTATGGGCTTTGAAGTTAGGAAGCAATTGTCATTTGTTACAAGTATGAAAACAAATACTCCGCAGGTCAAAAATGTTAAAGTACTCCCAACGGAAGATATATATTAAAATTCTTTGACTCTGACAAGCTGATACCGAATGTAATTCGTTTTTATCATGCAGTTGGAACAAGTCGATCTCGCATAATTCATTTACCTTATTGAAATTAAAACAATGACAACAACCGTAACAAAAGTACTCTTCGCCGATATTATGGGCCATCTTGATGGAAAGGGGGATATAGATTGTTCAAACAGGGGATTAACCTCACTTGAGGGCTGTCCGGGAATCGTAGCAGGGAATTTCAATTGTTCCGGCAACCAACTGACCTCACTTGAAAGTGGCCCTCACAACGTAGGTGGTGATTTTTCTTGTTCGAATAACAAATTGACAACACTTGAGGCTGGCCCTGAAGAAGTTCTTTGGGATTATGATTGTTCCGGTAATCAACTGAACTCGCTCACAGGCGCTCCAAAAAAAGTTCATGGTAACTTCGATTGTTCAACAAATCAGCTCACAACACTCCAGGGCAGTCTGAAAAAAGTCGGTAATGATTTTTCGTGTTCAAATAACCTGCTGACATCACTCAAAGGCGCACCTCATAAGGTTGGTGGCGATTTTTCCTGTTCGGATAACCAGTTGACTACACTTGAGGGCGTTCCTCACGAAGTTGGTGATTTTGACTGTTCCAACAATCAATTAGCCACACTCGACGGAAGCCCGGAAGAGGTTCATGGAGATTTTGACTGCTCACACAATCAGCTTGCTTCACTCGCTGGCGCTCCCCACTTTGTTATTGGCAACTTTTTTTGTGCCGGGAACCCGCTGACATCACTCAAAGGTGGACCAAATTTTGTTTACGGCAACTTTGATTGTTCAAACCATCAGCTCGTTTCACTCAAGGGAGCCCCTAAAGAGGTTGAGGGAAATTTCAATTGTTCAGAAAATCAACTGAGTTCACTTGCTGGGGCTCCTCAGGAAGTTCGTGATTTTGATTGTTCCGGCAATCAGTTGACAACACTCGAAAGTGCTCCTCATAAAGTTAGCGGGAACTTCTCCTGTTCAGCAAACCAATTGACATCGCTCACAGGGGCTCCAAAAAAGGTAAAAGGCTCTTTTAATTGCTCGAATAACCAATTGAGTTCTCTTGATGGGGCTCCAAAAAAAGTCAAAGGGGATTTCGATTGCTCTGGAAACCAACTGACTACTCTTGATGGTACTCTTAAAAAGGTTGGTGGCGATTTTATCTGTGGGGGAAATACCGGATTATTCAGCGAAGATCAGGCTCGGGTAATTTGCTCCATTAAAGGCAACTGCATAACTGTATAACTATTTGAATTGAGATTAAAAAGGCCACCTCTTAAGAGTGGCCTTTTTAAGTGATTAAATAACGAAGAGAGTTTAATCGTTAAGAGACTCTTCCGCTTCAAGCCAGTCTTCAGTATCGGATCCGTGGTTTTCGCCCTTCTCTTTCCAAAGATAATATGCAGCGAGCCGGATCTCTTCCTCACGCAATTCCTGGTTTTCAACAATTGTTTCGTCGTTTTTTTCCATGGTCGTAGTGATTTATAATTATGGCTAATATTCTGTATCAAAAGCGCCCTGATTCTCTCTTTTTGTACCGCAGGAAAAGTTTACCGATTTCTTTCCGCCCTGACAAGTAACACCCTGTTACGTTTCTGATAATTTCTTTTCCCTTTTTCTGGAGCAACTAAAAAAATGTTTACAATAAATTGATGGATTTTCTTTCTTTTTGAATACATATACATAGGAAGCAGAATTAATCTATTTTATTCCGGAACAGTTTTCGTAACCGCATGGAGCTCCCGCTCGTTCGGGCTCTTCCATTTTAAGCAAGAGACGGATGCACACCACCCCGAGAACGGTATATCTGATACTGAATCAGAGCGCTGGCAGTGAGCTGCTGCCTGAAAACCTGCTTCCATCAGGATGGAGCATCAGGGCTGGTTTGTCGCGAAAAGAAGTACGCGAATTCTATGATACGTTTGAGTGGCAAGCGTTCAATGAAGGGATTGCTGTTGTCAAAAAAAGAAGAACCCTTTTGCTTGCTGATCTCAATACCGGCAAGGAAACATCCTCTCTCCCTTTCGCCGGAAGCCCCTCCTCCTTTTTCTCTGACACCCTTCCCTCAAGCCATCTGAAAGAAATACTCACGTCACTAACGACTATCAGGGCGTTCGTCAAGCTTTGTTCCATAGAGGCAATCAGCACCTCATACCGCATTCTGGACGATAACCAAAAGACGATTGCCACACTGACTTCGGAGGTGTTATCTCTTGCAAACAAAGAGAAGCAGGAGCCCTTCGCACATATCTTTTCCCTCTTTCCGCTCAAGGGATTTGGTGATGAGATGGAGCTGCTTGAAAAGTCGTTGTCGAGCAATCACCATGAGGTCAGGGAGCTTTGTTTCAGGGAGCTGTTTGTGCTGAACATGCATGCTGCCGGACGAAACATTCAGGACTACTCCTCTAAAATCCAGCTTGACCTTGATAGCGATGCTCCTGTTCATAACAGTGTCCGCCAGTTGCTTCAATCCACCTTTTCCGTCATGTGTGCCAACGAAGAGGGGATTAAACGGCAGATCGATTCTGAATTTCTGCACGATTATCGTGTCGCCATACGCCGCACCCGTTCAATCCTGAAGCAACTCAAGGGTGTTTTCGATCCCGAGGAAACCACGTATTATCTCAATTTTTTCAGAGAACTCGGAAAACAAACCAGTGCATTGCGCGATCAGGATGTCTATCTTCTCCGACAGGCAACCTATTTCGACTATCTCCCCCCCTTTCTCCAACTATCGCTCCGACCTTTTTTCACTGATATTGCTCTATCCCGCAAAAAACTGCACAAAACGCTCTGCCGCTATCTTGCGTCAAGCGAATACCGGTCATTTCTTGGTGAGTGGGATGCATTTGCCCATAGGCAATCAACTCCTGACCCTGAACGCTCCCCGAACGCTTCACTCTCCACCGGAGATGTGGCCTTGCATACCATAAAAAAAGCATGGAAAAAAGTAATCCGCCACGGCCGTCAGATCAGCAGGGAAACAACTGACGCCGAACTTCATGCGCTGCGCATCGACTGTAAAAAACTCCGTTATCTGCTTGAATTCTTCTCCTCAATTTTTCCTCATAAGAGCGTTGCTCCTGTTATAGGGCAACTGAAAGAACTCCAGGATAATCTCGGTGATTTTGTAGATTATGCCGTTCAACTGCACTTTCTGCGCGAACGGTTGAGCGCACTCTCGCCCGGCAAAGAGGAGCTTTTGCTGGCGGCATCAACGGGCGCTCTCATAGCGACCCTTTTTCAAAAACAGGAAGAGGTGCGCAGTAAATTCCATAAAACCTTCGCATCATTTGACCATGAAAAAACCAGCGAACTGTTTGACGATCTTCTGAACGAAAACCCGAAATGAAAACAATAGCGCTTTACAGTATCAAGGGTGGGGTGGGCAAAACCGCTACAGCGGTTAATCTCTCCTACCTTTCCTCCCTTCTCTCTCCACCAACCCTGATCTGCGATCTTGATCCGCAGGGGGCGAGTTCGTACTATTTCAGGATTACCGCATCTAAAAAATATAACAGCGACAAGTTTCTCAAGGGAAACAAAAAAATCTATCGCAACATCAAGGCCACAGACTATGAAAACCTTGACCTGCTCCCCTCGGACTTTTCGTACCGCAATCTTGACATTGAACTCTCTGAAGAGAAAAAACCTCAAAAAAAACTCAAAAAAAACCTTGAGGAGCTGAGCGATGAGTACCAGTTTATCTTTTTCGACTGCCCGCCAAACCTGACACTCCTCTCGGAAAGTGTTTTTGCAGCCTCCGATGTGATTCTTGTACCCTTGATTCCAACAACGCTTTCGATTCGCACCTATATCCAGTTGCTTGATTTTTTTAAAGCAGGCAAACTCGACAGCACAAAAATTCGTCCCTTTTTCACCCTGGTGGAAAAACAGAAAAAGTTACACAGGGACATCATTGAGGAATTCCGTGATACTCCGGGATTTCTCACCCAGAGCATCCCCTATAATTCCGAGGTTGAAAAAATGGGCATCTACCGAGCACCACTCAATGCCATACTTCCCAATGCCCTGGCTTCAAAAGCCTACCGCAAACTCTGGGAGGAGCTTCACTCAGTGCTTGAAAAAAACAACTGAGACGGTTACTCGGCTTCTTTAATCCCGTTGCATACTCACCTCCCTTTCAGTTTTCACGCTTCCGTAACATTGCCTCTCTGGATTAAAACGCAGATAATGAGTATATAGAAGAACAAGAAAATTGAACTTATCAACCACCCATCAGAAGAAAAATTGATGAAGGAATGGTATCAAAAGGATTGCATGGTATGCACAAGGCTAAAAATTGTACTGCTGCTGATCGTCACGGTATCGGTTTCGGCCTGTTATTTTGCACTCCAGACTCTGCAGGCAGCTCCAAAGGGAAATGCCGCAGTCCCTCGCTATATCTTTCTTTTCATAGGAGATGGCATGGGAGCTGCACAGGTGGAACTCTCCAGCGCACTGCTTCATGACGCTCAATCCTTCACCATGACCTCTCTCCCCGTACTCGGCATGGCAACCACCCATGCTGCAGACCGCTTTATTACCGATTCCGCAGCGGCTGGTACAGCGCTTGCAACCGGCTGGAAAACCACCGTCGGTACCATTTCCATGGAAGGGAACCACCTCGATACGCTAAGAACCATTGCTGAAATGGCAAAAGCGAAGGGGATGAAAGTTGGTATTGTCTCAAGTGTCGGAATTGATGACGCAACCCCGGCATGTTTCTATGCCCACAATGCCACACGTAAAAACGTATACGATATTGCCGTCCAGATGGCTTCAAGCGGATTCGACTACTTCGGAGGAGGGTACAGTGTCGGGAACTTTCCTGAAAACCAGGCAAAAACCAAAGTATTCAGGGGAGATATAGCCGATCTCATGCACTCTTCTCACTATGTTATCGCCCGTAACACAACTGAACTCAAGGCTGTAAAGCCGGGAACACCCTGCTGGGCATACACCGATTATGATGCCAAAGGTGCACTGAGCTTTGCCATGGATCGCCGTAACGAAGAGATTGATCTTGCAGAGTTTACCCGTGAGGGTATCCGGTTGCTCTACAACCCCAAAGGATTTTTCATGATGGTTGAAGGCGGCAAAATCGACTGGGCCTGCCATGCAAACGATGCCACTGCCGCAGCACACGATATCAAAGCGTTTGAAAAAGCCATAGGAGAGGCGTTTGCTTTTTACCAGCGTCATCCCGGAGAAACACTTCTTGTCGTCACTGCCGATCACGAATGCGGTGGACTTACGCTTGGCCGGAGAGCAAACGGATACGAAACCCGTCTTGACCTTCTGCACCACCAGAATGTTTCGCAACAGCGATTTTCTGAAAAAGTCTCTGCATGGAAGAAGCAGGGCGCCGTTACCTTTCCCATGGCCCTCGACAGTGTCAAAGTCTATTTTGGACCAGGAAATGTGGAGGCCGACTCATCGCTCGCCCTCTCTGAGGCTGATCGCAACATGCTGCAGGAGGCCTACACGGCGACCATGAGAGCTGATTTTTCTGGAACACAACATATTGATGCGTTCACTCCCGCAGTATCAGCTTTACTGAACAATCGGGCTGGAATTGGATGGAACAGCAACGCTCATACCGCAGTCCCGGTTCAGGTGTTCGCCATTGGCCGGGGCGCTGAGGCTTTCACGGGCTTTTACGACAATACCGATATTGCAAATAAAATCATGCAGATCGCAAAGCTGAAGAGGCCTGCGAGATAGAACGCTCTCATTCACTGAAACTCTCTCCCCGTTCCGGGCTCATGCAAAAGAGTTTACTAATGCAAATACCATGCAGGAACCATTGATTCTTGTTGTTGAAGATGATCCAAATCTTGCAAAATTGCTGGAATACAATCTCAACAGGGCTGGCTATAAATCTCATCTTTCCGGCACAGCCGAAGATGCTCTTGAGCAACTGTCACGAAAAAGCTTTGACCTGGTGCTTCTTGACGTCATGCTGCCGGGAATGGACGGTTTCGAGCTCTGCCGGATCATCCGACAGCATCAACTCTACAAGGATCTTCCAATCATCATGGTGACGGCCAAAGGTGAAGAGATAGATCGAATCCTTGGCTTTGAGCTCGGCATTGACGACTATGTTGTAAAACCCTTCAGCCCCCGTGAACTGAACCTTCGTATACGGGCAATCCTTAAGCGGGATCGCCGTCAAGGAGGTAAAATAGAAGAGCTGCTCAAAGCCGGAGATCTTGAAATCGATCTGGTACGGCACATCGTGACGCTTGATGGCAAGGAGCTGGTGGTCACCCTTATGGAGTTCAAACTTCTGGTTGCGCTCCTCAAAAGAAAGGGCGAAGCGCAATCAAGGGAGAGGCTGCTCAGCGATGTCTGGGATGTCGACAAAAGTATCAACACCAGAACCATCGACACACACATTACGAGAATCCGCGAAAAGCTTGGCGAAACTGGCCGTATGATTAAAACGGTGCGGGGACTTGGTTATAAATTTGAGGAAAAAGAGAGTGACGATCATGCTGAATAAGCTCTCTGTAAAGCTCGCTCTTGTTATCGGAATGATTGTTTTTTGTTCTGTTGTCGTCAGCTATCTCACCGCCAGGCATCAGGTAACGGAGAGTGTGGTCATGGCAACAAAACAAGGGCTCTACAGAGATCTTCTGCTCAACAAAGAGATGATTGAGCAGAAACCTCGACAATGGCAGACAAGCGAACAGGTTAACATCTGGGCAAAACAGGTTGCGCGTACACTTGAGGTCAGGGTAACCCTGATTGATCTTGATGGAATGGTTATTTCCGACTCCTCCCTCCCGCCGAGCAAGATTGCCTTGATGGAAAACCACAAGGAGAGACCGGAAGTCAAGAACGCACTTGAAAATGGTTACGGCGAAAATACCCGATACAGTCAGACAGTGAAAGAGTACCAGCTCTATATGGCCGTTCCCGTCGGATTGCCGAAACCTTACGCCATTCTTCGATTCAGCAAGCCACTCTACGATATCGGTTTTTTCGATACCGGAATTCGACAGGAAATAACGCCGAGCCTCTTTCTGGCTCTTTTTTTATCCCTTATCGCAGGTTTTCTTGCAGCGTTTTTTCTTGCCCGTCCGATCCGAACTCTTGCATTCACCGCTCAGAAACGGATTCATGGCGACATTTCAGGCTCCATAACACTCCATCGCAAAGATGAAACAGGAGTGATTGCACGCGCACTGAATGTCATGACGGATGAAATCAGAAAACTACAACACCGCGAAGAGTGGCTCAGGGCTGTTTTTTCCGGTATCCGTGAGGCTATCATTGTCACTGATGCGACCGGTGATATCACTATGGTCAATCCTGCAGCTTCAAGAATGTTCCGCATTAATGGCTCCATGTTCAAGCCACGCCCACTCAGCCACCTGTCAGACAGCAAGCTTCAGGAGCTTTTTGCAAGGGTTCACAGCACCCGAGTCACCTTGCACAAGGAAGAGTTATCGCTCATGACCACAAAAGGAGCCCGCATAATGCAGATCAGCTCCATGCCGCTCACAAAAGAGGAGTTGTTCACAGGAACGGTGTTTGTTCTGAACGACATCACCAAACTTCGTAACCTTGAAAAAATACGACGGGATTTCGTGGCCAGTGTTTCACACGAGTTGCGTACGCCGCTCACCGTCATTACAGGCTACACCGAGACACTGCTTGACGGGGCCATGCATGAGCCCGAACACGCGACTGCTTTCCTGCAAACTATTTTGCTGGCAACCGAACAGCTCACCGCACTTGTCAATGATGTGCTCGACCTCTCCAGAATTGAGTCGGGACAAATTGAATATACCTTCAGTGCGGTCGATCTGAAACGTATGGTTCAAAAATCGGTTGACCTTCTGAAACCCGCACTTGATAAAAAGCAGATCCGCCTCGACATCCATATCCCCGATGGGCTGCCAACGGTTTATGCCGATCCCCGCTATCTCGACATTGTTGTCCGCAATCTCCTCGACAACGCCATCAAATATGTTGATGACCAGAATGGAAAAATCAGAATTACAGCCTTCAAAAGTGACGACCACCTCCGGCTGGAAATCGAAGATAACGGAATCGGTATAGCAAAATCCGATCTTGGACGGATCTTTGAGCGCTTCTACCGTGTCGACAAGGCACGATCACGAGAGCGTGGAGGAACAGGTCTCGGACTTGCTATTGTCAAACATATCGTTATGGCACACAAAGGCAACATCGATGTACGATCGAGGGTTAACCTTGGCTCGGTGTTCACTCTGATGTTGAGGACTGAATGGGTGGATGAGGAGGGCTCTCCATTAAAACAGAATCCTCAGACAACTCAGGATCCTCTATGATCTCTTTTCCGTGAAACTTTTGTACCTTTCATGATAGGTTTTGTTCATAGCGCCATCAGGAACAGCATAAGTGAACCGCAGCATGAGAGAAACGTCTTGGGATATTGACTGCGTTATCATCGGAGTCAACTGCGAAAAAACAATTGAACGCTGTCTCCGCTCAATTCTCGCGAGCAGCTACCCTGGCCATCTTTTGCACATCTACTATTGTGACGGAGGTTCAACCGATTCGAGTATTGCCATTGCTCGTCGTTTTGCCCAGGTAAGGGTATTTGAACTGAATGCTGAATACCCGACTCCCGGAGCCGGACGAAATCAGGGCTGGAAAAACAGTAGCTCCCCCTTTGTTCAGTTTTTGGATTCCGATACCATTCTTGACAGCCTGTGGCTGAGCAAAGCCGCTGAAGCGATGAACGACAACCGCATCGGTGCGGTTTTTGGCCTGCGTCAGGAGATTCATCCGGAACGCTCCGTTTATAACTGGATTGGCAACCTTGAATGGAATGGACCTGCAGGAGAATCTGACTGCTTTGGAGGTGATGTTTGCATCCGCCGTTCCGCCCTTGAAAAAACAGACGGCTATGATGAAACCCTTGTCGGCGGAGAAGACCCTGAACTGAGCCGGCGGATTATCCGGGCCGGGTGGCACCTTATCCGCCTCAATGCTCCAATGACGATGCATGACCTGGCCATGACAACCGTAAAACAGTACATGCGCCGCTCATTTCGATCAGGCTATGCCTATGGGGCAGTAAGAAGCCGTGAAGCCGCAGTGAAAAGCAGCTTCTGGAAATATGACTTCCAGAAAATAGTCATTAAATCCGGCGGTTTTTTCTGTAGTACGGCTCTTTCCCTGTTGCTCATGCTATCCCCGCTACCAGTCATCGTAAAAATAGCAGCCCTGTTTTTACCTCTCATCGGACTAAGCCTGCTGCTTTCACCCCGGCTCTTCAAAGTAGAGAAGTTCATGCAGGAACACCACCTGAACAACAAAGAGGCAAAAATATATGGCTGGCACTGTTCAATGGTAGTTCTTCCCCAGTTTTTCGGAATCATTCGTTTTTATGTCGGGAAACTTTTCAATAAACCCCTTAAAAACAAGCGCCGCAATCTCAAAACAGCTCTTTCAACTGCCGGAAGCTGATCAATTTTATCTACCAAAACGGGAGAGTGCAACATGATAATCGCAGAACTCATTCTGAAAGGCATGCTTGTCGTTCTGGCTCTTCCAGCCGCTTATCTGCTGCTGAGCACGGTTGCTGCATACTTTTTTAAAAAAGAGAGCTCCCAGGAAAACCGCTTTCTCAATATCGGGGTACTGATTCCTGCCCATAACGAAGAAAATGGAATTGCCCAGGCCGTTACCGATGTCCTTGCCTCCAATTATCCGACCGAGAAGATCACCATCTTCGTTGTTGCCGACAATTGCACTGACCGCACCGCCGAAAAAGCCCGTCAAGCTGGTGCACTTGTTTTCGAGCGTTTCGACGAGGTCAGCAGGGGAAAAGGCCAGGCTCTCGACTGGTTCCTGAAAAACTGCAAAGAGAGTTATCGCCATACCGATGCCATCACCGTTATCGACGCCGATGTTTCTGCCGACAGCAATTACCTTCGTGAAATCAGCGCATCTCTCAGCCAGCCCGGCATTCAGGTCATCCAGGGATACAATGGTGTCGGCAACCCGGAGGCAGGATGGCGACCAGCCTTGATTGATGCGGCATTTAACGTCTTCAACCATCTGCGCATGGCCGGATCGGTAAAATTATCGGGAACTGCCGGACTGAAAGGCATTGGCATGGCGTTCCGTACCGAACTGCTTGCACGATACGGATGGCCCTGCCACTCGATTGTTGAAGATATGGAGTTCACCTTTCTCCTGCTTGAAGATGGTATCAGCGTGCACTACAACCCTGATGCCATTGTGCGCAGCGAGATGGTCACCGCTGGCAAAAATGCCTCAACCCAGAGAAGCCGCTGGGAGGGCGGACGATTCATGCTTGTACGGAAGATGAGCGCTCCCCTGTTCAGACTTTTTGCCACAACAAAGGATCGTCGCTACCTCTTTGCTCTTGCCGAACTCACCGTTCCGCCGCTCTCACTGCTGGTCATCCTCTTCAGCCTTGCCACGGCAGGCGCCTTTCTGCTGCTCAAGGGTGGCTGGCTCCTGCTCGCCCTCTCCTTCTGGCTGATCCTGCTCTTCTACGTTGCCTCAGGGCAGATCCAGCGCCATGCGCCACTCTCAACCTGGTTCTATCTTGCGGCCGCGCCAATCTATATCCTGTGGAAAATACCGCTCTACGCAGCAATGCTGCTCAAGAAAGGCAGCTCGGAATGGGTCAGGACAGCAAGAGAGTCGGAACAGAAGAAGAGCTGAGCCTGATTACGTCCGATCAATCCAATAATCAGGTTTTCGGTGCTGATGTGCAACCGCCACGACAACGATATGTTCTTTTTCAATAGAATAAAGCAAGTTATACGGGAACTTATGAATCAGATATTTTCTGATATCACCTCGCACCACAGGCCATGCTTCAGGGTATTCAGCAATTCTTGATATCGCCTTTTTTACCTCTTCCTTGAAGCTATGACCAAGACCAATGAATTCCATGTCATAAAAATGCGTTGCATCATCCAGTTCATGCTTCGCATATCTTAAAAAAACAACCTTTTTCATCTCGTCATGAACACTTCATCCAAAGAAATGCCTTCAATCCGTCCCTCCCTGTAAGCCTTGAGACGATTCTCTGCCTCTTCAGCCCATAGTTCATCGATCTTTGCATCAGGCTCGTCAAGACTTCGCAATAACCCATCAATAATCATCAGCCGATCTACCGGCTTGAGGGTCAGCGCCTGCTCAAGTATCTCTTTATTACCCATAAACGCCCTCCTGCTTTTTCAGCAATGGTTTATTATCTTCTTCTTCACATGGAGCGATGCTCATGATATCGCCCTTAACGTGCTTTAAAGAAAAGTTAACGAGTTTAGCGAACTTAACCCACTACAAAATTTTCCAGAGTTGCCTTTACCAAGGTGGTAACCAACCAAGTCCGCAAGCAAGGAAGAACAAATATTTTTCCGTAAAACAGGGACAACCGGTTGCTTCAAAAGCAAAAAGATGTCTCCTTCGGGAATACTTGATATTTTTTTACATCCCGAAAGATAGCGGGAAACAACAGGCGCTTCAATGACAACGACAGACACATGAAAAAGTTATCCGCAAAAGGAGTGAAATGGCTGAAAGGGTTTCACCTCATTGCCGTTGCATCCTGGATTGGCGGCGCTGTTTCCCTGCTGGCGCTTTACTTCCTGAAAATCGGCGTAGAGGATGGCGGCGTCCTGTACGGAATAAACAAGAGTATTCATCATGTTGACATGAACATTGTGGTCATTCCGGGAGCTGTCGGAAGTCTGCTGACCGGATTGCTCTACTCCCTGTTCAGCAACTGGGGATTCTTCAAGCACAACTGGCTCACCTTCAAATGGATTGTAACGGTCACCGCCATTGTGTTCGGAACCTTTTTTCTCGGCCCTTGGGAAACAGCCATGATGGAGATCTCCGGCAAAATCGGCATTGCATCGTTGACTGATTCCGCCTACCTCTACAATCAGCAGATGAATCTGATGTTCGGCACTTTGCAGGTTCTGGTGCTGATCATCACCGTTTTTGTCTCCATCCTCAAGCCATGGAAATCAAAAAAGCAGGCATAAACAAGCGGGCAACTCCAGATTCGGCTCCCTTGCAATATTCATAGGCTTTTTTAGAACGCATATTTTACGCTTCTTTATCCCATTCAAGTCGTTTTTCATTACATTGCGAGTAGAACACAAAATTTCAGAACTATGACTGACTGGCAAAAACGGATCACGATTAACCCCGAACAATGTGGTGGAAGACCATGTATTCGGGGATTGCGTATAAGGGTAATTGATATCCTTGACCTGCTGGCGGCTGGTCTCAGCTCTGAAGAAATTCTGGATGAACTACCCGATCTCGAAAAAGATGATATTCAGGCTGCGCTGAAATATGCAAGCCGCAAACTCGATCATCCTGTCATTGCGGCATGATCATCTGGATTGATGCACAACTATCCCCCTCTATTGCTGCATGGATCAACCGCAGCTATCCGAATATTCAGGCACAATCACTGAGGTCTCTCGATCTTCAGCGAGCGGATGATCTTGCCATATTTGATGCCGCAAAACATACCGAAGCAGTGATCAAGAGTAAAGATTCGGATTTCCTGAAACTTGTCGATCAGTTCGGCACGCCGCCTCAAATCATCTGGATCACTTGTGGTAACACCTCGAACAACAGAATGAGAGCTGTTCTTGAAAAATCTCTTGAAAAGGCTGTGGAATTGATACGTTCAGGCGAGCCGATCGTGGAAATCGGTGACAAAGCCTGAATTATTGATTAATAAATGTTCGTATTTCAAATAGAATGTAACGGTAACAGCAATTCTTTTTGGCCCTTTTTTCTCGGGCCTTGGGGAAACAGCAATGATGAAAATCTCCGGCAAGATCGGTATAGCATCGTTAACTGATCAGGCTTACCTGTACAATCAGCAGATGAACCTGATGTTCGGTACCTCGCAGGTAATGGTGCTGATGATCATGGTATTTGTGTCCACCCTCAAACTCTGGAAATCAAAAAAACAGGCACATTGAACGATTGGCAAAACAGGATCACGATTAATCCAGAGCAATGTGGCGGAAAAGCGTATGGTCAGCACAAATCCATCCTTTAACCGACGCCAACCGATTTTCATAAAACCCATCGCTCACAATAAATCCCTGAAATACTGATATAAATGCCGATAAATCCCGGCATAGCAGGTTTTCAAGAGCTATATTCAATCAAAGATGAATGGAATACCATGAAAACAATAAAAATCTTCCTCGCCTCATCAAATGAGCTGAAACGTGATCGTGAGCAGTTTGAAATCGAGATCAACCGCAAAAACAAGGCATGGCATAAAAAAGGCATTTTCCTGCATCTTGAAATCTGGGAAGACCTCTCTTCCAGAATGTCAAGCACACGGTCACAGGACGAGTATAACAAGAAGATAAAAGAGTCCGATATTTTTGTACTCCTTGCCTGCAACAAAGTCGGGATGTACACCGCCGAAGAGTTTGATACCGCTTTCGGAGCATTCAAGGCAACCAGCAAGCCATTTATTTTCACCTGGTTCAAAAATCCAACGACCTCAACAGAACCAAGCCTGCAGGAATTCAAAGAGAAACTTGCTGCGCTGGGGCACTTTTATTCAACCTACACCAACAGTGACGATCTCTGGAACCAGTTCAACAAGGAGCTTGAAAGACTTGAACTGGCAGAATTCAAGAAAAATGAATTTATAAACGCTATCATCGTGAATAATCAGGGAGCTGACATCAAGAATCAATTCAACGGGGGCACATTCAATAACCCGATTTTTAGATAAAAAAACTCATGACTGATATCAAAAATCAATTCAATGGCGGGACATTTAATGATCCGAAATTTATCTATGGTGGTAAGACGATCAATAAATACCTCGGGACAATACCCTTCATTCCGCAAGTTTTCCAAGGGCGAGAAGAAGACCTTGAAGCCATTCACGACAAACTCTTCAATGGCAACAATCTGCTGCTGCTGGTCAATGGAGAGGGCGGAATCGGCAAAACAACCCTGGCATCAAAGTACTATCAGACATATCATGAAGAGTACGCTCATTTAGCCTGGGTTTTCGCTGAAAAAAGTCTGCATGATGCCATTCTCACCCTTGCATATCCTTTGCAGGTTACCTTCTCCGAGAGAATGACGGAAGAGGAGCGGCTTCAGACGCTGCTTTGCGAAATGGCAGAACTGAAAAAGCCCTGCCTGCTGGTAATTGATAACGCCAACAGCCTTGATGATCTTGCATCGCATTGCCACGCGCTCAATGCCTGCTCTAATTTTCATCTTCTGCTTACGACGCGAATCACTGAGTTTGAACATGCAGAGATACATGCAATCAAGCCGCTTGATGAAAAAAATGCCATAACGCTTTTTGCAAGACTTTACCCAAACCATAATCGTAAAGAGGATAACCTGCTTCAGAATATTTTGGAGGCGGTCGGCTACAACACGCTCGTTATCGAACTGCTTGCAAAAAATCTTGGCAACTTCAATAACAAGCTTCGCCAGCGATATACGCTAAGCGATTTGCTCAGTGACCTGCAAAAAAAGGGGCTGTTCGGGCTGAGCCAGAGTGGCTCCGTCAGCATTGCCTATCACGGTGACGGGCTTGGCCTGCGCAAGGAGAAGCCGGAAGCTATTCTTGCGGCAATGTACGACCTCAGCGACCTTGAAGAGACTGAAAAAACGATACTCTCGGTTTTTGCAGTGCTACCGGCTGAACCAATAGGCTTTACAACACTTGAAGAGCTGCTTCCCGGTTTCGACAATCTCGATATCACCCTGCTGAACCTGGCAAAAAAAGGATGGCTCGAATTTAATAGCACAACCAACAGCTTCAAGTGCAACCCTGTTGTGCAGGAAGTTACTCGAATCCAAAATAAGGATGAGCTTTTTGAGGATTGCGAAGTGCTGATCACCACGCTCGCCGAAAAGCTTGAGTATGAACCCGGAACTGGCCATTTGCCAAATATCAGCTATGACAACGGAACCCTTTATACGAGATACGCTGAAAGCGCATATCATTATACTGCATTATTACGCAAAAAAGAAATAACAAGCCCATTGTTGGAGCGCATCGGGAATTTTTATAAAACAACAGGCAATCTCGACAAAGCACTGACTTTCTTTGACGAACGATCCCGTTTAGGTAAAGAACTCTATGAGGCTTATCCGCAAAATGTCTCCTTCAAAAATGGGCTCGCCATTTCGTATGAAAAACTCGGCGATACTCACTCCGCTCTCGGCAATCTCGACAAAGCACTGACTTTCTTTGACGATGAAACCCGATTATTTGAAGAGCTCTATGAGGCTTATCCGCAAAATGTCTCCTTCAAAAATGGGCTCGCCATTTCGTATGAAAAACTCGGCGATACTCACTCCGCTCTCGGCAATCTCGACAAAGCACTGACTTTCTTTGACGAACGATCCCGTTTAGGTAAAGAGCTCTATGAGGCTTATCCGCAAAATGTCTCCTTCAAAAATGGGCTCGCCATTTCGTATTCTAAACTCGGCGAAACTCACTCCGCTCTCGGCAATCTCGACAAAGCACTGACTTTCTTTGACGATGAAACCCGATTATTTGAAGAGCTCTATGAGGCTTATCCGCAAAATGTCTCCTTCAAAAATGGGCTCGCCATTTCGTATGAAAAACTCGGCGATACTCACTCCGCTCTCGGCAATCTCGACAAAGCACTGACTTTCTTTGACGAACGATCCCGTTTAGGTAAAGAGCTCTATGAGGCTTATCCGCAAAATGTCTCCTTCAAAAATGGGCTCGCCATTTCGTATTCTAAACTCGGCGAAACTCACTCCGCTCTCGGCAATCTCGACAAAGCACTGACTTTCTTTGACGAACGATCCCGTTTAGGTAAAGAGCTCTATGAGGCTTATCCGCAAAATGTCTCCTTCAAAAATGGGCTCGCCATTTCGTATGAAAAACTCGGCGATACTCACTCCGCTCTCGGCAATCTCGACAAAGCACTGACTTTCTTTGACGAACGATCCCGTTTAGGTAAAGAACTCTATGAGGCTTATCCGCAAAATGTCTCCTTCAAAAATGGGCTCGCCATTTCGTATGTGAAGTTAGGCGTTTTCAACCGCGATGAACGCAGCGATGCAGCAAAAGCTCGCCGGTACTTTGAGCAGGCAGAGGCGTTATGGGCTGAACTGGTGAAAAGTTATCCCTCTTATGCTGAATTTCAACGGAACTGGTCATGGATAAAGGATAACCTGCACAACTTGTAAGTCAAGAGGTAGCCGTTAAAAGGCGGGATTGATAACATATATTTTTACCTTTCTTTGGTTGGCACGAGTGGAAATTGATGGGCGTTGCACCATGCTGAAGCGTATGACCAGCACAGGGCGCAGTGCAAACCAACATTCACCAAACCTGACGGATTGCTGTTTGTCAATCAAGACAATGGAGATGACGATTTTGCAAAGTTATGAAGCCATCTATGAGCATGGGGCTATCACATGGTTGGGAGAGAAACCGTCGGTCAATCAGGCGCACGTTATTGTAACGATTCTTGACGTGACTGAGACAGCCACAGCTCCATTACGAACAAACAGACAACCCTCACCCCTTATAGCAGGAAAAGGGAGTGTTCTGGCAGACCTGACCGCGCCGGTATCACCTGCAGATGAGTGGAACTGCCTCTCATGATCGTGCTCGACACCCACATCAGGGTTAACTGGATTGTTAACGTCTTCTAAAAATTAAACGGCTCACCCCGGACGGCCACCTTGCGGTACCGGTTCACGGCAAACCTCACCATCACTGCGGTGTAGCCAGTGGTGGATTAATAGCACTTGATGGTGATGAAAAATAGTCAGGAACTCTTCTGTTCATACCTTTTGACAATCGGAAGAAGTGAGCGCAATGCCTCATTGACAGAGTCATGGTCAGGGAAATATTTGGCCACATCAGTATCAATAACAACGACATTGGTTCCCTCGGAAAATCTCGCTGTATACTTGCCCCTTACGCCTTTGCTGAAATCATACTCATCCAGCAGGTCAGGATCATTCTGCATGACTTTCATACTGTAACCTCTCGTTTTTCGTCGCCTTTCTGGCACTGATTATTCGAAGTATATCTCCCCGCTCCGTATGAACGACAGTTAATATACGGTTTTTATGAGATCTCCCAATGACCACAAACCGATCCTCATTTTCAGAATGAAGGGGGTCGTGGAGTGTCAGTGAAAGAGTGTCTCCAAAAACTGTACTGGCCTCATCGAAAGAAATTCCATGTTTTTGTTCATTGCTGAACGCCTTTTGACTATTCCACTCAAACGATAGCATGTTTGGCCATTTTTTTATTTATGCTCTTGCCTCCAATCACGAGATTAAGCTTTCCAGGCTCCTCTCCCTGTACAGAAGAAAGGGCCCAAAATTCTTTATATCAAATGACTTGATCATTGGATTAATCCACCGTATAGAAGTTCACGCCTTCTGTTGTTGAAGACGTTCTCCGAGCCAAACTTTAATCACAGACTGACGCGATACGCCAAGACAGGTTGCCTCTTTATCGAGTGAGTCAATCATCCTGACAGGGAAATCAACATCCACCCTTTTGTGCTGTTGTTTTATCCTTTTCGCCTTGCTCAGGTCAAGGAAATTGGTGATATCTGCACCATCATCAAATTGCTTGTCAAATTCCTCTGTTTTCATGGATCGTTAACTCCTCGGGACGAAATCTCCTTACTGCAATTATGAGAAGCTACTCACCAATCATCCGACGAATATCTTTGAGTAACAGAAACATATGATATGGGTCGGTCGGTGAGGGGATAAAATCAAAATGCGCATAAAATTCCTGCGCAGCCTCATCTTTGGCGTGGACAGCGAAGGCTCGGATACCTGCAATATCAGCGGCTTGCATAGTTCGTCGCATTGCGTCTTTCAAAAGGCCAGCGCCAATCCCGCGCTTCTGCCATTTGTTGCTCACAGCCAGACGTGCCAGCAACATGATTGGAACCGGATGTCGCGCGACTCCCCTGATGAGGCGTTGTGGCGAATCTTCATAATTTACCTGACCAACGGCAAGTGTATAGAAGCCGACAATCGAAAGGTCTGCCAGCCCGACATAGGTTTGCGATGAACAAGCCTGTTGATTGACCAGAGCATAGCGAACAAGGAACCGGTTTAGTTCCTTGCTGCCGCAATCAAAATCTGCTCTATCATGATCACTGCGTGGCTTTTCAATGGAGAAGCGCGTTGACATAAAGCGTTACTTTTCGAAAATACTCTGCTCCTGAAAAAGCTTCTTGAGCCTTGGCAACTCGCGTGGAGAGGCATCAAGCGCTGCTATAAATGCCGTCCATTGCGTTACATCAAGGCTAAAAGAACGGCGATCGGCCAACGTCTCTTCTGCACGAGAAAGAGCGCTCTCCAGCACAAATTCACTTAATGTGCGATTTGAAGCAATTGCAGCGCTGCGTAACACCTGCTTGGCCTGCTGTGACAGGCGAAGATCAAGTTTTTCGGTTTTGGCAGCTTGTGTTGTCATGAAAAAATCTCTTTTGTTTTCAATTCACAAGGCAATATAACAGAAATGCCCGACATTGTCGTGACAAATAACATTGCAGAGAATACCCCTCACGCGGCCACCTTCCGGTAGCGGTTCACTGCCAGTGCAACCATCACAGCGGCATAGGCGACGAGCCAGAACAGTTGCACACGGATCTCCATTAATCCTGACCCTTTGAGCATGACGCGGCGCATGATATCGACGAAGTGACGGACGGGGTTGACGAGGGTCATGGTCTGGGCCCAATGGGGCATGCTTTCAATGGCGGTAAAGAGACCGCTCATCAGGGTGAAGATAACCATGAAGAACCAGGCAACGAACATGGCCTGCTGCTGGGTTTTGGTGATGGTGGAGATGAGGAGCCCCATACCAAGCACGACGAGCATGTAGATGGCTGAGACGAGGTAGATGAGCCAGTAACTGCCGAGCATGGGGACGTGAAAGATGAGGCGGGCAATCAGCAGGCCGATGCTCATTTCAGCAAGGCCGATAATCCAGAACGGAAGCAGTTTACCGGTGATGAACTGATAGCATGAGAATGAGCGCCATCAGCCCCGGCACAAAAAGATAGACACTTTTGAGCGAAGGATTAAACATCATGAGGGGCACCGCCTCAACGCCCACCTCTGCCGACCCGAATGCCGCGTTCCGATACTCCTGCAGCACCGACGCCGTGTAACCGATGATGATTTTCGAGACATTGGGGTTTGACCCATCAGTAATCACCGAAACGGTTCCCCTCCCATCCCGAATCATGCGCGCCGCGAAGCCCGGTTCAAAGACAATCGCCTCGGCAATGCTCCCTTCAGAGAATGCGTGCTCAATTTCTTGTGTGGAGTGCAGCTCCTTTGCCATGACAAAATAGCCTGACGAGGCGAGCTTGTCGGTAATATCACGGGTAACCGCATCGTGCGACTGGTCATAGATCCCGAGATTGACCTCCTGAATTTCGTTGCGGATGGCAAAGCCAAAGAGGAGCAACTGGATAAGCGGCATCCCGAAAAGAATAGCCGCCGTTCTGCGGTCACGAAAAATGTGGTAAAACTCCTTGAGCACAAAGCCCCTGAAACTCTGCATTCCCTTCACTCCGTTAGTATCCTCGTACACCAGCCAGTTTTCTCAGGGTTCAATGGTGTGATAAAGGTGATCAGTTTTCGGGGTGATCGAAGAGGCATGGCATTACATTTCAAAATTTCTCAGTGAGTCACGTCAGAATAATCGAGCGCTCTTCTGTTCAGGCCTTTTCACTATCGGAAAAAGTTACCGTAATGCCTCGTTGACAGAGTCGTGATCAGGAACATATTTGAGCCTGCTTGACCATTTTTTATTTCCCGCTATAGCAACCTGTTCTCCAGCTCTACATAACCGCTGAATTTTCGATCAGAGGACATAAGACTCGCATTATGCACGAGAGCTGTTGCAATGATTATTCTATCCTGAGGATCACTGTGGTGCTCAGACAACTCAACCGCTGTACAGGAAATTTCAGGAGTAACGGGTAGCAATTTTATACCTGATCCATCAAGCGCTTTTTCAAACCAATCACTTTTTCCAGCAGGTAAAGCAATACGTCCGTGATGCTCCAACCAAGCCACTTCAAAACAGCTTATTGCCGATACAGCGACGATATCAGCATTTTCGATCTGTTCGATTCGACACTGAGCAAGATTACCAGTATCCCTGTTCACCCACCAAAGCCATATATGAGTATCAAGAACAATCATTCAGGCAAATCCCAATTTGAGCAAGGCACGCTGCTCATGATATCGCCTTTAATGACAACCTTTCCTGCTATATCAGGATGTGGCACTCGACGAAGGGCTTCCGTAGAAACAGCATTCTCTGAAATAACCAGAAAAATAGCCTCAAGCTTTTTATTGGGGGGGAGTTTCGGCACTCGCTTCAGTTTACCCATCATATCGGTCTCCAATATCAATCGTTCTGCATACATAGCTTTCAATCAAATAAGCCGTTACGTTGAATAACACACATCAAATACCAGCAATATTTTGCTTTCACAAAAAAATAAAAAGTTTGGCAAACTTAACCCTTACAAAAATTTACCAAAGCCTCCTTTTTTCAAACAGATGTGCAATCGAGGATGGTAACGCCTCTTTCAAGTAAAAAAACGACAATCTACGACTCGACCCGTTTGGCTTGAAGCAGCAAGAGCAATCAAGGCGGAAGCATCTGCGACAAGAATCATGATTGAGAAAAGCCATTGAGTTCTTCAAGCAACTCATCTCGCGTACTATCGATGACAGGTTGTCGATTGGTTTTGCAGATACTCATAAAATCATAAATATTGCAACCCGCCAACTCCGCCGCCTTACCCAGCGTAACCCTTCCTTGCTGATAGAGCCAGAGAGCATAGGAGATTCGAATTTCTTGCCGAATGTCGGGCACTGCCTGAAATGCAACAAAATCATTGGGTAAATCAACGGCTATTTGCATAAGATACCCTCTTCTTTGTGATAAAGTTGATACAAAAATCATAACAAACGTGCCTTCACTTCGTACCGTTCCTTGCTCTGCTTTCGGAATACTTTTATTCCACTCACATTTTATTTCATTCTGCGTATAACATCATTTAATGTACTGTTTATTTGATTCATTGATTTGTTATAGCCGCTCCAGTCCATCGATTGCGATCGGGATGGCTGCGAAGCAGGCTGGTATGACGAACTTGAGGTACTCGATATCAAGCAACAGGTTACTCTTATCCTTTATATTGAATCATCCGTTATCAGCGACCTCACCACGAGAGCGAGCCACGATATTGTGACTGTTGCACGTCAGGCAATAATGCTCGGCTGGTGGCAAGGAAAAGAAATAATTTCTGAATTGTTACCATCTTTGGTAACTTCGCACTATGGCTTATCGAATTGACTATTTTCACCCTCGGATACTGAAAGAGATTGAGGGTTGGCCGGAGTCGATCAAGACTGATTACGCACGCATTGTTGAATTGCTTATGGATTACGGCCATGATTTGCGTATGCCCTGTTCACGGGCAATGGGAAATGGCTTGTTTGAGATTCGGCCCAAGGGAAAGGATGGCATTGGAAGAGCACTCTACTGTTTTCAGACAGGAGAGCTAATCATTATCCCGCACGCATTTATCAAGAAATCGCAAGCGACGCCACGAAAAGAGATGGTGCTCGCGCTTAAAAGAATGAAGGAGGTAATCAATGGATGATCTCAAATACCAGCCTGTGGAGCACAATCACGAAGAATTTCTCCGCAAGGCAATGGTAAATAAAGAATTTAAAGCGGGGTATGAGGCTCTTGGACCGAAGTATGCCCTGATACGGGAACTCCTTGCCGCCCGCCAGCGCTCAGGCATGACGCAAGAAGCTGTTGCTCTGAAAATAGGCACGTCAAAAAGTGCCATCTCCAGACTGGAATCCGGCAGCAAGCATACCCCCTCTGTTGCCACGCTGAGGAAATACGCCGATGCAGTTGGCTGCGAACTGGAAATCAAACTGATCAAAAAAAAGGAACCGCAAAAGATCTGAGTTGCTCCTTAAAGTGCCATTTATTCCATTCTTCCAGGTCGGGCAAGCTGTATAAAGACTTCGTAGATCATCTCCCAGAAGCGGCGCATTGTAACGGGATCGACACCGCCGGTGGGCTCGTCAAGAAAGACGATTTTCGGTTCGTGCAGTATGGCGACAGAAAAAGCGAGCTTCTGTTTCCAGCCGAGGGGAAGCGATGCAAGGCGCACATCGGCAACCGACACCACAGTTTGAGCATTTCAATGATGCTGTTCTGGATGGTCTCAAGCTGTTTTGAGGAAACGGCCCCCTCATCCAGAAGCCTCCGGTAGCGCTCATCATCACGCTTCAGGCCAGAAGCCGAATGCGGGAAAAGACATAATCGAGTGAGTCTTCGTTCAGAACTACCCGCGAAAAACCGGTCGAAGCAAGCTCCATTGGCCTGTTATCCCTGTCGCTGATGAACTTGCGGCCCTGCTTGCCGTTGTACCAGTATACCAGCCTGATTTTGTTTCCTTCGATTTCAAGTGCCGTAATACCCCGTTTTCCAATGGCACAGCCGGAATTAAAAATACTTGGAATGGTGATATTGTTGTACAGACCACTCCGGAGACCAATTTTCTTACCCTGTTTGTAGCTGGCGTCAAGCTCAATTTTCAACGCTGCAATTTTGCGCTCGATAAGCATGCGTTTTGTACTATCCGCCGAAGGGTATGCCCGGCAGAGTTCCTCAATTCTGAAGTTCAGAAAATCCACTTTTGAGAGTGATTCAAACAGGGGGCGGTGGGTGTGACCTATGATGGAGACAATTTTTGCCTGGTTTGAGAACTCGTAAATCGATTTTTCGATGGCAAATCGTCTGGTACTGTTATAGGCAGTGGAAAAATTTCTTATGCCGACAGGTTTGGCGATATAGCGAATAAAAAGGACAATGGCCCGACTGACCATTGGGTAGGTTTCCCATAATAGCACCGACGCCTGGTGGCCATGAAAAAGCAGAAGTGTTTCATTTCCATAATGAAATTTCAGCGATTCAACCATCGATGAAGCGAGGCGATATTCTTTCTCATCAAGCAGTTCAGCATCATGGTTCCCGTAGGTTTTCCAGAAGAAGCCATTCTGCCCAAACTTGAGAAAAAGATCGTAGAAATCACCCCACTCCGATACTATGCTTTCGAGTGAAAACTTGAACAGCTCTTCCACATCACCATTAAGAACAAGACTGTATTTTTCTGGTAAATAATAACTCCCGAGCATGGTTTTAACCAGTTCGGCATTCCGCCTGAACTCATCGCGCCTGCCACCATTGCCCATGTGCAGGTCGCTGAGAATCAGAACTTTCGAGGAGTTATCAAGGCTGACAGAACTTGCTTTTTTAAGCAGATGCTCAAGATGGGGATGCTTCTTATTATGAAGACTCATAGTTCGTACAACCGTTCTTCCCGGTCCAGAGTAGTTGTCATTCCGGCGCAGAGACTCATGACTGATATAGTTAAAAAAAGTTACCCCCGCAAGATTGAACCAGGCAATTCAGGGCTTACAACGCAAACGGCCTTGGGGATGCAGATGGTGAATATAATCTCCCCTTTCGATAGCAATTGAAAAAAAAGAGAAAATTAGCTTTCTTGTGCTCTCTGCAAATCATTGCACTCTGGCTCATCAATCTTTGACTTGACATCTTGATCTCTCCCGAACGATTCCGCAAAATCCGTTACATGCTGCTACATCGCCAGCCTGATCTGACGGTTATCATGGATAACGTCAACAAGGCGCATAACCTGTCGGCAATTATACGCAGTTGTGATGGTGTCGGGATCGACGAAATCCATGCTGTTTCATACCGTAAATCTATCTATGCCAAACAGAATGCTGCTGCTGGTGCAAGCAAGTGGCTGACGCTAACCCTCCATCCTGATATTGCATCGGCTTACAGAAAGGTATCGGCTTGCGGTATGCAAATCCTTGTCGCAACCGGCAAAGAGGGGTCACGGGATTTCAGGGCGATCGATTATACGGTTCCAACGGCTCTTGTAATGGGAGCAGAATGGGATGGTATATCAGAAGAGGCGATTAAGGGGGCAGATCATGCCATTACGGTGCCCATGTTTGGTATGGTGGAATCATTGAATGTTTCTGTAGCAACAGCGGTCATTTTGTTTGAAGCACAGCGACAGCGGGCCGAAAAAGGGATGTATAAACGACAGCAGCTTGAAGAGAATTGCTTTGAACGGATGCTCTTTGAGCACGCCTACCCCCGTCTGAGCCGTGAGTTCAGGGAAAAGGAGTGTGCCTATCCACGACTTGATGCTGATGGCAGGATTTGCTCAAACGAGCAGAAAAATGCCGGGCAGTGAAGAGATCACAAGCCCGGCACGTTCATTCTCAGTACATGACGATGCGGGGCAGTTTTTTTGCCTGACCGATCCACGCTTTGAGCTGATCTATTGAAGGAAGCTGTTGAACCATTTTCTTCTGTTTGTTGACCTCCTGCATTTTCGCATGAAGATTCAACGGATTACGCTGTGCCAGCTCGGGAACCGTATCAACGCCGGAAGCTTCGAGCAATTCAGACCAGGAAAATCCAACCCCCTTAATTCTTGCCAGATCAGCACGGTTGATCAATGTAAGAACATCGTTCTCACCAAGGCCGGTTGCACCCGAAAGCTCCTTTCGACCGTTTCTGTCGCGCCCTCTTTCAAGGAGATTTTCAAAACTCTTCACGCCAGCCTTGACCAGCTTCAAGGCATGTTCTTCTTTTATACCTTCGAGAGATGCAACATCAACGGCCTCTGGTGGCTGCACGGCTGGGGCTGAAACAGCAACAACCGGCTGAACTACCGTGGAGGAGACTTTCAGCATCACCGGCTCAAGTGTTGCAGGAAGCTGGTGAGAGAGTGGCGCCTCAAACAGAGCCATGAGCTCTTCCCTGAAAGGAATCATTTGCGATGCTGAAGTCAAAACAAGCTGCAGGGCAGCGCCAACAGACTCCAGAAGATCTCCCGGGAGTTCCTTTCCGTTCATCTCTCCCCTTGCTATCCTTCCAGCAAGATTTTGAACACCGGGCACAATCTTTGCCGCAACATCCCATCCCATGACGGCGCCATAGGCGAACAGGGCAAGAGGATTGCCAAACAGCATTCTGCGCACCTCTTCAGGGCGGGAGAGCAGCTTCAGGGTACCCTCTTTTTCAATGGTCGCCTGACAGGCAAGACGTCCGCCACTCTGAATCTGTCGCTCAGACAAAAAGGCATTTTCAATCTCCGTAAGCGGAGAGAGACACTCACCCCCTTCCTGTACCGTGACATAGCAGGCCTGGCAAACACCATGCCCACCACATACGTAGCCAACATGGCTGTGATTGAGCCGCGCAACCTTTCCAAGTGTCTGACCGGGCACAGCCTGACAGGAGAGATCATTAATAGTGAGATTCATGATTGTATTGTTAATTAATAGATTAGTTAATAGAGAACAGACGAAATCAATTCACTGGAAAAAGAGTAAGCACAGTATGGTGGCTGGCTCGGTTCTCCCTTCCGGCATCTTCTTCAGGGCTGCAGGAGTTCCCTGTAGCTATAGACAAAAGCAATGGTTCCAATCTTCTCATTCAATCCCATAACCGGAATAACAAAAAGGCTTTTCCCCTCAGGCAGCGCATAAGAAACCGGCACAAGCACACCAAGCCTCATTTGGGGATAATGCCGGGAAAAAGAGCTTCCCTGCAGTTTTCGATCAGTGGATATTTTGATAATGCCTGAGGGATCAACAAGCATGATCAAGCCAAACCCTTTTCTCTGGATCAATTCGTTAAAATACTCTTCGATCTGGCCATAATTGGAGTGCATCAACTCTTTGCGTACCGACCAGGCCAGAGGAAGGGCAAAAAGCTGGATATCCTGACGCTGCATGAGCACAGATCGGCTCTCTGCAAGCTCCGAAAGCTCTTGCAGTTTCCGTTCTCCCTGATAGCGTGTTAAAAAAATCCCTCCGACAAGCAGCACAAGAACAAGCGGTACCACGATCAGAAAAAAACGTTTCCAGAACGAGGGCTTTTGCTGCGGGGTTTCCCCTGAATCATTGCTGCTTTTCATGATGAGATTAATTATAGTGTTGCCGCTCCTGAACGGGTGAGATAAAATGCCTCTTTTTCCTCAATCAGTCTCCGTTCTTCGGCTGACTGATCACCATAACCGATAAGATGAAGCGCTGAATGGAGGGTAACACGAAGAAGTTCTTGCTGAAAATCAACCGAGAATCTGGCAGCATTTTCCTTCACCACATCGAGCGAGATATAAAACTCCCCATCGATTTCAGCTCCTTTGTTGTAACGAAAGGTAATGGTATCAGTTGGATAATCATGACCGAGAAACTCACGGTTAATGCGCTGGATCATTTTGTTGCCGCAGTAGACACCCACAATCGACTCAACCGTAAAACCTTCGTTTTCCAGAACCAGAAGAACCGCTTTTTCAAGCAGTTGCTCCGGAATCTCCTTTTTGGTGGTATTATGGATTTGCAGCATCATCGATCAGTGTTTGTGATGAGTTGATAAGGGCATCAATATGTTTGAGCTCATTTTTCCGTACTCTGAAGGTCAGCTCAACCTCCTCATCAACATGGCGTTTATCGATAACTTCAGTATGTTCGTAGAGCCAGGTGATCAATTTATAATTGGAGACATGCACGCTGATTTTGCGTTCGGAGTAATCACGGGCAACCTGCTGGCCAATCATCTCCTTGAGAAGTGAAAGATTGAGTCCCCGCCTGGCAGAAATAAAAACTGCATCTGGATATTTCTCGCTCATTGTTCGAAGGATCGAGGGATCTTCGAGGGCGTCAATCTTGTTGAAAACATCAATGATGTTGTCGTGCCCGACACCGATCTCCTTGAGGGTATCACGTACAATCTGCATCTGATCCTCAAAACCGGGATGGCTGATATCAATCACATGGAGCAGGAAGTCGGCCTGAAGTACCTCGTCAAGGGTCGATTTGAAACTCTCGACAAGCGTATGCGGAAGTTTGCGGATAAAACCAACCGTATCCGAAAGCAGCACAAGCTTGTTGATGTTCAGTTCAAGACGGCGGGTTTTGGTATCGAGCGTTGCAAAGAGCCTGTTTTCGGCAAAAGCCTCAGCCTCGGGGCAGAGGGCATTCATCAGGGTTGATTTGCCTGCATTGGTATAGCCCACAAGAGAGACTCTCGGCACCGTCTGCCGTCCGCGAGTCTGGGTATCGTGCTGCAGCGATACCTCCCGAAGCTTCTTTTTCAGCAGGGCGATCCGGTTGCGAACCAGACGACGGTCAGTCTCGATCTGGGTTTCACCAGGGCCTTTGTTACCAATTCCTCCCTTCTGTTTCGAGAGGTGAGTCCACTGCCCGGAAAGACGGGGAAGCATGTATTCGAGCTGGGCAAGTTCGACCTGCATCTTTGCCTGGGCCGATTGAGCCCTTATGGCAAAGATCTGCAGGATAAGCCCGGTACGGTCAATAACCTTGCATTCGAGTGACTTTTCAAGGTTTCTTGCTTGGGCGGGGGAAAGATCGTCATCAAAAATGACAAGATCTATCTCCTTCTCCTTGACAAAAAGTACCAATTCCTCAACCTTCCCTTTTCCGATACAGTAGGCTGGGTCGCGCAGTTTTTTGTCCTGTATAAACGATTCCACCGTATCGGCTCCGGCGGTATCGGCAAGAAAAGCAAGCTCGTCGAGATATTCCTCAACAAGGGAACGGGGTATTTCAGGGGGGGAACAGAGTCCGACAAGAACGGCCTTTTCCCTTCTATTTTCAGAAGTAACAGTATTCAACAGGGCAGTAGTAAATTACGTAAGCATTTGAATGATAAAGAGCTGCAACTTGGCATGTTGCTATATTACAACCATTGTTTTATCTTGACAGCTCATTCTTGTAAACGCACCAATACCCTAAAAAGGTACACATTTTTGCTTTCACCCCATACCGCAATCGGGTAAAAAAGCTGTGACGACCAGAACAGGCTAATATAAGTGAGCATGGCAGATGAATCACAACGATAACCCAAACAGTACAGGCACGAAGACCGAAAAGCTGATAACGCTTGAAGATGCCTATAGCTACTGTCGGCAGATTTCACAGCATCATGCAAAAACCTTCTATCTTGCAAGTATGTTTCTGCCAAAAAAACAGCAGAAACCGATTTTCGCCATCTACGCATTGCTGCGCACGGTTGATGACGTTGTCGATATGGCCGAGGTTAAACTGAACAACGGCCTGATTACCAGCGAAGAGATCCAGAGGATACTTGAAGAGTGGAAATCAAAGCTTACAGCGTGCTACGGCGGCAAAACCGGCAATGACCCCATCATGATTGCCTGGCACGATACCCTGAAAAGCTATTCGATCCCGATAGAACTCCCGCTCGACCTGATGGATGGCGTTGCCATGGATATCGAGTTCAAGCCATTCGAGACCTTCGATGACCTCTACGTCTACTGTTACAAAGTTGCCGCCGTCGTCGGGCTGATGACCTCCGAAATATTTGGCTACAGCGACAAACGGGCACTTGAACATGCCATAGAGCTTGGCATTGCCATGCAGTTGACCAACATCCTGCGCGACATTGGCGAAGATGTTGACCGTGGCAGAATCTACCTTCCGCTTGAGGATCTGCGCCGTTTCAACTATTCGAAAGAGGAGATGATGCAGAAAAAAATAAACGACAACTTTCTCAATCTGATGAAGTTTCAGATCGAACGGGCAAGAGGTTACTACCGCTCCTCCGACAAAGGAATCCCCATGCTTGAAAAAGAGAGCCGCTTTGGTGTCGCCATCAGCAGCGTCAACTATGGCAATATTTTAACCGCCATTGAGAAAAACCAGTACGATGTCTTTTCAACAAGGGCCTATCGCTCTTTTTTTCAGAAAATCAGCACCATACCCTACGTCTGGCTGAAAACCCGTTCAGGCTCGTGAACAGCAGCAGCCAAATCTTGCACAAAAAAGTACCCTCAGTGATTCAGAGACAAATGAGCCATTGAGCATCAAATCAGAGTTGACCCTATTTTTTCATTTTACAGAATTCCACAGGCTACCGACCATCATGCATACAGAGAAGGATCCGAACAAGAATACCCCGGAACAGCAAACCCCGATTTCGCTGAACGACCAGATGCAGCGCCGTCTTGAAGAGCGCCAGCAGCTTATGGAGGCAGGAGTCAACCCCTATCCCACCCATTTTGAGGTCACCCACTCCTCCGGTGAGATTATTGCAAATTTCGTAGAGGAGGCCAAAACGCCGGTCTCTGTGGCCGGACGCATCATGACCATCCGCAAGATGGGCAAAGCCTCCTTTTTCCACCTTCAGGACTCCGCAGGCCGCATCCAGATCTACATGAAAAAGGATGAAGTTGGCGACGCCACCTACGACACCTTCAAACTGCTCGACATCGGCGATATCATCGGCATCAAGGGCTTTACCTTCAAAACCAGAACCGGCGAAATCTCCGTCCATGCCGAATCGCTGGAACTGCTCACCAAATCGCTGCGCCCTATACCCGTCGCCAAAGAGAAAGAGGTTGATGGCGAAAAGGTTGTTTTTGACGCCTTCAGCGACAAGGAGCTTCGTTACCGCCAGCGCTATGTTGACCTCATCGTCAATCCGGAGGTCAAAGAGACGTTTATCAAACGGAGCGCCATCGTCTCCTTCATGCGCAACGCTTTTACCGGCAAGGGATGGCTCGAGGTTGAAACGCCGATTCTGCAACCCATCTACGGCGGCGCAGCGGCTCGTCCCTTTACGACGCACCATAATGCGCTCGACATGCAGCTCTACCTGCGCATTGCCAACGAACTCTACCTCAAGCGGCTCATCGTCGGCGGCTTTGACGGCGTCTTTGAGTTTGCCAAGGATTTCCGCAACGAAGGGATCGACCGCTTCCACAACCCTGAGTTCACCCAGGTTGAACTCTACGTTGCCTACAAGGATTACAACTGGATGATGGAAATGGTCGAAGAGCTCTTCAGCCAGACCGCTTTGGCCGTCAACAAGAGCGAAGTGACCACCTTTCTCGGCAACGAAATCAGCCTCAAGCCCCCTTTCCGCCGCCTGAGTATCATCGACGCCATTACCGAATACACCGGCCAGAATATTGCAGGACAATCCGAAGAGCAACTGCGCTACACCGCAAAGGATCTCGGCCTTGAACTCGACCCCAAAATCAGCAGCGGCAAGATCATCGATGAAATTTTCGGCGAATTTGTGGAGCCCAAGCTCATTCAGCCAACCTTCATCATCGACTACCCCACCGAGATGTCGCCCCTTGCCAAGGAGCACCCCTCACAACCCGGCATTGTTGAGCGCTTTGAGCTGATCATCGGCGGTAAAGAGGTCTGCAACTCCTTCTCCGAACTCAACGACCCCGTCATCCAGCGCGAAAGGCTCGAATCGCAGGCAAAACTGCGCCAGCGCGGCGACGAAGAGGCCATGATTGTTGACGAGGATTTCCTCCGCGCCATCGAATACGGCATGCCTCCATGCGCTGGCATCGGCATTGGCATTGACCGCCTCGTCATGATTCTGACCGGGCAGGACTCCATCAGGGAGGTTATTTTCTTCCCGCATTTGAAACCGGAGTAGGCGCATGACACTTGATCTGAGCAGCCTGATAAAAGCGATTGCCTCACTCGAAAAGTCGATCAACAGTTATCAGGTATGCGCCGCAAACAGTACGCTGACCAAAGAGGATATTGAGACCGTCAAGGCCGGAGTGATACAGAACTTTGAAGTTGCCTATGAGCAGTGCTGGAAGTTCATGAAGCGCTGGATTGAGCAAAATGTCAGTGCCGGTGTGGTTGATGGGGTAACTCGCCGTGAGTTGTTCCGGGTCAGTGCCGAGAACCGGCTTCTTGATGATGTAGCATTATGGATGGAGTTTCATCAGTCGAGAAACCTCACCTCTCACACTTATGATTCCAATAATGCCGATCACGCCTTTGGTTCGGCATTACTCTTTATTGGTGCGGCCAAAGAGTTTCTTGCGCGACTGGAGAGCAGGAATGATTGATGTCGCACCGGAGCATCTTGAAATGGTGCTCACTCTTCTGTCTAACTACCTCCCCGATTGTGAAGTGCGGGCTTTTGGCTCCCGCTTCAGCGGAACAGCAAAGCCTTATTCCGATCTTGATTTGGCTGTAATCGGGCAAAACAGGCTCGACTGGCGAATTCTTGCCGAGCTGAAAGAGGCTTTTCAGGAGTCGGAACTCCCCTTCCGGGTCGATCTGCTCGACTGGAATACAATTTCGGATGAATTTCGTGCCGTTATCGAAAAAAGCGGGTATGAAGTGATTTCCGGGAAATCGTCTGGTTTTGGTGCTTGAAACCGGCAGAGGGTGCTTTTTTTGCCGTAATAGTGTACCTTACGGAATGATGCTTTTGTGCGAAAAAAGTGTGCACTGAGAACCAATGAAAAAACGCCTTGATCATGAATACCGCCACGTTTGAAAGCAAATTGCTGCCGGACGGTCATCTCTATTGTCCAAAGGAATTTGGTCAAAAGAAAAATGTCCGGTTCAAGGTGATTGTCATCTTTGATGAGAGAAATGAAACAGAAGCCTCTGAATTCGACACAGAGCTTGCGGCTCTCAACGATAATGCAACGGAGTTTCTTTCCAGAGAAGAACTCAGTTACTATTTGGGTCTGAAGGAGTTATGAAAACCTTTCAATGTGCTCAGATATGGCTGGTAAATTTTGATCCAAGCTTTGGACACGAATACCAGAAAATCCGGCCCGCTCTTATTATTCAGCACGAGGATTATATTGCATCAGGAAATTTACTGACGGTTATTCCGATTTCATCGCAAATAGTCAATCCGTCGGAACTTGATATTCTGATAACAGCAAATTCCCGGAACAGACTCATGAAAAATTCTCTTCTCAAAACGAAACAGATCAGTTCTTTCGACAAAAAACGATTTATCAAACTTATCGGAAGAGCTGACTCAGAGATAATGGCGAAAATGAACAGCCATCTGCAGCGTTTTATTTGTGGGAAATAGCGCATTTTTTTCAGCTCTTCATCAGGTCAGTGCCTGCATATCTTACAGATCATTGAACATCGCGACGATAGGTTCTAAGCTTTTTTTTACAGATTGCCAGTATGCAGCCAAACGGTTAAGCTACCGAGCGGAAAGCTGAAGGCATGCAGTGCCTGTGATAAGCGGTTTTTTGGCTCCAAACGTCTGCCCACCTGCGGTGGGCAGACGAAAACGTTTCCCTGTCTTTGCCGAGAGCCATTTGCAGTACGCTACTGCATCATTCCAGCTCACATGCAACACCGGATGATTCTCTTCGCTCTGAGGCCATACACTGCCCGATACTCCACAACGCCAGTTTACTCCATCCGCTCGTTTCACTTCACCATTGGTGAAAATAACGCTGAAACCAGCTTTATCGGCATCTGTCCGGTACCCCGATGCTCCCCATAATCCTTGCCGTTTCAGTCAGAGCTACGATGATGCGCTGATAGTGGCGAATTTCCCCGAAAGCTGGTCTACAAAACCTTAACCGTTGAAACTCATCCACGCTTTGAAAGAGGCAAAAAACTTGCGATATTCGTTCAGTAACAGTTCACTGCCGAACAGTTATATCGCAGAACTACTTATACTAAATTGGCGTACTGTGTTTCTGGTTCCTGATCCAGAACGCAGAAACGGTTGCTATAAGTTGAAGAACCCAACGCATAGCCCATTTTGGAGAAAAAGATTATGATGAACACTCAAGAACTTAAAACAACCGTATCAAAACTTTCGCCGGATCAACTTTTACAGTTTGCAGAGTGGTTCGAAGAGTTTCTGGCTGACCAGTGGGATAAAAAAATCGAATCCGATATTACAACAGGTCGCCTTGATGCACTTGGGAAACAGGCCGACAATGAATTTCTGGCTGGTCGAGCAAAACCGCTGTGAATCATTTTACCATATCGGAATTTTGGTTCCATTACCAACAACTCCCCAAAGATATCCGTAATTTAGCAGATAAAAATTTTGAGCTGCTTCGAAGTAACCCGTGCCATCCATCGGTACGATTAAAAAAAGTCGGGAATTTTTGGTCAGCACGTATCGGATTACTTTACCGTGCATTAGCAAAAGAAAGAGCTGAGGGTCTTGTATGGTTTTGGATAGGTTCACATCATCATTATGACGAAATAATCGAATCAAAAGAATAACAAACGCTGCCGCAGAATGCGGGTTTGGGTAAACAGGCTCAGCTTGTCGATATGTAAATGTTGTCATTTCTTGTTGCTTTTTGAACACCGAATACAAATTACTCCACACCAACCATATCAATCTCCCGCATAATTCTCTCTGTCTCCGTCAGTGCTTCGATGATGCGCTGGTAATGGCGGACATCCTCAAAGCTGAGCACTCTCCCCTTCCGGTCTTTGAGCCACTTTTGTGCGGGCTGATAACCGCCGATGTAGAACTCCCATACTGCCGATGGGACACCATCGAATCAAATATGTTTTTTTGGGGCGTCAGTTGGGTGCCCGAAGCGAAGATCCTGCATGTTATGAAAAAGGCCGGGTTCAGTATCCGCGTTTGGCCAAGACTCCCCTTTTTTTGGAGGGTATTGAAAGGATAATGCGAGGCGCTGATGCATATCGAATTACCCTGATGTGTGCAGAGAAAGATCCCATTGAGTGTCACAGAGCGCTGCTGGTGTCACGCAAGCTTTTTGAGCTGGGGATTCCAGTCAACCATATTCTGCATGATGGAGCCATTCAGACTCACGAAGAGTTGGAATCTCGCTTGCTTTCGATGTGCAATCTCCCTGATGGGGATATGTTTACGAGCCGTGATGAATTTATTGCACAAGCGTATTCCATTCAAGGAAATCGTGTGGCATATCAGGATGAAGTCATGGCTGAACAGAAAAAAGTTCTCCAATCATGAAGATTTTTACCATCGGCTTTACACAGAAAAGCGCAGAGCAATTTTTCAACCATTTGAAGCAGCCTGGTTTGACAAGAGTTATTGATATTCGGCTTAACAATGTTTCTCAATTAGCCGGATTTACGAAGATGAAAGACTTGCAGTTTTTCCTCCGTGAAATCAATAACCTTGATTACGTTCACCTGCCAGAATTGGCGCCGACCAAAGAGATTCTTGATGGCTACAAGAAAAATGGCGGCGATTGGAAGAGTTATGAAAAGCAATTCTTGTCATTGATGGCGACACGTCGCGTTGAGAATCTTGTCAAAAAAGATCTGATTGATGGCGGCTGCCTTCTCTGCAGCGAGGTCACACCTGAGCACTGCCATCGACGGCTGGTCGCCGAATATTTCCGTGACAAATGGGGCTATGTGGAAATTGTTCATTTGTAGGCACCGGATAAAACGAATCACGCAGAGCTACACAAAAAGTCGCGCAATTTACTCGGCTGGGGTGATGTTCGGTTCTTCAATAACACAAAAAAATTCATGCGGCTACCGTCGATAAAGCATAGACCTTTTTCGCGTAGGTACTGGCCGCTGCAACGTCACCCGACTTGAGTGCTTCTCTTACCCGATCGAGTTTTAAGGCGTCATCAAGGCTGATATACGGTGCCCAGCCATCCTCAGAATCAATGATCTCAATTTCGACTTCTGGCGGCGTAGTTACCTGCATGAACAAACTTTGTATGTTTTCTGGTATTCATTTTTTCCTCCTGGTGAAATTATCGGCCCACTTTTCATGATCTGGACGATAAGCAGTTATAAGCATGGCTGGAGATACGTTACCTCGGATAATTCACGAGATAACTCACGAGCGGTGAATGAACGGCTGGCAGTGTTGTGATAGCAGTTTTTTTGCTTCGAACGCCATTTTTTCCGGATTCTTTTTTTTCAGGCAAAATTGCCGAAGCGAGAGAAGCGTGTTGTCGATGGTGTAATACTATTTGGTAAACAATATTATTTTTGGTAAGGTATTCTTACTCCATTACTATTCTTGATATGAATGCCATGTTAGCCAAACTTACCAGCAAAAATCAGTTGACCTTGCCAAAGTCTATTGTAACCTCAATTCCTAAAACAGATTACTTTGAAGTGGAAGTTGAGAATGGTCGCATCATGCTTACGCCTGTGCGTATGCAGCAGGCAGATGCAGTGCGTGCCAAATTAGATGCTTTGGGTATTAATGACCAGGATGTTCTGGATGCAATAGAGTGGGCAAGAAAAAGTCAGCCGTGAGCTATCGCATAGTGCTTGATACGAACTGCATTATTTTCGCATTGATATTTTCACGCCAGAAAATGTCGTGGTTGCGTCACAACTGGCAGTCCGGGGCTATCATCCCGTTAGTCAGCAAGGAAACGGCCAGCGAACTCTTGAGAGTGTTGGCCTATCCAAAATTCAAGCTCACAAAAACGGAGCAATTGGTACTACTGGCTGATTTTCTGCCTTACGCTGAAACGGTCACTTCGCTTGAGGTACCAGTTGACTTACCTGTAATTCGAGATACAGCAGATCAAATGTTTTTAACGTTAGCCGTATTTGGCAAGGCGGATGCTTTAGTAACTGGTGATAACGACCTGCTTATTATTAAGGATCTCTTTAAAACTCCGCCAATTATGTCGCTCAGTGAATTTGAGCAATGGCAAAAAAGCTGAAATAAAGATTTCGCTGGTTGCGTTCATGCTTTTTTGTTTATTTTTGCTGAAACCGACCGGTAATTATGGGGGGGGAAGGGGCAGATATTCAGTTCCAGAGTTGAAGTTATAATCGGAAAACAGTCCTGTTCCATCGCGTTATCTATCCCCATTATGTGACGAGTGATGATTCAGACGTGTACGTATTTACCGCATCAATGATTTTATGAGCTGCCTGAACCGGCTCCAGACCGGAAATGTCAACCTGCAGGTTTGCTCGTTTATAACTTGTGCCAAAGTAGGTCATGTCACCCTTTACCTCCCGCAGGTACAATTTCTTCTCTTTGAGCGTCAACTCTTTTTCGATCGGGCGGGAGTCGATGTCGTAGAAGCGGAGCCTCTCTACAATATTTTCCGGTTTATCGGTAATCACCACCTTGATTCCGTGGTTCTTCTTCAGTACCTTCAGGTATCCTCCCATCAGGCCACCTGGAGACAATGCGATAACTGACTCCGCGCTTTCCGGACGATTCAGCAAATCTGCAAGAGCTTTTGCAGCCTCTTCACGAAACTCGTACATGTTAAAACAGCTCTGCTGAAGACGTTCAATACTCGTTTTAAAGAAGGCTTCAACTTCCACATCCAGATCAAAAAAATTTAGCCCAAGCAGTTCGGCAATTATTTTGCCAATCGTTGATTTTCCGACACAACCGACACCTGTTAAAAAGATTTGCACTGGCACCTCACAATTTTATTGACACTTTTTTTTACTGTTGAACTCCATAGTACTCCCGATACCAGGCAACAAAACGGCGTATGCCCTCGGGCACGGTGGTTTCAGGTTTGTAGTGGACATCCTGCATAAGCTGATCAACGTCGGCATAGGTGTCAGGCACATCTCCGGGCTGGAGCGGGAGAAACTCTTTTATGGCAGTACGGCCAAGCTGCTCTTCAAGAGCCTTGATATAGTCCATGAGTTCGACCGGATTGCTGTTGCCGATATTGTAGACTCTCCATGGCGCCTTGCTTGTCCCAGGGTCGGGAGTGAGGCCTGACCAGTCGGGATTTGGCACGGCAACATGATCGAGTGTTCTCAGAACTCCTTCGGTAATATCATCAATGAAGGTAAAATCACGGCGATGCTTGCCATAATTGAATACCTGAATGGGCTTGTTGTTCAGGATGGCATTGGTAAAGAGAAAGAGCGCCATATCAGGCCTTCCCCACGGCCCGTAAACGGTAAAAAAGCGCAGCCCGGTTGTTGGCAGATTGTAGAGATGGCTGTAGGTATGCGCCATCAACTCATTGGCCTTTTTGCTGGCGGCATAGAGTGAAAGGGGATGATCGACATTGTCGTGCACCGAAAAAGGCATGGTCTCATTTGAACCGTATATGGAACTGGAAGATGCATAAACCAGATGTTTCACATCGTTGTGGCGGCATCCTTCGAGGATATTGAGGAAGCCCACAATATTGCTTTCAACATAGGAGTGGGGATTCTGGATTGAATAGCGCACACCCGCCTGTGCGGCAAGATTGATCACACCATCGAACTTCCCTTTCCCAAACAGCTCTTCCATGGCAGCACGGTCGGAGATATCAGCTTTTACAAAGGTAAATCCTTCAAATGGCGTAAGCATTGACAGCCGTGCCTCCTTGAGCGTGACATCATAATAATCATTGAGATTATCAACCCCGGTTACCCTCTCTCCACGTTCCAGAAGTCGTTTGCAGACATGAAATCCTATAAATCCGGCTGCGCCGGTCACGAGTATATTCATTGCTCTTGGTCAGTAATGGGTTACAGGCACGATATGAGCTGCCCTGTGAAAATGTGAACTCTTGCGAAAGGCCATAATAAAAACAATTCCCCGACCTGACAAGACGAAAAATCCGGAATTCCACAAGGATGCAGCCTGAAATCGAAGCCTGCATCCTGGAGTGCTCCTTAAAAACCAACAAAACGATAAAATATCTCGTTGAATTTTAAATTTTTTAGGTATATTCTTCGATTAGCCGAAATATTTAAGTCGGCAAGAGCAGCAAAAGTGATTCTCCATCAACAACAAGAATCCAATCCGTATGATTCGCTTCTTTGAGCGCTACGAAGCCGAAACCTCCCAGTTTTTTGACGAGGTTATCTCAAAAGAGGGAAGCCCCCGGCCACATTACGACAAGATGCTTCACCGTTTCAGTCAGTTTTCCGTAGATGATATCAAAGCCCGACGGGAAATTGTCAATATTTTTTTCCGGAATCAGGGTATCACCTTTACCGTCTATGGCGAAAATGAGGGAGTTGAGCGCCTTTTTCCATTTGATCTTATTCCAAGAGTTGTTCCTGCCCACGAATGGCAGACTATTGAGAAGGGGCTTATGCAGCGCATTACAGCGCTCAATGCGTTTCTTCATGATATCTACCATGGCCAGAAAATTCTCAAAGAGAGGATTATTCCTGCCGAACTGATCCTCGGCAGCCAGCATTTCAGAAGGGAATTTATCGGGGTCAATCCACCGCTCGGCATCTACATTCATGTCACCGGCAGCGATATTATCCGCGACGGAAAAGGGAATTACATGGTGCTCGAAGACAACCTGCGCACCCCGAGCGGGGTCTCCTATATGCTGCAAAACCGGCAGGCGATGAAACGCGCCTTCCCGGTTTTGTTCGACAAATACAAGATTCGCCCGATCGAAAATTATCCCCAGGAGCTGCTCCGCACCCTGCAGGAGATCAGCCCGGTATCACGCCGTGAACCAAACGTCGTGTTGCTGACCCCTGGCATCTATAACTCTGCCTACTTTGAACACAGCTTCCTTGCCCGCCAGATGGGCATTGAACTGACCGAAGGAAAAGATCTCGTTGTCAACAACAACAAGGTCTACACCCGAACGACTCGCGGACTTGAGCAGGTTGATGTGATCTATCGCAGGGTTGACGATGCTTATCTTGATCCACTTGTCTTCCGCCCGGACTCGAAACTTGGCGTTGCAGGCCTCGTTAATGCCTATCGTAAAGGCAATGTCACCCTTGCCAACGCAATCGGTTGCGGTGTAGCCGACGACAAGGTGATCTACAGTTTTGTCCCGAAGATCATCAAGTACTATCTCGGAGAGGATCCAATTCTGGAAAATGTTCCAACCTGGCTGGCAAGCAATCCTTCAGATCTGAAATATATTCTGGCAAACCTTGGTTCACTGGTAGTAAAAGCTGCCAATGAATCGGGAGGATACGGGATGCTGATTGGCCCGGAATCAACAATTGAGCAGCAGGAGAATTTTGCGGAAATGATTGTGGCCAATCCACGCAACTATATTGCCCAGCCCACGATTTCTCTTTCGCGACACCCCAGCTTTTTCAATGACACGGAACTTTGGGGATGTCATATTGATCTGCGTCCCTATGTTTTGTACGGTAAAACTGTTACTATAGTCCCCGGAGGTCTGACAAGAGTCGCCCTCAAACGTGGTTCACTGGTGGTCAATTCCTCTCAGGGAGGAGGCAGCAAGGACACCTGGGTTGTCGATGAATAAACACTAATTTCTTATTATCATGTTAAGCCGTGTTGCCGAATCACTTTTCTGGATGAGTCGTTATTTCGAGCGGGCAGAAAACACTGCAAGGTTTCTTGACGTCAATTTTAACCTGCTGCTCGACCTCAATAAAATTACCCACGTTGAGAATCCAAGCTACTGGGTTGCTCTTATCCTTGTTACCAGCGACAAGGAGCGGTTCAACAGCCTCTATGACGAGTACTCCGCCCATACCGTTACCGATTATCTGGTGTTCAATAAAAATAATCCGAACTCCATTACATCCTGTATCGGGCTTGCAAGGGAAAACGCACGAAGCATCATCGAAAGCATCTCAAGCGAGATGTGGGAGCAGGTCAATAACCTCTACCATTATTTACAGAGCGTTACGCCGCAATTTGTGCATAACGATCCCTACGGCTTCTACAAGGAGATCAAGAATGCCTCGCATCTTTTTCAGGGCATAACTGATAACACCTTCTCCCACAACGAAGGGTGGGACTTTATCCAGATTGCCAAGTATCTCGAACGCACCGACAACATTGCCCGGCTTATTGATGTCAAATACCATATGCTGCTTTCCGAAGCGCAAAGCCAGCCTGAACTGGTTGAAGGTTCTGAGGATATCATTCAATGGATGGCCGTGCTCAAAAGCTGCAGCGCGCTTGAAGCATTCCGGAAGGTCTATCTCTCAAAAATCGATCCCGACAACATCCTGCGCTTTCTCATTCTTGATCGCAGCTTCCCGCGCAGCATCAACTTTTCCGTCTGTGCGGCTGAAGATGCCCTGTGGCGTATCTCGGGAAGCTCCCGTCACCGTTACGTCAACAATGCCGACCGATTGATCGGAAAACTGGAGGCAAAGCTGAGCTATACGGCAATTGAAGATATTTTTGCGACTGGACTGCATCGCTATCTGGAAGATCTGGAACAGCGACTGGTGAAAGTTGGAGAACAGGTTCACCTGACCTATTTTGCCTATCACACTCCGGAAATCGAGTCAACTGACATTGAAGAGGCACTTCCTTTTACCGGAATAGCCGGCGGACGACCAAACTGGAGCCAGGCACAGCAGCATCAGCAACAGCAATAACCGGACGTAAACCAAAAGAGCATGATTCTGAAAGTTGAACACTCAACCCTGTTTGAATATGATAATCCAATCTATGAAACGGCGACCGAAGTAAGGCTCCACCCTGATAATAATCCGGCAGCTCCCCAGCGCTGCACCAGCTTTGACCTTCTGGTGGATCCCCCTGCCACTATTTTTGAGTACACCGATTTTTACGGCAACCAGGTCAACCACTTCAACCTGCTCCAGAGCCACAAACGGGTAGAGATCATCGCAACTTCTGTAGTGGAAACCGGCATGGGCCACGCTGATGCTGGCGATAATGAGGATTTTTTTCTGATGGATTTCTCTTGCCAGAGCCGCTATGTCCATTTCGACCAGGCGATAAGAGATTTTTCAACTCTTTTTGCCACCAATACCGACAGTTTTCAGCTTGCCGAATCGATCTGCCGCCATATCAACGATTCATTCATCTATGAACCCGGAGTGACGGATGTCCACAGTACCAGCGCCGTCGTTATGGCCCTCGGGCGGGGAGTTTGCCAGGATTTTGCCCATATCATGCTTGCCGCCTGCCGTTATCTTGGTGTCCCGGCCCGCTACGTCAGCGGGTACCTCTTTGGAGGAAGCACCCCCGATGGGCGGGATGAAGCAAGCCATGCATGGTGTGAAGTATTCTGCGGCAAGGAAAAAGGGTGGATCGGCATGGACCCGACGCATAGCACCCTTTTTGTTGATGAACGCTATATCAAAATTGGTTCAGGCAGAGACTATGACGACGTTCCTCCAGTACGGGGTACCTATAAAGGCAATGCAGAGGAAAAGCTGACGGTCGCCGTAAGGGTAAGCTCCATGGAGTAAGTTGATAGCTGCCGTGGTGTAAAAAACAGTTCCGGAATTCCAGCCGTATCACTACATTACCGCATCGAAGAGGCGAGCAAGAACAGCGCTATCGAAGTGGCATATCAAGTGTTGTTCCTTGTTACAACAAAGCGGCTGAACTTGATCCGGGCGCTGCAGAAATTTATGGGAGCCGGGGAGCGGCAAAACGCAAACTCGGCGACTACTCCGGAACCATTGCTGAGGCAAGTGCGCCAAACCAATGAACTATTCAATGAGTACCGAAAAAAATTCCATACAGCAAAAGCTGCTTTCTGCCATTCAACAATGGTGGATTATTTTATTGATCTCCGGATTGCTGCTGACCATCATTTTCAGCATTCTGCTTCCATGGAACATTGCAACAATCCAGTCTCACCCACGACCAGCACACAACTACAGTGAGGCGCTGCAGCTCATAAAAATCCTTCGCGAACAGGAGTCGCAAGCGATGAATCCGCTCTGCCGGACGCAATTGATGACTCATGGAAAAAAAACGGAACACACAATCATTCTGGTTCATGGCTATACGAGCGACCCACAACAGTTTCAATTGTTAGGAACCCGTTTGTATGCTTTGGGATATAACGTGCTGATTGCTCCCCTCCCGCATCACGGACTGGCTGACCGGATGACTGATGCACATGCCCGTCTGACGGCTGAAGAGCTGACGGCTTATGCCGACCAGAGTGTCGATATTGCCCAGGGGCTCGGTGAAAAGGTAATCATGATGGGGTTTTCTGCCGGAGGAGTAACAACGGCCTGGGCGGCACAACAGCGGAAGGATATCGACCTGGCAGTCATCATCTCACCTGCGTTTGGATTCAAAAAAGTCCCAACACCGTTAACTGCAGCCGCCATGAATGTATACACCCTTTTGCCTGATGCGCTTGAATGGTGGGATCCTGTCCTGAAAGAGAAGGTGCTCCCGGCACACGCCTATCCACGCTATTCCCGTCATGCCCTGTCACAAATCCTCCGTCTGGGCTTTACCGTTCAGGCAGAAGCAAAACACAAGCATCCGGCAGCCAACAAAATACTGGTCGTCTTCAATGCCAATGACGGCATGATCAACAACGAGATGGCCACAAAGATGGTCCGTATCTGGCAGGCACACCACGCAGCTTTGACTACCTATGAATTTGAAAATACCCTGAAACTCGGCCACGACCTCATCGACCCAGCCCAACCCGACCAAAGGACGGACATCGTCTATCCCCGACTCATAAAGTTGATCAACAAATAACAATCTGACACTGTTTTTGCTTGCCTGACAAACTGAAAATAGTCGGACTCTCCTTGGCTAACTATTCATCCAAACATATTATTGAATTTGCAATCCCTGCAGGGCAAGAGGCATTTGACCCAAAAAGAGGGAAAACATCAATGGACGCTTTCCCTCTTTGCACGGTAAAACGCTTATTTGCCGAAGGGTTGCGGCAGCGGTGTTGTATCGGATGATGGCGGAAGTTGCGGAAGCTCAAATTTCGGCTGATCGCCCGTCAAGCTTTTCAGGAATGCAACAATGTTGGCATTTTCCTCTACGGTAAACGTTTTCCCCAACTGGATCTGGCCCATCACCTCAACGGCTTTCGAAAGTGTTGCTGCCCCGGCATCATGGAAATAGGGATAGGTAAGTTCAACATTCCTTAGAGTCGGCACCTTGAATTTGAAGCGGTCAGCATCGTCTTTTGTTACAGCACTGCGACCTGAAGCAGGATTCTTTGTTTTGTAAGGCTCCACCGCGCCCATTTTCTGGAATGAGTTTCCTCCAAGAGCAACACCATTATGACAGGCTGTACATCCACTGCTCTTGAAAAGCTCATATCCCGCAAGTTCTTCTTTTGTGATCGCAGCATCATCGCCCCTGAGCCATTTGTCGAAACGGGCGTTTGGTGTAACCAGTGTCTCTTCAAAAGCGGCGATAGCAGTGGTTACCTTGTCGATATCAATGGTATCGGCCTGGAATACTTTTTTGAACTCATCGACATAGGCCGGGATGGATTGCAAAACCGTAACAGCAAGATCGTGGGTAAATCCCATTTCACCCGGATTGGCGATTGGGCCACCAGCCTGCTCCTTGAGATCCTTGGCCCGCCCATCCCAGAACTGGGCCAGGTTCATACTCGAATTAAGTACTGTCGGTGAATTGATCGGCCCCTGTTTCCATTTGTGACCGATCGAACTTTTCAGATTGTCACTGCCGCCCATGCTGAGATTGTGGCAGGAGTTGCAGGAAATAAAGCCTGATTTTGAAAGCCGGGGATCAAAAAAGAGCTTTTTGCCAAGCTCCACCATAGCCTGATCGGCCACTTTCGGAGCTTCCACAGGAGCAACTGGTTCACCTGTCTTTGGCTGAAGCACTGGCGCTGCGGGGGGAGCAGCAACAGGGGCTGGCGGCGTTGCTGCTTCTGGTTGCGGTTTTTTTGCACAAGAAGAGAGAGTACCTGCCGCCAGAAGAGCGACAACAAGAAAGTGAGTTTTCATTGTCAGGTTCCGTAAAAATTATTCAAGACTGTAAAAAGTGCAGAGTATTTTCCTGTACCGTACTTGTCGAGTGTAAAGATACGGTTTTCCCTTTGAAATTTCAGGTAATATTCAACACCTCAACGCACAGAAAAAGCACACAAACCGCTTACTCTCAATGAAGCGCCTTCGAACGAAGGCACCTTAAGAAGAGGGCATTATTGGCTGCGGAGGAGGTGTGGTTTCGGATGATGGCGGCAACTGCGGAAGCATGAATTGCGGTTGATCGCCAGTCAAACTCTTCAGAAAGGCAACGATGCTGGCAGTTTCCTGCTCTGTATACGTTTTGCCCAACTGAATCTGACCCATAATCTCAACAGCTTTGGAGAGCGTTGCCACCTCACCGTCATGGAAATAGGGATAAGTCAGTTCAACATTCCTCAAGGTTGGTACCTTGAATCTGAAACGATCTACATCTTTTTTGCTTATCTCAAAACAACCTGAAACGGAACAGGTTGTTTTGTATGGCTTCACAGCGCCTGTTTTCTGGAATGAATTCGCGCCAAAAGAGGCGCCATTATGACAAATAGTACACCCGCTGCTCTTGAACAGCCTGTAACCAGCAAGTTCCTGCTTGGTTATTGCCCTGTCATCACCGCGCAGCCATTGATCGAAACGGGAATTCGGTGTAAGAAGCGTCTCTTCAAATGCGGATATAGCCGTTATAACCTGATCAAGAGTAATCTTCCCTGCATGAAATACCTTGCTGAACTCTTCAGCATAGAGAGGAATAGATTGCAGGATCGGAACAGCAAGATCGTGAGTAAATGAGACACCTCCGGGATTGCCCACTACAGCAGCAGGCCGTTTCCCTGGTTTACTCCCCTTCCCGTCAATCGGCCCTTCAACGAAAGCAACCTTACCTCCATAGGCATAATCCCCAATCGATAACACCTGCTTGAGATCTTTTGCCCGCCCATTCCAAAACTGAGCAAAACTCATGCTCGAATTAAGGACTGTAGGAGCGTTAAGCGCACCCTCACGCAAGTTATGTCCAACAGAGGTTTTCAGATTGTCACTGCCGCCCATACTGAGATTGTGACAGGAGTTGCAGGAAATGAATCCTGTTCTGGATAGGCGAGGATCAAAGAAGAGTTTTTTACCAAGCTCCACCATCTCCGGGTTCAGCACTTCAGGCACCTTCAACGGCTTGACCGGTTCACCCATTCTTGGTTTGAACGCCTTATGTGCCAATGGCTCTACAACAGGCAGAACATACTTCCCTGGCTCACCCCGCAGCTCTTCATGCAAAAAGGTAAGAGGGCAAATCACCAGCAAGCTTGCAACAAATGGATAAATTTTCATTATCTGTCGGGTTCCGGAAAAAATCAATGTGCTTCTTCAATACCTGTGCTTCTTTAATACCAACAATCAACACCACAAAGCACAAAATACCTTTTCATCTTGCATTACGCAATATTTACGGGACAAGGTATCGCAAGAGAGTTCACATGAAAAGAAAATAAAGGGGGTTAATTCCGAAATATAGGGAAAACGGCGAACCATTACACACGATCCTGCTCGTTTGTCGAGCTTTTGTTTTGTGCCGGGCTTTGGCTACCTTGACAGGTCAAAAAAGGCCTCCTCTCTGTTACCGGAAAGCACATGAAATTCAGCCTCATTACCACCGATCCGCACAGTTCAGCCCGGTGCGGTGTTCTTGAAACCAGCCACGGAACCATTCCTACGCCGGTTTTTATGCCGGTAGGCACCCGCGCAAGCGTGAAATCAGTTGAACCTCACGAGCTTAGGGAACTCAACGTTCATATCATTCTGGCCAATACCTATCACCTCTACCTGAAACCGGGAAACGAGATCCTGCAGAAAGCCGGGGGTGTCCACCGCTTCATGAACTGGGATGGCCCGCTTCTGACCGACAGCGGTGGCTATCAGGTCTACTCACTCTCCGACCTGCGCAAAATCAGCGAAGAGGGAGTCCTGTTCAAATCACACCTTGACGGTTCAAAACAGCACTTCACCCCTGAAAATGTGATTGAGACCGAGCGCATCATCGGCAGCGACATCATGATGCCTCTCGATGAATGTCCACCCTCCACCGCAGAAAAAGAGTATGTACGCATCTCCGGAGAGCTGACCATTCGCTGGGCCGAACGGGCAAGAAAGCATTTCACACTCACCTCTCCCCTCTACGGCCACGAGCAGTACCTCTTCGGCATTACGCAAGGGGGAATCCATACCGACCTGCGCACCAGCTCTACCAATGCGCTGGTTGATCTTGATTTTGACGGTTATGCCATTGGCGGCATGGCAGTCGGAGAACCGGCTGAAGAGATGTACCGTATCCTTGAGCTCTCTCACCCGCTGCTGCCGGAGAAGAAACCGCGCTACCTCATGGGAGTCGGCACACCTGAAAACATTTTAAACGCTATCGAACGCGGCATCGATATGTTCGACTGCGTCATCCCGACACGCGAAGGGCGCAATGGCAGGGTCTATACCCGCCAGGGCAAGATGAACCTTCGCTCGGCAAAATATTCAACCGACTTCAGCTCCATCGACGAAGGATTCGACAACGAAGTCTGCCGAAACTATTCACGCGCCTACCTCCGCCACCTGCTGAACGTCGGCGAGATTCTCGGTCTGAAACTCTGCACCCTGCAAAACATCTCCTTTTTCATGTGGCTTACCGCAACAGCACGAACGGAGATCCAGAAAGGCTCCTTCATGGAGTGGAAACAAGATTTTCTTGAACGATTCAACTACAATGACAACGCATAAACTCTTTCTTCTGAGCCTTGGCTGCTCTAAAAACACGGTTGATTCCGAACGGCTGATGGCACAGGCTGAAGCCTCGGGGATTATCTTTACCGAGACCGCCGATGAAGCCGACACAATCCTCATCAACACCTGCGGTTTTATTGAAGATGCCAAGGAGGAGTCGATCACTGAAATCCTTGCCGCTATCGATAAAAAAAGTGAGGGAACAATTCAGCGGCTCTATGTGATGGGCTGCCTCACCGAACTCTACCGCAATGAACTCAAGGAAGAGATGGCAGAGGTGGATGGATTTTTTGGTACCCGTGAACTGCCCGAAATCCTTGCTGCTCTCGGTGCTGCCTACCACGAAGAGCTCTATGACCATCGTTCACTCCTCACCCCTCCCCACTACACCTACCTCAAGATTGCCGAAGGGTGCAACCGCTCCTGCTCGTTCTGCTCTATTCCAAAAATCAGGGGACGCTACCGCAGCCAGCCGGTCGAGCAGCTCCTGCGTGAAGCTATCCTGCTGAAAAACTCCGGAGTTAAGGAATTGAACATAATCTCGCAGGATATCAGCATGTTCGGCTACGACACGATGGGCAAATCGATGCTGAACGACCTCGTGCTCCGCCTCTCCGATATGGCATTCGACTGGATCCGGCTGCTCTACGCCTACCCGGTAAATTTTCCGCTTGAAGTCATTGAAACCATGCGCGAGCGGGAGAACATCTGCAACTATCTCGACATTCCCCTGCAGCATTGCAATGACCGTATCCTGAAATCAATGAACCGAGGGATCAACAAACAGGAGAGCATCCAGCTCATCGAAACCGTACGGGAGAAGAACCCCGATATCCGCCTGCGTACCACCATGATCGCTGGCTATCCCGGTGAAACCCGGGAAGAGTTTGATGAACTGCTGGAATTTGTTGAAGCCAACCGGTTCGACAGGCTTGGCTGCTTCCCTTACTGCCACGAGGAATATGCCCCCTCCTTCGCCCTTGAAGACAACGTCAGCGCTGAAGAGAAACAGGATCGGGTGGCGGAGCTCATGGAGCTGCAGGAGAGCGTTTCGCAGGATAAAAACCGGGATTTTGAAGGAAAAGAGATCACCGTGCTCATTGATCAGGTGGAAGAAGGTATGGCCTTTGGCCGTACGGAGTACGATGCTCCCGAAGTGGACAACGAATGCATGCTTGAAACCGGTGATTTCCAGGTCGAGCCCGGCATGTTCTGCCACGCGCGAATTACCGATTCAACACCGTTTGATCTGGTGGGTGAGGTGATCGGGCTCGTGTAACCATAACCCCGCGCCCTCCTTCCAATCTGGCATGTTATTGCTCCCTGCAGCGGGTGTTGGTTTCCACCCATGCAGCAAACGCCAGTATGAACTTCGTTGCGAATTCCCTGAACGAATCATTCGTGAGCTTTCAGTTCTCATCCAAATGATTCGGGGCGGCTCCAAACATCGGAGCCGAATCAGAAAACAATGACCGCTTCCATGAAGATAACCGCATGCCCCGAGAGAAGTACGCGGTCTTCATTCACCTCACATGCGATGTTCCCCCGGATATCGACGGAATACTGAACTGCTGTCGGAAGTTGAATGAGTTGTCAAAGTCTCATCTGTGGTGAATCAAGCAAGTCAGCTACTAACCCGCTTAAGCCAAGCACCCGGTTCACGATGCTGATGAAAAAACGAAACCACGAGCAACTCATCAAGGTTTGGGAGATAGATGAGCGAGTAGGGAAACTTACGAAAAAGAACCCGGCGGAATTCTTCTTCAATGCGTAAATGTCCAAAAGGATTGCGAAATGCCGATGCTACTGCTGCATCAGCGGCACGAGCAAACTCAAAACCAAGCCCCAATGCTTTTGATTCATACCAAGCCTGAGCATCAAGAAGCTCTTGCTCAGCCTCTGGACGGACCACAATAAACATCAGGGTTTAAGCGGAAATAATTTTGATCGAACCTCTTCCCACGGAATGGCCGTGGAAGGATCTGCTCTGTGTGCGGCAACGCGACGATGTAACTCATCCATTTGGGCTTGTGACAATTCAACCGCAGTTGACTCCTCGGCAGCAATGCTGTCCCAAATATCCTCAACGAGCTGAATGCGCTCGGAAACAGACAACTTCAAGTATTCAGTTTTGGCAGCAGGTGTATGCATGGACGTAGTATAAATCAAAATAAATGTTTAAAAACAGCAAATAAGCCGCAAGTCTCTCAATCCGAACCAGAATACGGGCACACTCCCGAATATCCGTTAGTTCATCAAGCCATTTAGAATATCAAGAAGTTACGACGTATTCCCCTCATTAACAAACAGAATGAGCTGCCCTTGGCAAGGGTTGAAAAAGCGGAAAACTTTTGACGTCACCTGATTGTTGCTCATGGTATTATTCCACATAAAATACCCTCATGAGCATCAAATATTTCGAATCCCTCCCCCGCGCTTCGGCTGAGAGCCTTTCCGGCAAGGTGCTTGCACAGGTGCGGAGGGAGTTCGGGGCTGAGGTCGAGCCCTTTACGCTTCATCTGCCGGTTGCGGAGCTGCTGGCTGGGGTCTGGATGGCTTGCAGGGAGACGCTGCTTGCCGGCAGCGGGCGACGTGATGCGAAAGAGGTGGTGGCAGCATCTGTTTCGGCTCTCAACCGCTGCCCTTTCTGTGTCGATGCCCACAGTATCATGCTGCTTGAATCGTCAGGAAATGATTACTCGAACCTCATTACCGGCGGAAAAACAGAGCTGATTGACGACCTTTTTCTCCGCGAGACCGCCGCATGGGCTTCGGCCACACGGTGTCCCGGTTCGCCGGTTCTGCAGAAGCCACCTTTTACTGCTGAAGAGGCTCCGGCATTTATCGGAACAGCAGTGCTGTTCCACTATATCAACCGCATGGTTACCATTCTTCTTGGCCCTTCTCCCCTGCCATTTACCAGTGGATTCCCCAAAAAGGTTTCCATGCAGATGGCCGCATGGTTTTTCGGCGGTGCCATACGCCGACCGAAAGAGCCGGGAACATCGCTTGACCTGTTGGCGGAAGCTCCGCTGCCGGACGACCTCTTCTGGGCTCAACCATCGAAACCGATTGCCGGAGCCTTTGCCCGCTTCGCTCAGGTGGTCGAGCATTCAGGCGCCATGACGCTTTCCGCAGAAGTGCGCAGAGCGGTAAACAAAGCTGTGGAAAAATGGAACGGAAGTGATCCTGGCATGAACAACGGGTGGTGTGAAGAGGCACTATCGGCGCTTGAGGTGACAGATAAAACTGCCGGACGGCTTGCGCTCTTTACGGCACTTGCTCCCTACCGGGTCGATGCATCAATCGTCCATGCCTTTTCAGCCAGCTTCCCCGGAGACGACAGGCTTCTCTCCGCGCTTGCCTGGAGCAGCTTCACCGCAGCACGAAAGGTAGGCTCATGGCTGTAACGTAGGCTCCATGTTCAGAAGAAATTGCGGGAAATCCCTTGTTTCTCCCCAATAGAGATGCAGATAAGATGCGACGGTGTTGTATTGGCGGAAAAGTGCAGTTCCTGTCTCTTCGTTTCGGGCATTGGTTATGGATGCGATATTCGGCAGCTCCCCTGCTCTTCCGATTCGGGAGTAGTGAAATTCATGACCGCGAAGCTCTCCGGCATAACCGTTGTTGAGGCGGACTTTCCGGTAACCAAGCGTGAGACGGCTCTCCTGCATGGTGGTATCGAGATCGAGTACACCGCACATGGGATGGCGCGACCCATCGCCAAGGGTCATTGCCGCACCAAGGTACATCATCCCGCCACACTCTGCATAGGCAGCGCCTCCTTTCCGGCAATAGTCCGCAATGGCCGCACGCATGGCGTTGTTCGAGGAGAGTTGTTCGGCATAGAGTTCAGGATAACCCCCAGCCAGATAGAGCAGGTCACAAGACGGAATCCGCTCATCATCCATCGGGCTGAAATAGTCGATCCGGCCATACTCACCAAGCACGTCAAGATTCTCCCGATAGGTAAAATTGAAGGCCTCATCCCTGGCAACGGCAATGACCCTTTCTTCCCGGCCTGCTGAACAACTGCGAGAGGAAGTGCTCCCGGAAACGTTTGGCTGCGCTCTGCTTGCCAGTTCAAGAAGGCGATCGATAGCCACACTTTTTTCAATATGATCGGCCATGGCCTCAATCGCTCCTTCGCGATCATAACCTGAAGAGGTATTGAGTCCGAGATGGCGCTCACTGATGGCAATTGGCTCATGACGGGGCACATAGCCGAGCGGTTCAACCCCTGCGTCATCTGCTGCAGCTTCAAGAAAGCGGTAGTGCGACAGCGTATTGACCTGGTTAAAGATCACTCCGATAACCTTCACATCGGGATCGAAGGTTCGGTAACCGTAGAGCAGCGGTGCTGCCGAATATGCCATACTTTGTGCATTGACCACCATGATGACCGGAAGTGCAAGCAGTTTTGCAATCTCCGCACTGCTTCCCTGCGCTTTTTCTGCCCCGTCAAAAAGCCCCATCACCCCTTCAACAACCGAAGCATCCGCACCGCTTGAATAGCGATTGAACAACTCCTGTACATGCGCTTCCGAAGCCATGAAGGTATCGAGATTGATGCCCTCGGACACCACGCTGCCATATGAGGCTGCCATGGAGTGCAATCGGGTATCGAGATAATCCGGCCCGCATTTGAAGGGCTGAACCCGACCTCCGCGCCGGGCCAGAATTCTGAGAATGGCAAGGGTGAGGGTTGTTTTTCCTGAGCCACTCGAGGGGGCGCCAAGAAGAAATGCCGCAGGTCGTTTTGTCATGGTTTACTTTATGCTCTCATGGGCAGGGTTGGAAACCGCCGCCGCCCTGTTTACCAGCGCGGCAAAATTGGTCAGCACGTTGCTCGCCGAGGGGCACTCTGTGACCTGCAACAACAACCCCTCAACGCCACGCCCTTCACTCCTGAGGCTTTCGGCCTGAGCTGCGATATATGCCCACATGACCTCATGCGTATACTCTGGATGAAACTGCACTCCCCAGGCAGAGGAGCCAACACGGAAGGCATGATGGGATTCATGATCACTACACGCAAGCAACAGGGCACCGGGAGGGAGCTGCAGAGCACTTTGCGCATGAGTGGTATGGGCAGAAAAGAGAGCTGGAGCCCCCCTGAAAAGCGGATCATCTTCCGCTTCTGGTAACAGTTTTATCGCAACCGTACCAATCTCCCTGCCAAGTGGATGATAGCCAGCCTCTCCACCCATGGCACGCGCCAGAAGCTGATGACCATAACAGATCCCAAGAAAGGGAACACAATCAGCAACCAGCAAAGGAATCCATGCTTCAAGAGCAAGGCTCCAGGCCAGATTGTCGGTAACCATGGCATGGGATCCCGTCACAATAACAGCGCAGCACTGCTCTGACTCAGGAAGGGGAATTCCCTGCACCACGTCAATTATTTCAACCGGAACGGCCAGTTCGCCAAGCGCCTTTTTAACCCAGTCATCGAAGTCTCCGAGCCGTTCAAGAGTTGATGAGAATGTAGTGCCTGCTTTTATGATGTAGAGTTTTTTCATTGTTTTTTATTCCGTTACTGATGCAGCGCCTCCATGCGCAACAAGCTGCAAGGTGCAGTTCTGTTCATCAAGAGAGTGGCTGCTGATGCGCAAAATCGTAAACTTCCGGGGAATATGGCAACGAAAAAGGGGCTCAGCAAAGGAATACTGACTTTTTTGAACGGGAGGTGCCGGATTTTTTTTATTTTCGTAAAGCTTTGCACGACTTGTGCGGAGCTGCAGGCAAAACAGAGAGGTTTTGAACAATCAGTCGTGAATAAAGAACATACCCTTATTTTTTTAACCGGGTTCAGTGGATCAGGAAAATCGACTATAGGGCCGCTACTGGCCAATTCACTCGGTTATGAGTTTGTTGATCTCGATCAGAGCATTGAACAAGATACCGGTAAAACCATTACCCGGATTTTTGCGGAAGAGGGTGAGGAGTTCTTTCGTGCTCTTGAACTGCAGAGGCTGAGTGCTCTTGTCACACAAAACAACATGATAATCTCCCTCGGCGGAGGAGCACTGGAAAATGATCTGGCATATGCACTCATTCAGAAATCCGGCACCCTGGTTTATCTGAAATCGCCATCCAAAACACTTGCAAGGAGACTCTGCAACAAGACCGATCGCCCTTTGTTACGAGGAGAAAAGGGACGAAAGCTTTCGCGTGAAGAGATTGAGGAGAAGATCTCGACAATCCTTGCCAAACGGGAACCCCGCTATGAAAGTGCTGATATTACCGTTGAGACCGACATCAAACGCATCGGTTCAACCGTTGAGGAGCTGACCCGGAAAATAGAGCGGTTTGTGCGGAGCGCCTCCGCAACTGCCGATGACCAATAATAATACAAAAATACCGTGAGCACGATACTTGTAAGAACACCCGTTATTACTGGACTGGGAGAGTTATTCACAACCCATGGGCTTTCAAAAAAAACTGTGGTACTCTTCGATGAACATACACGAAAACTGTACGGAGAGTCACTGCTCCAGACGCTTCACGATGAGGGCTTCCAATGCAAAGAGCTGGTTGTCCCTGCCCGGGAAGCCTCAAAAAGCTTCAGCGTTGCGTACCGCATCTATGGCAGCATGATTGAGGCTGATGTTGACCGGAGCTGGAACCTGCTTGCTGTTGGAGGCGGCGTTATCGGTGATCTTGGCGGTTTTATCGCTGCAAGCTATTTCCGGGGTATACCGGTGATCCAGCTTCCCACCACACTGCTGGCCATGACCGACAGCGCCATCGGCGGAAAGGTTGCCATAAACCACCCTCTCGGAAAAAATCTGATCGGTTTTTTTCATCTGCCTGAACTGATTCTGATCGATCCCTCATACCTGAAAACCCTCCCGCAACGGGAAATCTATTCCGGAATGGCCGAGGTGGTCAAATATGGCTTTATTGCCGACGAACCCTTTTTCAACTTTCTTGACCTCCATTTCAGCGACATTACCAGCCTGAAGGAGCCATTTCTGACCGAAGCGATCAAAAAAAGCGCCTTTATCAAAGCTGATGTTGTAGAAAAGGATTTCAGAGAGACCGACGGGCTGCGGGCAACCCTCAATTTTGGTCATACCTTTGCGCACGGACTGGAAAAACTGGCCGAGTACCGCTACCTGCGGCACGGCGAAGCGGTCACCATCGGCATGGTCTGCGCCCTCTTTTTGTCGTACAATCTTGGCTATCTCGACCAACAGTCACTTGAACGCGGGCTCTCGCTGCTGAAGAGGTTCCGTTTTCCAAAAGGAGTAGTGAAACGAAGATTTGTTGCTATAGACAGTGAACTGCTCCTTGAAAATATGCTCTCAGACAAGAAAAAACTGGATAAAAAACTCCGTTTTGTTTTACTGAAAAAGCTGGGAGAGGCTTTTTTGCTTGAGGAGAGTGTTGACGAGAGCATTGTACTGAAATCTATCGATGACGGAAGGAGATTCTTCAGCGGGAAGGAAGCCTGTTGAGCGAAAAAAGATAACTGCTACCCCTCAGCACCGCATGCTCCTCAACTACAGGTGAGGAGTCGAGCATGGCGGAAACAAGCTGCGCATTGCCGCCCGCAGCAACCACCCTGATCCTCTCCTCACCATGCTCCTTGCGAAGCCAGTTTTTTATTTTCACGAGCAATCCATCAATGCTCGATACACAGCCGAGAGTAATACCGTTTCTGATACAGTCAACTGTTGAGAAACCAACAAGTGTTTCAGGACGACCAATAGTGACCAGAGGGAGTCGTGCGGTATGTTCATGCAGTGCCCTGGCCATAAGATCAAGACCCGGCATGATGAGACCGCCAAGATAGTCCTGACCGGATCCAAGCACATCAACCGTAATGGCAGTACCAATATCGAGAGCAATAACAGCCTCTCCGGGATAAAGATGGCGGCTCAAGGCACAAAGGGCAATGCGATCGGCGCCAAACGTATCCGGTGAGTCGTAGTGTAGTGTAAAGGGCAGCTTCATCGAGGCGCTCACCTTCAGGAGCTCCCCGGCAAGGTGGAGACGAAGAGCGGCAGATACCGCTTCATCGAGCAAAGGCACGACACTGCAAATCACAGCATCACGAAGGGCTGGATAGCTCACGACAAGCGGCTTGATCTGCTCTGCAATGCCTTCCTGACCAGTCATGATGAGTGAAGGCACCTTCTGCACTTCAAGACATTCATCAGCCCTGAAAACCGCAAGAGAAGTTGTAGTATTTCCTATTTCAACAACAAGAAACAGCGTATCGGGCTGCGATTGTTCGCCGGAAAAAAGCATAGTTGGGATATCCTTAATCAAAATATCAGGGGAGCTTTGCCTTAATACCGGTTCTCCCCGACAGATCGGAAAGAAAACGCCTGTAGCCGGGCAAGTTTGTTGTCACAAAGAGTGAGTCCCTGAGAGAAGATTTAGCGGCAACAATAAAGATTTTCGGCGGCGGATTGTAGGTAATGATCTCCTGATAAATGGCGGTAATATCTGAAAGCGCCAATTTTTTTTCGGTTCCCTTGCGATCAAGATAGAGCAACTGGTCACCCGCTATTTTTATGGAATCACCATCCTGACCATGCTCCCCCGCAAATCGGGTGTTATAATACATGGGTCCGCCAAGTGAAACGGTGGTAAACAGAACGAGCAGCGCGGTCTTCCAGAAACAGCCAAGATCCACACCATAGGAAAATTTTCCATACCGGTAGAAGAGCGCCCAGACCAGGCCAAGAAAGAGCATCCCCAGAAACCAGGTTGCCAGAAAATAGTAATCCAGCCATAAGGCGGGATAGCTCATGGGATAGTGAAAAACCTCAGGCATGGCTGTTAAGGGTTACTTTTCAAAATATGGGTGAACCGACTTTAAAAATAAGGCATAACTCAACGTTTACAATAAAATAATTTCGCCTTTAAACAAAAAAAGGCCCGCCGAAGCGAGCCCTTTCTTGTTCAACACACAAAAGAGTGGTTCAATGCTGAAACAGCATTTCCGAATAGGTCGGAAGCTGCCAGCGACTGCGGTCAACAATTTGCTCAAGGCTGTCAGCAACGACGCGCACTTTGCTCATAAGCGGGAGCAGTTCATCAGCACAGTAATCGGCCTTTTCAAACTCTGTTGCAAAGGATTCGATTTTTTCAACAGCCTCATCAAGCTCGGCAGTCATTTCAATCAGGGTTGAAAAACTTTCTGCAAGCAATTTGAGGTTACCTGCCTGGCTGCTGAGCGCCTGGCCGGAAAGACCGATAGCATCAGCGGCAGAAAGCAGATTATTGAAGGAGTTGCCAAGTTCACCCTGATATTCGGAAACATCGGGAATGACAAAGGTCTTCAGCATAAGCTGCAGGGTACGGGCTTCAATATCAATACCCTTGATATAGCGTTCGAGACGAATGTGAAGACGTGAATTGGTCTCGTCTGCACTCAGCACTCCATACTTGATAAACATATCCTGAACATCCTTCTTCAGCAGTACACGGAGGGACTGCGGTGTGTTCTTCAGGTTGGGCAGGCCTCTCTCCCTTGCTGCCTGCTGAAGGGCCTCCGCATAGTTGTCTCCCTGGTAACGGATAGGCTTGGTAGCGGTGATCTGCTCGCGAAGGGTTTCAAGAATTGCCACATCCCGCTCTTTTCCTGCCTTGATTTTTGCCAGAATAGCATCGGCAATTTCGTCAACAGCTTCAGCCATAAGCGTGTTCAGCACCATGTTCGGCACCGAAGCTGCCTGTGAAGAGCCGACTGCGCGGAACTCAAATTTGTTGCCGGTAAAGGCAAACGGCGAGGTACGGTTGCGGTCAGTATAGTCTTTGTTAACCACTGGTACCTGTGAAAGGCCGAGATTAAGTACCTGTTTTTCTGTTTTCAGGTCAACCTTGCCACTCTCGATAGCATCAAGTACTCTTTCGAGCAATTCGCCAAGGAAGACGGTCACAACAGCAGGAGGAGCCTCGTTGGCGCCAAGACGGTGATCGTTACCCATGCTCGCTATGGACATTCTCAGAACATCAGCCCTCTTGTAGACACCATTCAGGACGGCGACAAGAAAAACAAGGAAGTGAACATTTTTTTCAGGAGTATCACCTGGATCAAGAAGATTGATACCGGTATCGGTACCGATCGACCAGTTATTGTGCTTGCCTGAACCGTTGATACCGGCAAATGGCTTTTCAGCAAGCAGCAGTGCGAAGCCTTTTTTGTCAGCAATCTTTCTCATCACCTCCATGACCAGCAGGTTGTGATCGACGGCAATATTGGCCTCTTCAAAAATCGGGGCAATTTCAAACTGGTGAGGAGCAACCTCGTTATGACGGGTCTTGGCTGGAATACCGAGCAGATAGAGTTCATGTTCGACATCCTGCATGAATTCAAGCACACGGTCAGGAATAGAGCCAAAATAGTGATCCTCAAGCTGCTGGCCTTTTGGAGGAAGGGCGCCAAGCAGGGTACGTCCACACATAACAAGATCAGGCCGCTCGGAGTAGAATTTTTTGTCGATAAGGAAATACTCCTGCTCACAACCGGCAAAGGTTTTTACCCGTGAGACACCGGTAACACCAAGTATCTCAAGGAGCCTGATGGCTGATTTGCTGACCGCTTCCATGGAACGCAGGAGCGGAGTTTTGGCGTCAAGCGCTTCGCCGTGGTAGGAGATGAAGACGGTCGGAATACAAAGAGTCAGATCTTTTCCTCCCTTCATGAGAAAGGCAGGGCTTGATGGATCCCATGCAGTGTAGCCACGGGCTTCGAAGGTGGTACGCATGCCTCCCGAAGGGAAACTTGACGCATCAGGCTCACCCTGGATGAGCTGTTCACCGGAAAAACGCTCAATCGGTGTACCATCGCGGTCGATAGACAAAAACGCATCATGTTTTTCAGCCGTGGAGCCAGTCATCGGCTGGAACCAATGGGTATAATGGGTGGCGCCCTTCTCCATTGCCCACTCTTTCATGCCGTGTGCTACAACACCGGCAATTTCACCGGTTATTTTTTTACCTGCCTTGATGGTATCCTGTAATGCGGTAAACTCCTCTTTTGGAAGCTTTGCCCGCATGGCTTTCTGATCAAAAGTCATCGAACCAAAGTAGGTGGAAACCGGAATTTTACTATCGCTGTTCAAATGAACCTCCTTGTTGATTAGCATGATATGGCTGTATTACCTCTAAAAAAAATGAAAACCCTTTTTGTTTACTTCCTTGACCTCTTTTCATCAAACGTAATCAGCACCTGCCGGTCCTGAAGATTGTTTCGAACGATTTCTGCGCTGATTTTTTTGTTTTTCTTCAACTGACTCAGCACAAAACTCGTATTGGTACCAAGAACACCAGGCCAGCTCTGTATTCTTGAAAGAAACTGCTCAAGCGATGCCGTATTATGGGTCATCACCTTTAAAATATGCGACCCCTCACCGGTAACCGAGAAACACTCCATAATCTCATCCTCTTTCATCACATGCTCCATAAATGATTTATAGTGCTTGGATGAATCGATTCTGACCCGTACAAAAGCATGAATATCAAAGCCGAGCTGCCGTTCATCAACCTCCATGGTAAAACCCTTGATGATACCACCCTTCTGCAACTTGTCAAGCCTTTCACTGACCGAGGGTATTGAAAGGCCGACGATTTCAGCAAGTTCACTCAATCGAACCCTGCCGTTTTCCCCAAGAGACTCAATTAATTTCAGGTCGATGAGATCAAGATGACCGGACATAAGCGCTGTTGTATAGTTTAATTCAATTTAAGGAGAAATTACACAATAATAAGAAATAAACAACCGTTCTCTTTACTATTCGAAACTTTTTCAGCAAATATCTTAACTAATTTAGGTGATGACGCTATTTTACGCCGTTATCACCGATATTCAGAATCATTGCAGGCGGCTCTCCTTCTCTCTTCCTTGCGGCGATGATACAACTTTTTCAACAAGGAACACCATGCAGCGAAAACAGTCCTGTTTCGTCACGTTATTCCGGCATGAAAGAGCGAAACGCCAGACATCTAAAGCCCTTAATAAATAGAAAATATTTCAATATCTTGTGACCAGCCAAAATGGTAAGTTTTGACCATGCGAAAAAATGCTGCTCTTCGTCTATCTTAAAATAATGTTCTTTCCCGGTGAGCCCGGATTTTTTTCACAAAAGGCGAGGAGATCTCACCAAAATAATCAAGAACAGCAGATACTGAACCAATCGAAAGCGACTGAGACGTTTATACAATGAAAATAGCAATTTTCGGAGCAGGAGTTGCTGGCCTTAGTGCAGCAATAGAGCTTGTGGATCGTGGACACACGGTAGAGATTTATGAAAAACGCAAGGTACTTGGCGGTAAGGTTTCCGTCTGGAAAGACAGCGAGGGTGACTCCATAGAATCAGGACTTCATATTGTTTTCGGTGGTTACGAACAGCTTCAGCAATACCTTAAACGGGTCGGTGCGGAAGATAATTATCAGTGGAAAGAACATACCCTGATCTATGCTGAACCGAATGGACAACAATCTTTTTTCAAGAAGGCAAACCTTCCCAGTCCCTGGGCAGAGGTTATTGGCGGTCTGCAGACCGATTTCCTTACAATGTGGGACAAAATCTCCCTGATCAAAGGGCTCTATCCTGCCCTTACCGGCAATGAGGCCTATTTCCGCAGTCAGGACCATATGACCTATTCGGAGTGGCACCGATTGAGAGGAGCGTCGGAGCATTCGTTACAGAAACTCTGGCGGGCCATTGCTCTTGCCATGAATTTCATTGAGCCGAATATCATCAGTGCACGGCCGATGATCACTATTTTCAAATATTTTGGCACCAATTATACCGCAACCAAGTTTGCCTTTTTCCGCAAAAATCCTGGCGATTCCATGATTGAACCAATGCGGCAGTATATACAGAGCAAGGGTGGGCGCATTTTTGTTGATGCAAAACTTAACCGGTTTGAACTCAACAGTGACGAGAGTATTAAAGGCGCCCTGCTGCAGGATGGCCATAAAATCGAGGCTGATGCCTATATTTCCGCCCTGCCTGTCCACAACATCAAAACCATTATTCCCCGTGAGTGGCTCGCCCATAAGTATTTCCGCAACTTGCATGAATTTGTTGGCAGCCCGGTCGCAAACTGCCAGCTCTGGTTCGACCGGAAAATTACCGATACCGATAATCTCATGTTTTCACAAGGCACGATTTTTGCGACATTTGCTGATGTCTCAATCACTTGCCCTGACGACTTCCAGAATGGCTCCGGCACAGCAAACGGTGGCAGCGTCATGAGCCTGGTGCTTGCTCCGGCACACCAATTGATGGAGATGCCCAACGAGGTAATTATTGAGCTTGTCATGAAAGATATTCACGACCGCTTTCCTTTGTCACGTCAGGCAATACTTCTCAAATCAACCCTTGTCAAAATTCCCCAATCAGTCTACAAGGCGGTACCCGATGTCGATAAATTCCGCCCTGACCAGATCAGCCCTGTTAAAAACTTTTTTCTGGCTGGCGATTATACTGACCAGCACTATCTGGCTTCCATGGAGGGTGCGGCACTGAGCGGAAAACTGGTGGCAGAAAAGCTTCTCAGCCGGTTCGGCAACTGAACGCAGCAATGAACGATGAACGACTCCTCATTATCTTCAGCAAAAACCCTGAAGCTGGGCAAGTAAAAACCCGCCTTGCGCGAGATGTCGGAGAAAAAAAAGCCCTTGAGATTTATGAAATTCTCAGGGAGCATACCGCTCTCGTGACTGCGAAGGTTAGTGCTGAACGAATGGTATTTTACTCCAGCTTTATCCCCTCCTCTGATCTCTTTCGCACAACAACATTCAGCTTTCGCCTGCAAGAGGGAGCTGACTTGGGGGAGCGGATGTTTCATGCCATACGCAGTGGATTTGAAGCCGGTTTTCGCCACATCGTACTCATCGGAACAGACTGTTACGAACTGAGCAGCGAAATTCTTGACCAAGCATTCAGCGCTCTTGAACGATCTGATGCTGTTGTTGGGCCTGCCACTGATGGCGGCTTTTACCTTATCGGACTGAACAGGCTGATACCAGAACTCTTTCTCAACCGAGAGTGGAGCAATTCTGCGGTTCTCAGGGAGAGCATCAGAATTCTTCAGTGCCATGAAACTCCATACGAGTTGCTTTCGGAGCTTTCGGATATTGATACCTTCGATGACCTGAAAAAAAGCAGATTATGGATACAACAACCTTAAGCATAATTATACCCGTCTATAACGAAGAGGCCATCATTGCTCAAGCGCTTCATACTCTCCTTGCAATAACGGATCGATCGTCAGGCATTGAGATCATTGTCAGTGACGCAAGTACAGACAGGACTCCCGATATTCTCTCCCGCTTTCCGGTAACCATATGCCACAGTGCAAAGGGACGTGCCGTTCAAATGAATAACGGCGCCCGCGTGGCCGGAGGAGATATTCTCCTCTTTCTTCATGCCGATACGCTGCCGCCCGACACGTTTATCGATGATATCCGTTCGGCAGCGGCTACCGGGAAAAAGGCAGGTTGTTTCAAAATGAGATTTGATGACGACCACCCGCTTCTCGCTCTCTTTGGATGGTTCACCCGCGTTCCACTGATCCTCTGCCGGGGAGGAGATCAATCACTCTTTATCGACAGAGCACTCTTTTTCGGCATCGAGGGGTTCGATGAAAACCTGCTCGTCATGGAAGACTACGATATCATCAAACGCATCGAAGAGCGTGAGCCGTTCCACATCCTCGAAACAGAGGTCACCACATCAGCCAGAAAATATCATGACAACGGCATCATCCGGCTCCAGATGATTTTCGGAACACTTCATCTCATGTATGCCCTCGGATTTGATCAGGAGTCACTGATCCGCTACTACAGGGAGAATATCATCTGAGAGGCCGGGAAAAAACAGGGTTAACCCTTTTAAAATAGAGTCTGAGAGGTGAACGACTTAGGAAATAAGTTGTTATATTCAGTATAATATTTTCTATTACTTACCCTTAATCCACCTAATAATTATGGCCGCAGAAGAGATTAAAAAAACAGCAGGTACGCTCGTACCTGCCTCCCCGAAAAATCCGGAATCCGGTGTGGGCAGTGGTGATATGGCCCTTTTAATCGGGAGCATGGGCAACCTGATTGATTCTACTATTTTGTCCGTTCAGGGAATTATCAGTTCAGTCAGCACTGCAACAGGACAACTTATCGATGGAGTTTCGTCAACGATTAACTCCGATTCCGTTCAGGGAATGATCAACTCGGTAAGCACTGCAACAGGGCAGCTCATTGATGGAGTTACCTCGACCATCAACTCCGAACCGGTCAAGGATATCCTCCATAATGTCAACTCAGCTACCGGACAACTCATTGATGGCGTCGCTGCCACCCTTAAGTCCGATCCGATTCAGAACTCTGTTCAGGAACTTGGAAAATTATGGACTGGATTGCTCGAAAACCTGAATGCAACCGTCAGCTCAAACCAGATACAAAATCTTTTTGATAACGTCAGTACCGGATTGGGACAGTTGATGGGAAATGTATTTTCTGCGCCAGGTATGCCATCAGGTCGTGAAAACCGGATGAAAAAGGATGTAACCGAGATTCGTTACACTCCCAAGGAGGTCGTCGCGGAAATAAAAGCTCCGGCTCTTTCTTCTGATAAGATAAACCAAATCTGACGCTGCAATCCTCTACTCGGTCGTGCCGGGCATCAGCGAAAAATCCATCAATGCGACAGGATATTTCACTGGTGCTCGCTCTGACGATTGTACGCCTTTCCTGATCATTGACGACCGGTTCCGGTGTGACCAAACCCCCCTTCACCCCGAACGGTTGAACCAAGTTCTTCAACCTCTTCAAAACGAACCGCTTCTACCTTTGCAACCACCATCTGCGCAATGCGGTCGCCATGACTGACAAGGAAAGGCTCTTTACCATAATTAATGAGAATCACCTTGACCTCTCCACGATAATCAGCATCAATGGTTGCCGGTGTATTGGGCAATGAGATCATTGAACGCAAAGCAAGTCCGCTCCTTGGACGAAGCTGAGCCTCATACCCTTCAGGCAATTCAAGGGCAAATCCGGAGGGAATCAGCGCGGTTGTTGATGGTTGAATGGTGATCGGGGCTTCAATACATGCTGAGATATCCATGCCAGCAGCATGAGCGGTTGCATAAACGGGAAGTGAAGCTTGCTTGTTAAGGCGAACTATCTTTACTTTGAGCATCAGTCAGAAATAGCTTGTTATCAGAAATTAGACTCTACGGCCAATATAACCGATTAACCACAAGCCAATTGAAGCAATCATCCGAAAAAGTTTATGCACTGGCTTTCGGCGCCCATCCTGATGACGTCGAACTTGCATGTGGAGCTACGTTGCTCAAAATCATAAGCGAAGGGCAGAATGTCGCCGTCTGCGACCTCACAAGAGGAGAGATGGGAACGCTTGGAACTCCTGAAACACGCAGAAGCGAAGCCGCAACAGCCACCGCGATCATGGGATACCACAGCCGCACCACCCTTGACCTTGGAGACTCGAAACTCTTCCACACTGAAGAGAACATAGCGGAAATCATCAAGCTTATCAGGCTGTTCCGGCCAGATGTCGTTTTTGCCAATTCCCCTGAGGAACGCCACCCGGATCACATCAAAGCATCAAAACTTGTGACTGAGGCTTGCTACTATGCCGGTCTTCAGCAGCTCGCCACGACCATGAACGGAGAGGCACAACAGCCTTACCGCCCCGCACACCTCCTCTACTACATCCAGTTCAAACACCTTGAACCAGACATTATCGTCGATATTTCGGATACTTTTGAATCCTCAAGAAGAGGGGTACTCGCCTTCGCCTCGCAATTCTACAAGGAGGGCACAACCGATGAGGCAAAAACCATGATCAAACGCCGGGAGTTTCTTACCGGTCTGGAAGCACGCGCCCGCTATTTCGGAGAACAGATCGGGACCCTTTACGGCGAAGGGTTCAAACTCTCCACCACCCTCGCCATCAACTCATTTATAAGCGCCTTCCCCCGTAACATAAAGTGAGGGTTGCTACTCATTCGGCAACGCGGTGCTTAAACCGCCTCTTCCGGGGAGTTCACAATCACGTAGCACTCCCTTAACAATTCCTCAACAGAAGGAATGGTACTTTATGTGGCGCATAACGATATGCGAAAAGAGTTCCCGGATTTTCATGAACGCATCACACAAACCAACCACATATTTCTTATGAGAAAAGTTGCATTGATAGTCGGTCTGGCCGCTGCACTCGGATTCAACAATGCGCAGGCTGTTGACTGGAACTGGAAAGGGGATATCCGCTACCGTTACCAGTCTGACATAACAGCAATTCCTAATATCACCGGTGAACACAGTCGCGACCGCCACCGGGCACGTGTTCGTCTTGGCGTCTACCCATGGATCAATGAAGAGCTTTCCGGTGGCCTTCAACTCTCAACTGCTGGATCAGGCCTTGAAACCACCTCCCGCAATGAGACTCTTGACGATCAGTTTCTTCCTGATACCGTCTATATGAATGAGTACTTCATAGACTACCACCCGATGTTTCTCTGCGGTGATGTCAACATCATCCTCGGTAAGAGAGCTGTTGCCAGTACCCTTATTGTTCAGAACGATCTCGTCTGGGATGGCGACCTTACCTTTGAAGGCGCTACCGTGCAATACGGCAAGGATGCCAATGGAAAGGAAAAAGATGGTCTCAGTGCAGTTGCTGGATACTATATCCTTAACGAAAATAAAAGTGTAACCACAAAAGAACAGGACGCCTACCTTTTTGCCGGTCAGGCAGCCTATAAAGGTGAAATCAGTGATCTCAGTTACCAGCTTGGTGCGGGATATTACGATTATGTAAATTTCGATCTCAAAAATACGTCAACTGTAGCGTCTCAATTAACTGTAGCTCCTTTTACCTATACTCCCGCCACGACGGCAAAGTATTCCCCGGAATATAACTATACCGGAAAGGACTTTAACATCGTTGAGTTTTATGGCAGCATTGGAGGCAAGATCACCGAAACCCTTCCCTGGCAGATTTCAGGTCAATATGCCTTTAACACTGCAAAACATGCCGATTGGGTCAACATTGACAATGCCAAAAGGGACAGTTACCTTGCTGAAATCAAAATTGGTGATGCCAAACAGGTTGGACAATGGGCGGTCAATGCTGACTATGTCAGAATCGAACGTGACGCCCTTACTATTCTCACCGATTCAGACCGTAACATGGGCGCTGCCACGAACCTGAAAGGGTTCAAGATCGGTGGAGTCTACCATCTGGTTCAGAACATGACACTCGGCCTCACCTATTTCAACTTTAAAACGATCGATGACAAGACTACTCTTGTCGATGAGTCAGCTCCGACCCGGCATATTGTCATGGCTGATGCTGTTATCAAATTCTGACAAGTATCTCTGTGTGTGTTCTTTCCTTTGTGTGTTGTATGGCTGGTTTGCAAGGCCTCTCCTGCCGCTGAGGGAGAGCCTTGCGTAACCGGTTCATGATTAACCAAATTTTTCAGTTTATTCTTACTAACTCAATGATAACAATCACTATGAAACTTTTTAAAAAAATACTTTTAAGTGCGACTGTTTTCGGTCTCATGGCTTCAGGCACTGCACAGGCTGCTGGTAAAATCGTTATCGACGGTTCAACCACAGTAGGACCAATCGCCAAAGCCTTCGCCGATCACTATACCAAAACAACCGGTGTACAGGTATCCGTCAGTGAGTCGGGTTCAGGCAACGGCGCAAAAAGCCTGATCAACAAAACCTGTGACATCGCAACCATGTCAAGAGCAATGAAAGACCAGGAACTGGCTGCCGCCAGAAGCAAAGGCGTCAATCCCGTCGAACATGTCGTCGCGCTTGATGGTCTCTCAATTGTTGTGCATCCGAGCAATCGCATCAATGCGCTCACCAAAGCACAGATCCGCGGTATTTACATGGGCAAATACACCAACTGGAGCCAGGTTGGTGGACCAAATTCTGCAATCGTGATTATCCAGCGTGAATCGAACAGCGGTACTGCCGACACATTTAAAGAGCTCGTTATGGGCAAAGATAACCCGATTTCCAAGAGAGCAGAGACCCAGTCAAGCAACGGCGCCATCAAGAGCCGTGTAGCATCAACACCTTCTGCGATCAGCTATATCGGACTCGGTTTTGTTGACTCGTCGGTCAAGGCTGTTCTGGTTGATGGAATCGAAGCTGATGTCAAGACCGTCAAGAACAACACGTACCCGATCCATCGTCCGCTTTTCATGTACACCAATGGCCAGCCAACAGGCGCTGTCAAGCAGTTCATTGATCTGCCAAAAACTGCTGAAGGGAAACGCATCATCAGCGAGACCGGTTTTGTGAACGTCTATTAATAATCTCCTGTGATTGATCGCTGAGAGTTCCCATGTCATCAGCAGAAAAATCATCAATTGAGCAAAAGCAGTCCGGCGAGAGACTGCGTTTGCTCAATTGCGGGTTATATAGCCTCCCCTCTTCAATGTTCACTCTGACAAGAACAAAAAAAAACATCTCATCCCATGGACTGTAAAGCTCTGTGTTTCATGCTGCCTCTTCTGCTCAATACCGCTCTGGCTCCAGCGCTCTCATCAACCGCATCTGCCTCTGATGCAACACATCTCGAATTGCTTGAAGGCGGAGTAACATCATGGAATACCATGAGAGTTACGCACCCGGAATTAGTCCCCGACCTATCAGGAGCTGAACTGAAAGGCAAAAATTTGAGGGGTATTAATTTATATAATGCAAATCTTTCGGGCGCTATTCTCTCTATGTCGAATCTGAGTAACGCCAACCTCAGAAACGCTTCACTTGATGGAGCAAAAATGGATGGAACCATACTGATCAGGGCAAATCTTGACCACGCCATATTACGGGGAGCCAATCTTGAAAGTGCAGTGCTCGATGGAGCTCATCTCCATCAGGCTGTTCTTGTCAAAGCCATTCTTAAAAAAGCAGATTGCACAAATACCGATTTTTCAGAATCCGATCTTAAGGAAACCAACTTTCGTGAGGCTTCGCTCGTTAATGCCGATCTCAGCGGAGCAGATTTACGGGCAGCCTACCTTTGGCGAGCCAACCTCAACCGGGCAAAGATATCTGGTGTGAAGGTTTCAGAAAGCACCGTACTTGACAGCGGTAAATACGCCTCCCGGATGTGGGCAGAAAACCACCACTCGATTTTTGTTGAGGAACCGGCGCAACCCGTTTCCGCCAACCTGGTCAACTCCGTTTCAACAGAACAAGAGAGTCTGCAGGTCACTCTTCCCCGACAGTCAGAGGGCTCTGCCGTCCAGCAACAAGTCACGGGCAACACTCTGCCACAAAAAAATACTTCTGACTCAAAAAAGAGTTTTGCTCCCCGCAATATCTGGCAGCAGTCAGAGGCTCCGGTCAATGTCACTTTCGACAGGTCGCAACACGAGCAACTGAAAAGCAATGTGTTTGACTGGAACGAGATGAGAAAACAGAACAAGGATATCAGTGTGCAGCTCAAAGGAGCTTCATTTGATCACAAAAATCTTTCCTATGCCAATTTAAGTCATGCATCTCTCTTTAATGCAAGCTTCAAGGCAACCGATCTTGGCAACAGCGATCTTCGGTTTGCAGATTTAAGGGGGTGTAACTTCCGGGAAGCCAACCTGCAACAGGCCAATCTTGAAGGAGCAGATCTCAGGGGAGCCAATCTCTGGCGAGCAAACCTCAGCCGTAGCCGTCTGAACAACGCTGTTGTTTCCAGTTCAACCATACTTGACTCGGGTAAAATAGCCTCAGCAGAACTGGCTGCACACCGCGGTATGATATTTGTTGAACAATAGCACTCCAACAGACAATTCTACCTGATCAGTACAGCCGATTCACGATACACCTCAGGAAAAAGCTGCAACAATAACTGGATGTTATGGTGAAATAACCCAACATCATTAGAGGGGCTATACGTTTTCATAATGTGAAATCAGCCGGTATGTCGCAGAATGCCGAGGATGGTTTGTCGATATCGGAAGAAGCTGTTCCACACCTGATTTGTAAAATAGGGTGAATTTCAGTATCGTGAGCTTACATTCACATCTTGGGGGTGCTGAATTTTTTTCCTGTCCTGCTGGAGGAAAAAAAGAAGGCTGAGATCAAACCCTTATAACTTGATGCAGGTAATGCTGACGCAAGAAAAGATTATGATGGCGTTTTTTGTTCCTTTCTGCCATCCTTCTCCTTTCTGTTGTACTCCTCTGCCTGCCTGTTTAACCATCATCCATGACGAACGTTACTGAAAACATAACTTGTCCGGTGAAGCGCATTGAGTGCATCCCGCCAGAAAAAATTTACTCAAAGGGCACTATTTTCCCGCTTGAGGTGGGAATGAAAAGAGTGAAACTGAGTAAAACCTACTTCTGCAATGGCCAGGAATTCTCCTCCTTACCGCTCTATGATACCGGTGGACCCTATTCTGATCCCTCTGTCAGCATTGACCCTGAAAAGGGACTTCCGCCCATACGGAAGAGCTGGGGGTTTCAGCGCGATGAAAAAGCGGCTTCTTCCATAACTCAGATGCATTTTGCCCGAAAAGGGATCATTACCCCGGAAATGGAATATGTTTCGATCAGAGAGAACCAGCAACTGGAGGAGTGGATCAGCTCATTTTCGAGAGGTGGCGCAAAGGTTTCGCCGATAACGCCGGAGTTTGTCCGCCAGGAGATCGCTGAAGGGCGGGCCATCATTCCTGCCAACATCAACCATCCGGAGCTTGAACCGATGATTATTGGCCGGAAGTTCCGCGTCAAAATCAATGCCAATATCGGCAACTCCGCACTTGGTTCTTCGATTGAGGAAGAGGTGGAAAAGGCTGTCTGGTCATGCCGCTGGGGGGCTGATACCGTCATGGATCTCAGCACGGGCGCCAATATCCATCAAACACGCGAGTGGATTCTGAGAAACTCCCCTGTTCCGATCGGAACGGTTCCTATGTATCAGGCTCTTGAGAAGGCCGGGGGCAAAGCTGAAGCGCTGACATGGGAACTCTACCGCGACACGCTGATTGAACAGGCGGAACAGGGTGTTGACTACTTTACCATTCATGCCGGTATTCTGCTTGAGCATCTTCCCTTTGCTGAAAAACGGTTAACCGGTATTGTATCACGGGGTGGCTCAATCATGGCAAAGTGGTGCAAGTACCATAAAGAGGAGAACTTTCTCTATACCCGGTTTGAAGAGATCTGCAAGATTCTGCAACGATATGACATCGCCGTTTCGCTTGGTGATGCCCTGCGTCCCGGCTCGATCATTGACGCCAACGACGAGGCACAGTTTGGTGAACTCAAGGTGCTCGGAGAACTGACTAAAGTTGCATGGAAATATGAGGTACAGGTGATGATTGAGGGCCCAGGGCACGTTCCGCTGCACATGATCAGGGAGAACATGGATAAAGAGCTTGCGTATTGCCACGAAGCTCCCTTCTATACGCTTGGACCGCTGATTACCGATATTGCCGCCGGGTATGACCATATCAATTCAGCCATCGGTGGAGCGCTTATCGCCAGCTTTGGCTGTTCGATGCTCTGTTATGTCACCCCAAAGGAGCATCTTGGCCTGCCTGACCGTAATGATGTGCGTGAAGGGGTTATTGCCCACAAGGTTGCTGCGCATGGCGCCGATCTGGCAAAAGGTAATCCTGTTTCCTGGCTCCAGGATGAACTGATGAGCAGGGCAAGATATTCATTTGCATGGGAAGATCAGTTCAACCTTTCGCTTGACCCGGAGAAAATCCGTGCAGTGCATGCGCAAAGCATGGCTGCAAGAGGCCATACCGAAAAGAACCCTCATTTCTGCACCATGTGCGGACCTGATTTCTGTTCAATGAAAAAGTCGAAGGAGGCTGCGGAGCAGGAGTAACATCAATGGCGAACGGATAATTGACAGTGACAGTAAACGCCACTGTCAATTGATCACATACAAATAAGTTAAACGGAAGCAGCTTTAACGATTGCGGCAAAATCATCTGCATTGAGGCTCGCTCCTCCAATCAAACCACCATCGATGTTCGGCATGGCAAAGAGTTCGGCCGCATTTGAAGGCTTGACACTTCCACCATACTGGATACGAACTTTCTCTGAGGCTGTCTGACCATAAAGTCCAGTGACAAGTGTGCGAATAAAGAGATGCACCTCTTCAGCCTGTGCTGAACTTGCTGTTTTTCCGGTACCAATAGCCCAGACTGGCTCATAGGCAATGACAATGGCACTGATATCGATGATACCGTCGAGCCCTTCCCTGACCTGTGAAGAGATAACAGTTTCCATGACGCCTGATTCGCGTTCTGCAAGTGTTTCACCAACACAGAGGATAACGTTCAGCCCTTCCGACAAGGCCTTTTTTATCCTGAGATTTACCGTAGCATTTGTTTCGCCGAAATACTGACGACGCTCGGAATGGCCGATAATAACGGAAGAACAGCCAACAGCAAGGATCATTCTGGCCGATACCTCTCCGGTAAATGCGCCATCATTTTCATAATGGCAGTTCTGGGCAACAAGCTGAACTTCACTCTCTGCAATCACCTTTTCTGTAGCATCAAGGGCAAGATAGGTCGGCGCTATACCAACCTCACAGCCCGAAAAACCCTCACCAAGTGCTGCAAGCACATCCGTTGCAAGCTGCACCGATTCGGCAACACTGTTGTTCATTTTCCAGTTCCCAACTACAATTTTTCTGCGCATATCTTCTTTTTTAATAATCCGTTTTTATTTCACAGTATATCTGATCGATCTGATTAATGGCAAAGCGGTGCTTTCCTGAACGGGCATCCTTGAGTTCCACTTCGCTGCTGCCGACAGTAGTGATTGTGCCGTGCCACACTCTCGCTTCGTTGGTGACCAGGTTGACTTCGCGATTCAACAGATCCTGATTTCCCCCGATCCTGTCCTGACGATAAATGATTTGACGTTTCCCCATGGGAGAGCTGATTTAACTGGTTTTTGGTTGGCCCTATTTAACAAAAATCTCTAATATCTCATAGTGAAGTTCACCTTTGGGGACGACTATCTGAACTTTTTCGCCTACAGCTTTTCCGATCAATGCTCTTCCTACCGGGGATCGGACAGAGATTTTGCCTGAATCGGTGTCGGCCTCTTCTGATGATACCAGCGTATATTCGATGATTTCATCAGGAGTATCAAGATTTTTCAACTTTACGGAAGTAAGAATATAAACCTTGTCGGTCTTGATCTGTTTTGGGTCAAGAATCGTTGCCGATGCCAGTTTGTTTTCAAGATCTGCAATACGCGCTTCGGTATGAGACTGCTCTTCTCGGGCCGCATCATACTCTGCGTTCTCGCTGAGATCACCATGAGCCCTCGCTTCAGCAATTTTTTCCAGAACTTCCCTTCTGGTTTGATGAACCAGCACGTATAATTCCTCTTTCAGCCGGTTATACCCATCACTTGTCAGGTAAATTCTGTCAGTCATCTCTGGTTGCTGTTTTTGTTGAAAAAAAAGAAAATAACTCCATAAGCGCAATTCGCCGGGGCAAACGGACAGGATTGATAAACAAAAAAAAGTAAAGTCAGTTGCTCACCACTGACTTTACTCCAAAGCAATGTACAACTCTTAATCTTTCAGGCAAAACAAGTTTACACATTAAACGCAAAATATATTTTATTGCCCTTCCTTTCTACCAGCAGAAAAAGAAGATCTCCGCTTTTGATGTTTTTGATAAGAGCACTATACCCGGCAAACGAGTTCACACTCTGACGGTTGAGGGTAAGTATAATATCGCCGACGCGCAATCCGGCAAGGTAGGCATTGGATGCAGGATCAAGAGCTGTAAGTACAACCTTGCCAGAGCCGGGCACCAGGTTCAATTTCTGTGCCAGCCTTGCTGTAAGCTCCTCGGCCTTAAAACCGAGTACCGCAGGAATTTTTTCCTGTTCTTCTGTCATGGCTGAAGCCACACCCCTGGCGGGCTGTTCTTCAAGACGGGCCTGAAAAAGCATGATCGTTCCGTTCCTGAGCACCCGAAACTTGACCATCGATCCGGGTAACTGACTGGAGATGGCATTACGCAGTTCAATACTGCCTGTAACCTTTTGATCGTTGATATCAAGGATAACATCGCCGGTTTTGATACCAATCTTTGCCGCAGGTCCACCCTCGACAACCGTTCCTACAAGCGCCCCTTCTCCAGCCTTAAGGTGCATTGCTTTTGCAATATTTTCATCAATATCCTGGATACTGACGCCAAGATAACCTCGGGTAACTTTTCCGGTAGTAATGAGTGCGGTCATTACTTTTTGGGCCATGTTTGACGGAACGGCAAATCCTATACCATCAAATCCACCGGTTCGACTTGCTATAGCCGTATTGATGCCGACAAGCTCGCCGTTGATGTTGACAAGAGGGCCTCCGGAATTTCCCGGATTGATGGCCGCATCAGTCTGTATGAAGTCTTCATAATCGGCCAGCCCGACATTGGCCCGTCCTTTGGCACTGACGATACCCTGAGTAACCGTTCGTGCAAAATTTTCACCAAGTGGACTTCCTATGGCAATGACCCATTCGCCAACCCTGAGTTTGTCACTGTCGCCAATCAGGATTGGTTTCAGATTTTTTGCATTGACCTTGATAACAGCAAGATCGGTTTTGGAATCTTTTCCTATTACTTTGGCATCAATCTTCTTGTTATCGAAGGTGCGGATATAGACGGCATCGGCATTATCGATCACATGATTGTTGGTCAGAATATAACCGTCAGCCGTTACGACGACTCCCGATCCGATGCCCTGCAATACTTTTTTCTGGCCGTTGCGAGGGGCAATCTCCGGCATATCAAAAAAATCATCAAAGAAAGGCCTTCCCCAAAAACCAAACGGGGAGCCAATCCGCTGGTTTACCGTTTTTTCAGTGAAAATCGTCACTACTGAAGGGGTTGCCGACTCGGCAATCTGCACAAATGCCTCGTTAAAGCCTTTGAGTGACTGGATGGGATAATTCTCAATATTGTTTTTTGCCGTAGCAAAACTTGGACTGTTTGAAAAGCTCAACCCCCTGGAAGAGAGGCTAAACTCAACATTCGAAAAGACAAGTGCGCCTACGGCAATACCCGCAAAAACAAGAAGCAGGTATTTCATTATTGCTCGTTTCTTGCTCATCGGTTCTGTAAGGTTTTTTTGTTATGGTTCTGTTTTATGGTTCTGATAAAGCTTCGATATGTTCAACAGCGGTTAAACCTGCCTTCATTTTATTCATAGTCTCTTCATATTCGGATTCGGGTTTTGAATCGGCGACAATCCCGCCAGCCGCCTGAAAATAGATGGTATTGTCTTCAACCACCATTGTCCGGATAGCAATCGCCGTCGTGAGATTACCCTTGAAATCAAGAAATCCGACTGCGCCACCATACAGACCCCGTTTTTCCTTTTCGAGTTCATAAATGATCTCCATGGCACGAACCTTGGGTGCGCCTGTAAGAGTACCTGCCGGAAAACAGGACCAGAAAGCATCCATAGCGCCAAGTTCATCACGAAGCTCTCCACGAACGTTACTGACAATATGCATGACATGCGAATATTTTTCAATAACCATCATCTCATTGGTCTCGACTGTACCGATTTTAGCAATTCTGCCGATATCGTTCCGGCTCAAATCGATGAGCATCAAATGCTCCGCAAGCTCTTTTTCATCGGCCAGCAGTTCACGGGCGTTGCGTTCATCCTCTTCAAATGTACTGCCCCGGTGTCTTGTGCCTGCAATAGGACGGGTATCGACGATACGACGGCCATAGCTGTCGCGCTCAACCTTTACCAGCAATTCGGGCGATGAACCGACAATTTTGAACTCCTCCATATCAAAGTAATAGAGATATGGAGAGGGATTGATGGTTCTCAGCATCCGGTAAACATCAAAAGAGCGGGTATGGAGAGGACGACGGAGACGCTGTGAAATCTGTACCTGAAAAATATCTCCTGCCACAATGTACTCTTTCGCTTTCCCTACCTTCTGCAGGTACTCATCTCTTGTCGTATTGGAGAGTACTGGTTCCGGCCGCTCAGCCCCAAAGGTTATCTCTTCACGCCGAAGTGGTCGGAACATCTGTTCAGCGATCAGCTCTATTTTCTGCAATGCGAGAGGTTTGTCAATCTCGTCAAGGTAGTTGGAGACAATGAAGACCTTGCGCATAATATTATCAAAAACCACAAGTGTATCACAGAAAAGCAGAAAAATATCGGGCAACCCTGCCGGATCCGGACGCTCTGGCATTGGAATCTTTTCAACAAGGTGCATGGCATCATAACCGAAATAGCCAAAAACACCCGAGGTAATCATTTGGGGTGTACCATTCTTTTTTCTTGGTATCTCTCTGGTTTCAAACGCGGCAAGCAGGTGATCAATCTGCAGGCGTAGATTTGTCTCTGAACGACCAATTTCACGGAGAGCACTGAATTTTTCATCAAGAATCTCAATATCCGTTGGACCATCCACAAAACCTCTGAGGATAGCGACCGGGTCAATAGCTATATAGGAAAAGCGGGCAAGAAGCTCTTCACCCTCTACCGATTCAAGAAGGCATGAAAAAGGGCGCTGCAGTTTCAGATAAACTGAAACCGGCGTCTCGGTGTCGGCATGAACCTCCTTGAACAGCGGCTTGAGACAATAGGGAGCATGCCTTTGATTTTCTGGCATAAAAGCAGTGAGCTGAATTGGTTATTGTTTACCTTGTTAGCTGTACTGTGCAATAAAGAAAAATATTTTGTATCGTAAAGGAAAGTCCGATAATAACACTACGGAAGCGGACAAAACCGGGTAGTTACAATGGTGTGCCGATTTCCTGAAAAAATATTCGTTATCAACTGGCTGAAAGCTCTCATGCTCTCTCCCGGTATGCTTTTCCCTGCGGCATATTTTCTGATCTATCTTTCCACCAATATCTACCTGAATGCTGATTTCAAAAAGAACCTTTCACAAGCGGTAAACCAGGCAAGCGGCAACACCTTGCAGATCAGCATCAAATCACTGAAATCCGGCCTGGTGCTCGACTCGATCACACTCAATCAGATTGAATTCACCCCCATCATTCAAACCGGAAAAAAACGGCAAATCACCAATCATCCGATTACCATCAAAAAACTCGAAATAGAGTCCCCGGAGGTTGAAAAACTTCTTTTCAGCCGCAAAAAACGATTGTCATCAACGAAAATGCTCTGCGATAAAATTCTTGCTGCCGAGCATCTCATTCAATGAATGAGCAACCCTGGACGCGTCCATCGTATTGAGCTAACTTTACCGATGGGATCTGTAAGCAATGAAAGATCCGGGTCCCATGACCAATAAACCACCAACGCCTGACCGACAAGATCCTTTTCCGATAAAAAGCCCCAGAAACGACTGTCGAGACTATTGTCGCGATTATCACCCATTGCAAAATAGTAGTTGTCCTGAACGGTATACTTCTGAGCTGGAGAACCGTCAACAAAGACCTCCCTGCCCTGCAGACTCACATCATGTCCTTCATCGGCAACAAGCGAACTGTAAAGCGGATAGGTTGCCGCTGTCAGTTGCACGACATCTCCCTTGCGGGGAATGCGTATCGGGCCGTAGTTATCCTTGTTGAAGGTTGATGACTGTGGAAAAATCATATAATCACCCTCTCCTGCAGGAGCCTTGACTCCGATAAACTGTCCATGTTCCGGAAGAGGAACCGGTTTTCTGTTGATCGAAAGTTGCTGGTCATGAATCTCAAGGGTATCACCACTGATGGCAACACATCGCTTGATATAGTTCAGTGAACGATCTTTGGGAAACTTGAAAACAATAATATCGCCTCGTTCCACCTTGTCAACTCCAGGAAGCCGTATATCGGTAAAGGGCACTTTTGGCCCATAGACATATTTGTTCACAAAAAGAAAATCCCCTGCAAGCAGCGTATTCTCCATGGAGCCCGTTGGAATACGGTAAGATTCAACAACAAAAACACGAAGAACGGTCGCAAATATCGCAGCAATAACCAGAGCTTCAAACCACTCCCGTGAATGTTTTTTTTCCGGCTTACCTTTCTGAGTATTCAATGATCAGATCGTTTTGACTATTAATGAAAATTCTATCCACCAGATAAACTCTCTTGTCTATTCGTCAATATTGAGCAAGGCAAGGAAAGCCTCCTGAGGAACCTCTACCCTCCCAACCTGTTTCATCCTCTTTTTGCCCTCTTTCTGTTTTTCAAGAAGCTTGCGCTTTCGGCTGATGTCGCCACCATAACACTTGGCCAGAACATTTTTGCGCATCGCCGATATGGTTTCGCGCGATATCACCTTGCTGCCGATTGCCGCCTGTATGGCAACTTCATACATCTGTTTGGGAATAATCCCTTTCAGTTTCAGGCAAAGCTTCTTTCCCCAGTCATAGGCTTTAGAACGATGGACAACGATCGAGAGCGCATCGACCGTTTCGCCGTTCAGCAACACATCAAGCTTGACCAAATCAGAATCACGGTAGCCAATGTACTCGTAATCCATCGAGGCATAGCCTTTCGAAATTGATTTAAGGCGATCATGAAAATCAAAAACAATTTCGGCAAGCGGAAACTCAAAATGCATGATCACTCTTGTCGTGTCGAGATAATCGGTGTTCTTGTACTCGCCGCGACGCTCCATGCCAAGCTTCATGATATTGCCGATATAGTCGGCAAGTGTAATGATCTGCATGGTTACATAGGGCTCTTCAACGAGGTTTATGCGTCCGGTATCGGGCATCTTGGAGGGATTGTCAACAATGACAACCTCACCGTTGGTCATGACAACCCGGTACTCAACGTTGGGAACTGTGGTAATGATATTGACCCCATACTCTCGCTCGAGACGTTCCTGAATGATCTCCATATGGAGCAAGCCAAGAAATCCGCATCTGAACCCGAAACCGAGGGCAACGGAGGTTTCAGGCGTATAGAGCAGCGATGCGTCATTCAGGGCAAGTTTTTCGAGCGACTCGCGAAGATCCTCAAATTCGTTCGAGTTAATCGGATAGAGACCGCTGAAGACCATCGGCTTGACCTCCTTGTAACCCGAAAGACGCTCGTGTGCAGGATTGTCGGCAAGCGTGACCGTATCGCCAACCTTGGCATCCTTGACATCCTTGATGGAGCAGATCAAATAGCCGACATCTCCGGATTCAAGCAAAGATTTCGGCTGCCGTTTCATACTCATGGTGCCAATCTCTTCAGCAAAAAAGATCTTGTTGCTCGCAAAAAATTTTACTCTGTCACCCTTTTTGAGCGATCCCTCAACAATACGGAGATAGATAACCGCGCCACGATAGGAATCAAAAACCGAGTCAAAAATCAACGCCCGCAACGGCAGGTGATTGTTATCGGCAGGGGCCGGGATACGCTGGACAATCGCCTCAATAAGTTCTGGCACCCCGATACCGGCTTTGGCCGATACCTGGAGAATTTCCTCGCGTTTAATCCCAATCAGATCCATAACCTGACGAGCCACACCCTCAACATCAGATGAGGGGAGATCAATTTTATTGATAACCGGAATAATATCAAGGCCGGCATCAAGGGCGAGATAGAGGTTGGCAATGGTCTGGGCCTCTACTCCCTGAGTGGCATCAACAATAAGAAGAGCGCCTTCGCAGGCAGCAAGAGAACGTGATACCTCATAGCTGAAATCAACATGCCCCGGGGTGTCAATAAGGTTCAGAGTATACTCAAGGCCATCGGAGGCCCTGTATTTCATCTGGATGGCATGACTTTTTATGGTTATACCACGCTCACGCTCCAGATCCATATCATCAAGCACCTGTGCAGAAGCCATCTGGGTGCGGTCAAGCGTATGCGTTATTTCCAGCAGACGGTCAGCAAGGGTTGATTTTCCGTGATCGATATGTGCGATGATGCAGAAGTTCCTGATACGGTTGACTTCTGTACTGGACAATGCCATAAAATAAGCGTTTGATGCTGGTTATAAATTCAAGGTGAGCCAATATAATCAATTAATACGATTGTGACATCTCCCGACTCACTACTGGAGAAGCAATGGCCCGGCATCGGGGCGAAAACCTCTGAGAAATTCAGCAGCCTCCATTGGCTTGCGCCCTTCAAGCTGCAGCGAGAGCAGCTCAATCCAGCCATCGGAGCCTTTTGCACAGAGCCTCCCCTGATCGACATAAAGCGTGCCAGGAGATGCTGTGCAGAGGGTTTCAAGTGAGAGCTCTGCCGGAACGGCCCGGAATATCTTCATGGTTTTACCCTTGAAGGTAGTCCATGCCGCAGGCTTCAGGGCAAGACCCCTGATAAAATTATGCATATCTGCAACAGGCTGCGACCAGCAAATGCGCGTATTGTCACGAGTGAGCTTGGGCGCTCTTGAAGCGAGTGCTTCATCCTGGCCTGATACCACTACACTGCGGGAAGCAATCAGATGCACGGTATCAACAACAACTTGCGCGCCAATCAAGGCGAGGCGGCTGGCAAGATCGGTCGCATTTTCATTGGGCGCTATTGGCGTTCTTTCCTGCAAAATAATATTGCCCGTATCGACACGCTGCTGCAAAAAGAATGTCGTAACACCGGTTTCGCGCTCTCCCCTGATTATGGACCAATTGATGGGCGCAGCACCCCGATATGCCGGGAGCAGTGAGGCGTGAAGGTTAAAGGCACCGAGAGCGGCCTGCTCATAGATCGCAGGAGGCAGAATGCGAAAAGCGGCCACAACAATGACATCTGCCTTGCATGAGGCAACCGTATCCGCAAAATCCGGATGGGTGACATCATCAACCTCATAAACCGGAAGCGCAAGAGCCCGAGCGGCCACTTTGACCGGAGAGGGCTCCGCATCAGCATGTTTGCTGCGGCGCGGCTTGTCCGATCCGGTAACAACAAGCACAATCTCAAACGTGTCCTTCTCAGCCGCAAGAGCCTGCAACGAGGGAACAGCAAATTCCGGCGTCCCCATAAAAATAATCCGCGTCATAATACTCATGTGGGTTTTGCTATCGGAACAACTTCACGTTCAACAACAGGGTACTCTGTATCAACAATTCCTGAAGCCAAAGCAGTAAGCTCTTTCTGGATCTTTTTACGATCTCGTTTCTCCATCCTGTCGACAAAAAGAGTCCCGTCAAGATGATCAATCTCATGCTGAATCACTCTGGCAACCATACCGGAAAACTCACCAGTCCGCTCTGCAAAATGCTCGTCACGATATTTCAGAGTAATCGCCGCCGGGCGGACAACATAGCCCTGAACACCAGGAACACTCAGGCAGCCCTCTTCCATATCATTGTGGCCCCTGACCGAAAGAATATGAGGATTAATCACCACCATCGGTTTTTCATGCTCACACTTGCTCACACATGAGACGTCAAGCACCAGCAATCGAATCGACCGCCCGACCTGGGGCGCAGCCAAACCAATACCCGAAGCATTACGCATTGACTCGAACATGGAGGCTATCAGCTCTTCAATTGCACTGTCAACGCCCTTCAGTGGCTTTGCTTTCAATCGAAGAATATCGTCACTATAGATATTGATCGGTAAAATCATACTGTCTTTAATGTTAAAAGGGCATCAATACTCTGTAAACCAAAACAGAGAAGCACTCTCCTGCCCATCATATTTAATCTGTTTTATGGGAACAAGCTGTTAAGCAGACCACTTATGGAGAGTGAACCTCCATGAAGAACCTGCAAATTCAGCCTCGAACATCGCTATGAATATAAGTGACGAGCACCATAAAATAAGGCTCTTCCGCACAGATTCTCAATTTTTATCCGTTTTGAAGCCACTGCTCACCCCCACCACCTCCGGCATGGAATGCTCTGCTGCCTTACACCCACAAACTGAGTCCCTAAAATACCTCACACAGTTTTTGTCAGCAGGGACTCTGTATTCTCTCCGGCCTCATAACGGTAGAAGTGAATAGCGTCATTGATAACCTTTCTTAACGTTATCGGTTCAACCGGTTTTGTGATGAAACGAAAAATAGTGCGGGGATGAGAGGATTCTATAATCTTCCCAACACTTTCATGACCGGAAATAATAAGGGGAACAATTTCAGGATGACGCTGTTTGACCAGGTTTATGAGTTCCAGGCCGTTCATGTCCGGCATATTGAAATCTGAAATAACAATAGCAACATCATGGCATTCAAGCAACTCAAGAGCTTTTACTGTGGTTTCTGCGAAGAATTTCTGGTAAGGCTCTTTACGAAGAAAACGGTTTAAAGAACTGAGAATATCAGCTTCATCATCAACAAAAAGCACCACGATGTCAGAAAGATTCTTCATAGTGTCCCAATTTCAGTGCCGTCCCGCAACGGAAGTCAGATAGCAAAATGCACAAACCCCGCTTAAGCGGGGTTTGATGCGGAGAGGGAGGGATTCGAACCCTCGATAGCCCTATAAGAACTATGTCGGTTTAGCAAACCGGTGCCTTCAGCCGCTCGGCCACCTCTCCAGGGTGATGCTGCGGAGGATGAGGGACTCGAACCCCCATGGGCGTGAACCCGGCAGTTTTCAAGACTGCTGCCTTACCAATTAGGCAAATCCTCCATTATCTGCGAAAAGAACAGGACTGAAGATAGTAAATCCTTTCGAAAACTTTCAAAAAAAAAGGTTTACAAATTATTCAGCAATTTTCCTGGCGGAGAGGGAGGGATTCGAACCCTCGAGGGCTGTAACACCCTACCCGCTTTCCAGGCGAGCGCACTAGACCAACTATGCGACCTCTCCCCGATAATAAATGGCCTGTAATTTACATTCTATTTTTAATTTTCAAAACTATTCTCTTTCTGATGGGCTTTTTAACCCATTGCGTTATCAACCTTGCTCCTCCTTACCGCCTGTTTATCACAGGGTTGTTAATAGTGATTAACATTGTCATTCTTTGCTCACTTTTTGTAAATTGGCAAAATTGATTTTGCAGCAATCCCTTAATCCTGCCCATGCCCATGAAGAAGATTCTCTATGAAGCACTGACGTTTGACGATGTTCTTCTTATCCCGGCTTACTCCTGTATTCTTCCAAAGGAAACAACAACTGAAAGCCGACTCACCAAGACTATTACACTTAAGATACCGCTGGTAAGTGCAGCAATGGACACAGTGACAGAATCGGGGCTTGCTATTGCCCTGGCTCGTGCTGGTGGTATCGGTATTATCCACAAGAACCTGACTATTGAGACGCAGGCACGTGAAGTCGCCAAAGTTAAACGATATGAAAGCGGTATCATCCGTAATCCGTTTACCCTGTATGAAGATGCCACAATGCAGGATGCACTTGATCTCATGCTTCGCCACTCCATTTCAGGCATCCCGGTCATCGCACGCCCGGAATGTGAAGGCAGCTCAGACAGAAAACTTAAAGGCATCGTCACCAACAGGGATCTTCGCATCAAACCGGAGCCCGATGCAAAAATCAGAAACATCATGACCAGCAAGAACCTCATTACCGCTCGTGAGGATGTTGATCTTCAAAAAGCCGAAGAAATTCTGCTTTCCAACAAGATCGAAAAACTGCTCATTACCGATAGTGACGGAAACCTTAAAGGGTTGATTACCTTCAAGGATATTCAGCAACGGAAACAGTTCCCCAATGCGTGCAAAGACAATCAGGGGCACTTGAGGGTAGGCGCTGCTGTTGGTATCAGTGCCAATACACCTGAAAGGGTCAGAGCCCTGGTTGATGCGGGTGTCGATGTAGTTGCGGTTGATACCGCTCACGGTCACAGCAGGGCTGTGCTTGAAATGGTCAAGAGCATCAAGGGATCCTGGCCTGAGCTGCAGGTCATCGCTGGCAATGTTGCTACGTCTGAAGCGGTTAGAGACCTTATCGAAGCTGGCGCCGACTGCGTAAAAGTTGGTATCGGTCCTGGCAGTATCTGCACCACCCGCATTGTGGCCGGTGTCGGCATGCCTCAGTTGACTGCAATTATCAACTGTGCGGAGGAAGCGGCAAAAACCAATACACCAATCATTGCAGATGGTGGCGTCAAATACAGCGGCGATATTGCCAAAGCTCTCGCTGCAGGAGCAGATTCCGTCATGATTGGAAGTATTTTTGCCGGAACCGACGAAAGTCCGGGAGAGACGATTCTCTATGAGGGAAGGAAATTCAAAACCTATCGTGGCATGGGTTCTCTCGGAGCCATGTCGGAACCTGATGGAAGCAGCGACCGCTATTTCCAGGACGCGTCAAGTGAGTCGAAGAAATATGTGCCCGAGGGAATTGAGGGTCGTATCCCGGCAAAAGGGCTGCTTGATGAGGTAGTGTACCAGCTTATCGGAGGATTGAAATCGGCGATGGGTTACTGCGGAGTCTCCTGCATTGAGGAGCTGAAAACCAACACCCGTTTTGTACGCATCACCTCGGCTGGCCTCAGGGAGAGCCACCCGCATGATGTCAAGATCACCAAGGAAGCGCCGAATTATTCTACTTCGATGTAGAGAAAGCCAGAAATTTTCATCTTTGGAGAGGCTCCCAGCCTCTCCATCTGGCACACCCCTCTTTGTTTTACAGAAACTTTCTGTACCTTTACCGTATTCCTTTTTCGGAAAATACATCAATAGAGCAAGGGAACTTGTTGCTTGTTCATGGCTGGTTTAGAGTGATCGTTATAAACCGATAGCTTAGATCCTTGAACTTAACCCTCTGTCAGGATAAAATCAGCTGGCTACGGTAGTCGGCAATCAATATCGGAGAATACCATGAAAACCGTGACACTGAAAATTGATGATAGCGTTAACGAAAAATTCACCTGGTTACTTGAGCACTTCTCGACGAACGAGATAAAAATACTTGAACAATCCGAATATGTTAGTGATGATGAATATCTCAGAAACATTAACGGCATGGTTCAAAGCATTCATGATGCCCAACAAGAGCCTCAAGAAGGTGGAGTGACACTTGATAAACTGGAGTGGTGATGTACACCATACTCTTCATGACCCAGGCTCAAAAGGATGCAAAAAAACTTGGGGCGAGTGGTTTGAAGAAAAAAGTGCTTCAATTAATAAATATTATCAAGGATAATCCCTACAAATATCCGCCTGAGTTTGAATATTTAAAGGGTGATATGAAGGGATTGATCAGTAGAAGGATTAACAAACAACATCGCCTTGTCTACGAAGTTATTGAAGAGGCCAAGATCATTAAGGTGTATCGCATGTGGACTCATTATGAATAAAAACGTTCAATGAACCAATGTTAATTGCTTTCAGTGTGGTTGGTGTGGTGAAGTAATGTCAGTAGAAACTTTCATAGACAACCAAGAGCCAACGGATCCAAAGTCGCCCGTTTGGCGATACGTTGAATTCTGCAAGCTGCGGGACCTCGTCCAGAATAGACAACTTTATTTATGTCGCTCCGATAAATTCGAAGACCAAGACGAGGGGCTGCCTCCCTTTGAGTATGTTCAACACGCCCTGAACCTCAACCCTTATGACCTGAACGATATCCAAGAGCGCGATCACGCAATCGGCTATCTGGCCCAAGTCCGTCAATCGTTCTACGTGAACTGCTGGCACTTGGACATCGGTGAAACGGCAATGATGTGGAGGCGATATGGAAAAGATGGTGTTGCAATCGTATCGAGATACGACCTCCTCAAACAAGTGCTTCATCCGCTGGATGACAAGGTAATGGTCGGTCTAATCAGATACGGCACTAAGCATCTGACGGGCTGGAACGTCATTCAATTCATGACCACCAAACGGGAAAAGTATTCGCTTGAACGAGAAGTTCGAGCCATGATCTGGTTGACCGATACCGGCGACAACATGAATCGTCACTACGACAAAGACAATCGGCCTCACGATCGACCTATATACTCGCCGCCCCCGACGCTGCCGGAAGGGATTCGTCGCGAAATCAATGTCGGTTCCTTGATCACTGAAGTTGTTGTCAGCCCCTTTGCACCTGCAAGCCGATTGGCTGAGGTTCGAACGCTTCTTGCCGATGCAGAAATCGCTGCAGAGGTACGTGAGTCGAAGTTAACTCCCTTTCAGTCGCTCATACCAAATGAAGATGAACTGAGGGGCTTCATGACTTGATCAAGAACAAGCAACCACATCCCCGACCACAACCAACAAAAAAGGTCTGGCTAACTTTGGCTTGCAGCCGAAGCGGATCGGCAAACAATAATCACCGCCACGGCTGAAACCGGTTGTTAAATTTATGAGCCCGCCCTAACCTCATTCCTAATTCAGTTACTCGTCGTCGGTCAGGCCTTCCAGGCGGTCCTCGAGATCGGCGTAGATCTCCTGCAACTCATCAATCATGTTCTGGTCGGCTTTCCACATGCCACGACCATGCGCTTCAAGCATTCGCCCGACAATGTTTTTGATCGCCTGCGGATTAAGCGTTGCAAGCCGCTCCCTCATTTCAGGGTCGAGCGCATAGGTTTCGGCTGTTTTTTTGTAGACCCAGTCATCAACGCTCTTGGTTACGGCATCCCAGCCAAGCATGTAGGTGACGCGGTTGCTGATTTCACCAGCGCCGCTATGACCATGCTTGAGCATTCCCTCAAACCACTTCGGGTTGAGCAGTTTTGAACGGTACTCAATACGGAGCGATTTTTCAGCATCATCAACCTTGATGTCGGAGGTAAACGATTCTACGTAGTTGAGCTTGACATCACCTGGTTTCGTATTGCGGCGGCGAGCGGCAAGCTGCAGGGAACCGGAAGAAGAGAAGTAATGATCGATATCGGAGATACCAAATTCGGTAGAGTCAACCTGGTGCACAACCCGGTCAACCGAACCGAGCAATTTCTGCAGAATAGCCGACTCATTCTCCCCTTTCCTGCCTCCACCGTAAGCACTACTGTTGCGACGGATAAAGAGGTCATCAAGATCATTTTCTGATTCCCATGCCGAGTCCTCAATCATATCATCAACATAGGTACCATAAGCGCCCGGCGCCTGGGTAAACTGGCGGGCGGTCGCCGTCTCAAACTCCATACCAGAGGCAAGCGCCTCATCGACATGTTTTTTAACATAGTTCATCTCCACAGGCTCATCAGCTTTGGCTGCATCCTTGACAAGTCGGTCGAGCTGATCCATGAGAAGGCCGAAAGCATCACGGAAAATCGGGCTGAGCTGCATGAGCACATCAATCCGTGGACGGCGGAGCCTGTCAAGCGGCACCAAACTGTAGTGACTGATTTTACCAAAAGCATCATAGGATGGCTCCCCCCCGAGCAACCTGATCACAACGGCTACGGCTTCACCCTTGGTTTTAATGGTGTCGAGACCCCAGAGCACCTGGGCGATGGTTTCAGGATACTCTCCACCATTTTCCTCAAGATGCTTTTTAACAATACTGTCAGCAATCAGCGTCCCCCGCTTGAAAGCAAGTACCGAGGGAATTCTCCATGGATCGATAGAGTGAATATTGCGACCCGAAGGAAGTACATTGATACCGTCCCGCACCAGGTCACCTCCTGGACCGGAAGAGATATAACGGCCATTGAGTACCTTCATCAGGGAATCAAGCTCACCGGTATTGTCGCGAAGCGCAACAAGGAGCATTGAGCCCTCCCTCATCAACTGTTCAACAAAGGGGATATAATCAGCCGGAATGCGCGATCCTCCTGTTATCGAAGAAAAGGCTCCTGCTGCATTTTTACGGTCAAACAACACCTGCTGGACAAAATCACGGCACGCCGTATCGACCCACTCACGCAGGCGGATAGCCTCTTCGTCTCCCTTTCTTGAGCGACTGGTCAATTCAGCATAGCTGCTGAAGTGTCCATTCTTCCCCGAAGCGCTCATAAGAAGAGTCGGCAGAGTTTTTGCCTCTTCATCCCGGTTTTTAAGGGTTTCCGTGACGGTGATGATCTGCGCTTCAAGAGGACTCGCCTCACCGAAAACATGAAGGGAGTTGGAAATCAGCCGGTTTTCAAGTTCGCTGATATAGATATAGAGCCTGCTGACATAATCAGTGAACCCTTCGCTCTCACGACGGGGACAATCATCGGTCAGATTGAGCAGTTCAGCTTTCTGCATAATGGCCTCTTCAAAACCAGAAGCATCGACCTCCCCACTCGGAGAAGCTGAGGCTGAAGCTGAAAAATTTCTCTCCCGGAAATCGACAAGCAACTCTTTCAATGCAGGAAGCTCCTTGTAGAGGCCGGCACGAGAGAGCGGTGGTACAACATGGGAAACCATGGTAGCCAATCCGCGCCGCTTGGCAATGGTGGATTCACTGGGATTGTTCACCGGATAGATGTAGATATGCGGAACCTCTCCAAGAAGAGCATCCGGCCAACAATCGCCGGTAAGACCTGTCTGAAGTCCCGGCATCCACTCGACCGATCCATGCATTCCTACATGAACCATGGCGTGAGCCTGAAACTCCCGGCTTATCCAGCGATAGAATGCGATATACTGATGGTGCGGTGTATTGGCCTTGTCGAAAAGCAAGCGCATGGGATCGCCCTGCACACCAATTCGTGGCTGAACACCGACAAAAATATTGCCAAACCGTATGCCTCCGATAAAAACATCGTTTTCACCGATCGGCACAATTTCTCCAGGAAATTTCTGCCACCGCTCCTCAATACGTTCGCGCTCCCTTGAGGAGGTCAGCGTTTTGAAAGTCTCATAATTAACTTTCAGGGCATCCGGCTGATGCTGTTTAATCTGGTGATCGGTTGCCTGATCAAGGGCTGTAAAGAGCGCATCAGCCGTTTCGGGAAGCTGGCCAACATTGTAGCCCTCTTTTTTCAACCGTTGCAAGGCGGCCAAAAGCGTTCTGGGAACATCAAGCAGCGCCGCACTGGCTTTTTTGCCGAGGCCGGGAGGATAATCGTAGACAATAAACGCAACTTTTTTATCCCTGTTGGCCGTTGCACGCAAGCGAAGCCACTGACTGACAACGCCAGCAAGCCGGTCAATGCGCTCAGGAACCGTCTCTATTTTGCCATCCTGCAATGCTCCAAGAATAACCGGACAGATCGCACCATCCATCTCAGGAATGGCGTAGGTAAAGGTCATCTGCATGGGAGAGACACCAAGCTCTTTCCAGGATTCAAATCCCTGGGTCAGAAGTGGCTGAGCAACAATGTAGGGGACGTCAAGTTTTGTCATGATTTCGTGACGCGCCTCAGCAGCCGTGCCAGGCTTAGTCGATCCGGCAGGGCCTCCTACGAGGCCAAAACCCATCATATTAACCAGAAGATCGATATTTTCCTTGACAAGCCAGTCCCGCACCAGAACATGTCCCTCCACACCCATCACAAAGGATGGGAACAGATGAATACCCCGTTTTTCGAGCACGCGAATCGTGTTATCGATATAGGTTTTTTCCTGCAGCAGGTGTTTACGAAAAAATAAAAGACCAATTTTCTGGCCCTTGTCAATATTGATCCCACGCTTTTTTAACCAGTTTTTATAGCTCTTGACATCCGTAAAATAGGCTGGTGCATCAGGATGATAAATCCCCATATTCGGAACATCAACAATCGCCCCGACAGTAACCTTTTCGTTAAAATATTCCCGCAGAATAAGCCGGAACATATTGGCGATATTCTCTGCTGTCGGCTGCATCCAGTAGGAGTAAACCATCAGCCAGTTCTTGAAATCCTTGGCTTTGCTTGGCACAAGGGGAAGAATGGTGCGCATGATCTTCATGAGCTTCATATAACCATAGAGGGCATCCTCATCACGACCCTTCACCAGCATTTTCGCCACTTTTTTAACCATATCCGGCATGCCAGCCTTTCCATCTCCTACCGAATAATTCCCTACCTTGGTCAATGCCATCGCTTCAGGCATGGACTCAAAAATAAAGATGGTCTTTTCGTTACTCGATTGATCAAGCTGTTTCTTGAACCAGTCGATCTGCTCCTTGAAATTGATCATGCTCATGAAAACACAGTCCGCCTCCTGAATTGCCCTGGCCGCTTCAGGATGCTTTTTTTCAAGATCAACATCACTCAACTGGGTTAATTCGGCTTCGCTGGAAAGAAGCCCCTTGATCTTTTTCCAGAGACCAGCGTTATACTGCTCAAGACCAACAATAGCAACAATTTTACGGCGATTAGACATGATGTTAGGAGTAGATAGACATTAGAGTGTCATTGTACATAACAAAGCCAATATATATGGCTAATATACAAAACAAGTCCCGCATATATATCGAAAACGTATATATTTGGGTTCCAACTGTACCCCTAATGTAAGTAAAGGAAGGTAATTATTCCACAAAAAGACCTTTCCGCAAAATAAGGCAGAAAGGTCTTTGGGAATTAAAAGCTCAATGCAGCCTCAACGATCTGTTCTGCTTTGGCATTCGGCAGGTAAAAATAACGTCCCCCGAGCTTCTGGGCAAGCTTGGGCGCTTCGCCCCGCGATAGATAGTTCATCTGGGTATCAATAACAATAGATGCAACACCATCGGCCTGGATAGAGAGCGAAAGGGCTTCAATCTCCTTTTCAAGCGCCTCTTTGGAAGCTTTTTCCGCAAGTGGATCAAAGGTAGCCTGCAGCCCGATATTTCCACGTCCATCAGTAATCAGCACAAACATGATCTGTGAAATACCTTTGGTACGCGCCTGTTTGGCCGTCTCCCAGCCAAGATAGAGTGCAGAGGCGAGAGGTGTTCCACCACCTGTAGGAAGAACATCAAGCTCCCGTTTTGCACGGTCAACACTCTGTGAGGGAGGAAGCAACACCTGAGCCTGCTTTCCGCGAAACGATATCAGGGCAACCTGGTCGCGATGCACATAGGCATTCTGCAAAAGACTGGCTACAGCACCCTTTGCCTGGCGCATACGGTTCAATGCCATGGAGCCTGAGGCATCGACCATGAAGATAAAGAGCGTTCCTGACTTGTCTCGGAAGCGCTTGATCTTCACATCATCCTTGGTAATAAGCAAGGCTGTTTTAGACCGCCCTGCCATCTTGCTGTCACGCCTCCGGGTCTCCTGCCAGGGCGCTGCGGAAATAAGTGTCGGAATAAGCGCAACTTTATTGGTGCGCATCTCACCGGGCTGAGCCCGTACAAAACGGCCACGCTTGTTGTTGAGCGCTTCGCCACGGCTGCCGGTAGTAGTTTTCTTTTTTGATGCCAGAGAGATGTTGAGAATATTATCAGGCAACTCCATCTCAATAGCATCCATCATCAGCTCCTCGATCATGTCGGGAGTCTCTTTCTGCTCCTCTTCAGCTTCCGCATCCGGTGTGTCCGCCTGGGCCTCTTCATCTTCAGATTCCGGCTCTTCCTGTGGAGGCGGTTCCTCTTCGGGAGGCGCTTCGTTGGATTCCGCTTCACGTTCAGGCATACGGGTCGCACGAGGAATGAGCACCAGCTTGATGGCCTGTTTCATATCTTCCTCCTCAACATCGCTGCGCTGTGCGAGAGCGGCTGCGGCTATTGCAGCACGAACGGTGAAAATATCAACACGGTTTCCCTCAACCCCCAAGCTGATGGCAGTCTGGATAAGCGCCCGAATCTGCTCATCTGTTATCGAAACATGCGGCAGTTGTTCACGGGCAGCCTGGATAAAACCGGCAAGCATCTTCAACTCGTCACGGGTATCTTCCTCATCCCTCTTGCCAAGTACGATATTGACAATTTTCTTGCGCGCCCGATAATCATTCTGTGCCGTAAAGGGTACAATAATTCCGATGCGGTCGAGAAGTCCCATGCGAACTTCGCCATCAGTAGGATCATAGGTGCCCACCAGCATAAACTTTGCTGGATGCACCTCACTGAGGCCTTCGCGCTCGACAAGAACTTCGCCGCGCGAAATGGCATCCATGATGTGCGATACCGCCGAACTGTCGAGAAGGCTGATGGAGTCGACATAGAGCACCCCGCCATGTGCCTTCGAGAGCACACCATGCTGGACAACGCGCACTCCTGTTGCAAGGGTTGCCTCCAGATCAACGCCACCGATCAAACGATCTTCAGTTACGTTTAGAGGAAGTTCCACGAAGGGTGTCCCTTCGGGAAGAATATCAGCAAATGCCCTGGCGAGCGTCGACTTTCCCGACCCCACGGCCGAAGGAATAACAACACCGCCAAGTTCAGAATCAACGGCCAGCAGCATGAGCGCCTGCTTGGCCAGATCCATCCCTACGATATCGGTAAAAGCTATCATTATACTGCTTCCGCTTCTCCGAGGATTTTAGCGAGTTCACGATCAATTTTTTCACCGGCATCAAGGGTCTCAAGAGGATCCTTGCGCAGACGGTGACGCAGACAGAGGCCTGCGATATCCTTGACATGCTTCATGGTCACTACTGTTTCACCAAGGAATGCTGCATGGGCAAAAGCGGTACGGGTAATGGTAAGTTCACCACGGTGACCATCAATACCAAGGTTCATACAGAGCTTTGCAATATCGGTAAGCACACTGTCATCCATGGTCACTGACGAAAGCAGCTCTTTGGCTGTCTGAATCTTTTTCTGGAGCTTCTGCTGGTCACGACCGTACTTTTTCATAAATGCATCCGGATCTTCATCAAAATCACGACGGCGCTTGACAATATCGACTCGTTTTGCAATATCAAGAATCGTAATGATACGGGCATGCAGACCAAAACGGTCAAGAAGCTGGGGACGAAGTTCGCCCTCTTCCGGGTTACCGGAACCAACAAGCACAAAACGGGCTGGATGGCGAATACTGATACCTTCACGTTCAACCACGTTTTGACCACTCGCAGCAACATCAAGCAGCACGTCAACAAGATGGTCATCAAGCAGGTTGACCTCATCAATATAGAGAAATCCGCGATTCGCCTGGGCAAGCAGGCCTGGTTCAAATGCTTTTACGCCGCTGGTAAGCGCTTGCTCAATATCAATGGTACCGCAGACACGGTCTTCTGTAGCACCAAGCGGAAGATCTACAACTGGTACAGGAATTTTTTCGATTTTGAGCGATGACGGATCAATAGCCTTATGGCCCTTTTTTGCCTCCTCACCTTCAACATATTGATCGACGGTACGATTGTATGTATCACCCTCAACCCGTTCAATCAGTGGAAGCACTTCAGCAAGCGCTCTGACCGTGGTACTTTTTCCGGTACCCCTGTGTCCCATGACGAGCACACCTCCGATTCTCGGGTCAATGATATTGAGGATCAGACTGAGCTTCATTTCCTCCTGACCGACAATTGCTGTAAAAGGAAAGGCTTGTCCAGACTTCTTTTTTGCAGCAGGCTTAACTGCTTTTTTGAGTTCAGGAGTAGTTGTGACCGTTGAACTCGCCTTAGCCTTTACCGCAGCAGGCTTCTTTGCAGCAGTTTTTTTCGCAGCCGTTTCAGTCTGAGTCATAGTTGATCTTTTAGTTGATACCTGTTTCGCCGTGAACATTGAAATCATTCACTGGAAAAGGTTTACTGTTTTATGAGCTAAATAAATGAAACTGAATTTATGCTTTTAGAAAGACAATAGAAAATGGTTTTCAAAAACGTCGCTCCTGCAGAGCATTTTCTGCTGCCTCTTTAATTGTTTCCGAAAGGGTCGGATGGGCATGAACCGTGCTGGCAAGCAGTTCGGCAGTGACCTCAAGCCGACGTGCCAGCGTGATCTCTCCAATCAACTCAACCGCTCCATGTCCCAAAACATGCGCTCCAAGCAAACGACCATCTACAGCGTTAAAGAGCAGCTTCACCACTCCCTCAAGATTACCATAGGCATTCGCCTTGCCTGATGCAGCAAAGAGGGAGCGTCCAACCATTACCATGTAACCCTGCTCAATAGCCTGCTCCTCACTCAGTCCGACACTTGCAACCGATGGTTCTGCGTAAACACATCGCGGAATCATGCTCTCATCAAGCAGATGGGGAGCCTTTCCTGCTATTGAATCAACAGCAATGGCAGCTTCAGCCGACGCCTTGTGGGCAAGCAGCATCCCTCCACGCACATCTCCTATAGCAAAAATATTGCTGACTGACGTCCTGCAGGCAGCATCCGTCACAATGAAACCCCGTGACCTCTCCACGCCAGCATGTTCCAGACCAAGTCCGTCACAATTACCGGTCACTCCGACAGCGACCAGCAACAACTCTGCACTTATCGGTTGCGACTCTTCTCCATCAACAACAAGAAGTCCGTTCACCCGATCTTCTGATACAACAACACCTTCCAGCTTCGCTCCGGTGACCACCCTGATCCCTGCCTTCTCAAACGAGCGCTTCAGAGCTTCCGAAATCTCCCCATCTTCAAATGGCAAGAGACGTGGCATCATTTCTACAAGTGTAACAGTAGTACCAGCCATCGCATAAAACCAGGCCATTTCAACACCAATAGCACCACCTCCCAATACCATCATGGATGAAGGAACTGACTTCATGGCCAACGCTTCCCTGCTGGTGATAATGTGCCTGCCATCCGGCTCCAACCCAGGAAGTTGTCGCGAGCGCGCTCCTGATGCAATAATGATATGGTTTGACTGAACGGTTTCAACACACACCCCATCGCGAAAAATATCAAGTGTGTGTACACCGCTGAACAACGCCTCCCCCTGGATCACCTCAACCTGCGCCCGACGCAGAATAAAAGCGATCCCTTTCGACAGTTTCTGTACCACACTGCGGCTGCGTTTAACCGCTTCGGCAAGGTCAATTCCAGAGGCTTGAACCTTGAGACCGTAGGAACCAGCTTTTTTAAAAAGATCGAACACCTCTGCGCTCCGCAAAAGAGCTTTTGTTGGAATACAACCCCAGTTCACGCACACACCACCCAATGCGCCTTTCTCAATGAGGCATACCTTCATTCCGGCCTTTGCCGCTCGAAGCGCAGCTTCATAACCTCCTGGTCCTGAACCGATAACGGCAACATCAACGTTACGACCGGGCCCTTCAGGCAACTGTTGCATGGAATGCATAAAAAGATATGGTGTGGTTTTGTTATACTGACCCCGTAGTTTATCACCCGTAGTGTTCAAGTATCGCAAAATGCAAAATCAGCCACAAAAAAACGAATCGGAACAACGAGGTGAACCACCTCTTGAGCCCAAAAAACTCACCTTGCAGGTAAGTCGGGTACAAATCCCGATGCGTATTGACCAATACCTGACACAGCAGGTTGAAAACGCAACACGCAACAAGGTACAGGAAGCTATTGAAGAGGGTCGTGTGCTGGTCAATGAAAATAGGGTAAAATCGAATTATCGCATTAAATCATGCGATGTTATTGAGATGACTTTTCTGCGGCCACCAGCACCGGAGCTCACAGCGGAAAATATACCCATTGAGATCATATACGAGGATTGTGATCTGATGGTCGTCAACAAAAAAGCTGGTATGGTAGTCCATCCTGCATTCGGGAACTGGACAGGAACACTGGCAAACGCTATTCTGCACCACATTGGCATGGATGCAGAGGAGCTTGACCAAGCTGAGCTACGACCAGGAATCGTACATCGGCTCGACAAAAACACCTCGGGACTTATCATTGTTGCCAAAAATCCGATTGCGCTGCATCGTCTTGCCCGCCAGTTCGCTGAGAGAAAAGTGATAAAAGTCTACAAGGCCATCGTATGGGGAGTTCCCGATCCAGCAGCAGGCACCATAACAACCAATATCGGACGCTCAAAAAAAGACCGAAAAGTGATGGCAAACTTTCCTTTTGAAGGAGAGTATGGAAAAACTGCGATCACCGATTATTCCGTAATGGAAAATCTCCAATGGTTTTCGCTGCTTTCGCTTAGGCTGCATACAGGACGAACCCACCAGATCAGGGCTCACTTGCAGCACCTTGGTCATCAGATTCTCGGAGATGTTACCTATGGCGGAACCATCTTGCGCACACTCCCTTTCAGTAAAAGTGAAAGTTTCGTTAAAAACCTCCTCGAACTACTACCGCGTCAAGCTTTACATGCCGAAACGCTCTCTTTTCATCAGCCAATAAGCCATGAACCACTCTCCTTCACGGCGCCCATGCCGGAAGATATGCAGCATGCGCTGGATAAAATCCGCTCAACACTTCTTCATCCCTCTTGTTAAGAAGATCAAACCATGAGGATATGATGAATAACTGGCAAGAGATATTTCTCTTGAATACTTATGTTTGAAATAGGTCAGGCAATTTGTTACTCAAATCAGAATGAAGAATATCACTTTTGTCGCCACCATTCCATCTCCCCCTCTTGTAAAATTTTTAGATGAAATTTTCGTATGTTGAAGGGAGAGATCGAAGTGCAATGCGCTTACCACTGAAGAGAAGGTTCTGTTCAACAAAAGAGCCCATATGCCCGTAATATATACAGACAATAACGCCGATAACTCCTACTCTGAGCTTAAAGAGACAAGGGATGCACTCGCTGCCAGCAATACCCATCATCGCAACCTTATTGACTACATGCAAAATGGGTATGCTTACTGCCGCGTAATATTCGAAGAAGGAGTTCCTGTTGATTTTATCCATGAGGAAGTCAATTCCGGTTATGAGAAAATGACCGGCCTGAAAAACGTTGTTGGAAAGAGAGCGACCGAGGTCTTTCCCGGCATCAACAACACCTTTCCTGAATTTATCGAGAAACATATAACCGTAGCCCAGACAGGAATTTCTAATCGGTTTGAATTGTATCTGGAACCATTGAGGTCATGGTTTGACCTGACAGTTTACTGCCCTCAAAAAGGCTACTTCGTCTCTATAATTGATGACATCACACAACGAAAAATAGCTGAAGAGGCTCAGAAGGAGAGCGAAGAACGGTTCAGAAAACTGTTTGAGAACCATTCAGCACCTATGTTAATCATCGATCCCGAAACAGGCTATATCGTTGATGCCAATAACGCCTCTGCAATTTTTTATGGCTGGTCAATCGATGAACTACGCCAAATGCATATGCAGCAAATCAGCACCCTGTCTCCTGATAAAATTAAAGCAGAGATGGCGAAAAGCGTCTTGAAGACACAAAACCAGTTTTCTTTTCGCCATCGCAAAGCTGACGGGTCATTGCGAGAAGTCGATATTTTCAGTAATGCAATTGAAATTCATGGTAAAATCCTTCTCTATTCAATTATTCATGATATTTCTGAACGCAAGAGATACGAATCACTGACCGCATTCCGTCTTCGCCTGCTTGAAATGGCAGAAACCCATTCCGCCGAAGAGTTACTGTTGGCAGCAATGGACAAAAAGGAGGAGGATCAATCGTTCAACAGACTGTTTAATGTCTTTCCTCAACCAATGCTTCTTCTTGATCCCGATGGCGGAATCATTTTAGCTAATAATGCATTCAAAACTCAATTAAACAATCACTCTGAAATAACTCCAGGCTCGAATATTTTTGATTCTATCTCTATTGAACTTGCTCTTGAACAGAGGAACGTAATTGCGGAGGTTCTTTTTACTGGCGAACGTATCTTTTACGAAAAAGAATCTCATGGGCGTATATACCGCCATACTGTCTACCCTATCCCAAATAGCGATGGTGAAATAACAAAGCTGCTGATGTTCATTATGGACATTACAAACCTCATTTTAACAGAAAAAGAGCTTCTTGTTGAAAGAGTACGTTACCGGAACCTCTTCAATAATCATTTGAATGGTTTTGCTTATTGCAGAATGATATTTAAAGATAATTGTCCAGTAGATTTCATTCCTGAAGTGGTAAATCTGAATTTCAAAAGATTAACAGGATTACAAATCATTGAGGGACAAAGTATATCTATGCATATTCCGGGTATAAGCATATCTAATCCGGAACTATTTGAAAAAGTTGGGCGTGTATCACTGAATGGAATTGCAGAAAGATTCGATTTATATATAAACACATTGGATAAATGGCTTGATATTACAGCATACAGCCACCAGAAAGGGTACTTTGTCATCGTGTTGACTCCCATGAAAACCATAAATACCGGTAACTGGGAGTGGAATCTTGAAAATGGAGAGATGATATGGTCCGATAAATTACGGATGCTTTATGGACTTGACTTGCACAGTAGTAACCCTTCCTACCAGACTTGGTTACAAGCCATTGTTCCTATGGAAAGGATAAATACAGAAAAGACAATGCGGGATGCAATTCATAATGAAAATACATTTGAAACAATATACAATATCTGTGATCAAAATGGCACCGTAAGACAAATGATGACTCACGGTTTCCCTGTAAAAGATGAAAACGGACTTGTAAAAAGATATATGGGTGTAAGTATTGATATTACAGAATATAAAAATGATGACACTACCCATCTCATCAATACACACAATTTCACATCTCTTTTGAATTCTGCTGTGGAGCCACTATGCTCTTTGGCAATCGATGGAACAATTCTTGATGCAAACAAAGATTTTCTCGATATCTACTCATTAGAATCAAAAAGCGTTATAGGACAAAACTTTCATTCTCTCTTTCCTCGTCAACTTCAGGAAGAACGAAAAACAAAATTTGAACTTATCTTTTATACAAGAGAACCAGTTCATTTCAAGGATCTGTTTCATTCAAATCTTCATGAAACAGATCGGAATGAAGAATATATCTATCATATTTCCGCATATCCTATTTATGGAATCAATGAAGATATCAACTCTATAGCTGTCTTTATTACAGACTCCAACAAAAACAATAAAGCAGAAAAATCAAGAAGACAATTAGACAAACAATACCAGACTCTCATAGCAGCGTCACCTGACAGCATTATAACAACTGATCTTGATGGAATTATCAGCAGTGTCTCTGATATTGGTCTTGAAATATTTGGAGCCAATAATAAAGCTGATGTTATAGGCATGTCTTTTTCAAATATTGTATACTCAGATAACATTAAAATAATCAATGAAATATTTGATGTAACATTACGCGAAGGTTTGATACAAAACAAAGAGATCGTGCTAAAAAAGAAAAACAATACCGTATATTCGGCAGAAATCAGTGCGGCATTAATTCAGGATTATAATGGAGCTCCATCATCGTATATGATGATTATTCGTGATATTTCACAAAGAAAAATAATTGAAAGCGAACTTTTTCATGCCAAAAGATTAATAAGTCTTGGTGAAATGGCATCTGGTATTGCACATGAAATTTATCAACCGATTAATAATATTGGATTAATCGTTGATAAGATTTTGATGGATGCGTCAAAACATAATTGGGCATGTGAAAAAGAAATTAAAATCAAATCCGAAAAAATATTTGAAAACATATTAAGAATTCAGACTATAATAGATAACATCAGATCCTTTTCAAGTACAGATAATAATTATATATCTTCAGTTATAAATATCAATAAAAGCATTCGAAACGCTCTCTTGATGGTATCCGAGCAGTGTAAGCACAAATCTATAATACTTGATTTCAAAGCTGAAGAAGAGCGATTCTCAGTTACTGGAAACATTTACAAATTCGAACAGGTAATTCTGAATTTAATCAAAAACTCTATTGATGCTCTTGAAGAAAAGAAACAAATCTATAATACGGGCTTTGAAATGAAAATATTTGTTAGATCATTTTACAAAAACAATTCGATAATAGTAACAGTAGAAGACAATGGGATAGGTGTAAGTGAAAGCAATATCGAATATATAATGCATCCATTTTATACAACAAAAGAATCTGGAAAAGGTACAGGACTTGGACTTTCGATTAGTTATGGCATTATAAAAGAGATGAATGGCGATATTAAAATAAAAAGTGTTCCAATGAACGGAACATGCATTATTATTACTCTTCCGTCAAATAGCAACTGAACATGCAGAATAATTACATTAGTCAGATAAAGGTACTAATACTTGACGATGAAATAGATTTTACAAATGAGATCAGTGATTACCTGAAAAACACTGGTTTTATTCCTTTTTCTGCAAACACGCCAGAAGAAGGTTATGCTATTTTGAGCAAATATAATATTGATCTTCTCATTCTTGATGTACGTTTGCCAGGTACAAACGGACTTGATATTTTAAAAAATGTCAAATCGTTGTATCCTGGTATCGAAGTGATCATGGTATCTGCACATGGTGACATGGATACGGTAATCGACTCCATAAGGCTGGGGGCTTTTGATTATTTACGTAAACCCATGAGGTATATAGATATACAGATAGCTATAGAGCGAACACAAAAATATCTTAAAATGCAGCGTAACCTCGCGCATGCAGAAGAGAAGTACTCACTGATAACATCAGATATTGCTTCAAAAATAGGACGCCATTGTATCGGAAAAAGCAAACAGATAATTGAAATCTACGAACTGGCTAAAACAGCATCAGAATATTCAGATATAAATGTACTTATTACGGGCGAAAGTGGAACAGGAAAAGAGATTTTTGCTAAACTTATTCATTATATGAGCAAGCAAAAGGACAATTATTTTGGAGCTATTAATTGCAGTGCGATAAGTGACGCTTTGATTGAAAGTGAATTTTTCGGACATAAAAAAGGAGCTTTCACTGGTGCTATTTCAGATAAAAAAGGATTATTTGAAATATGCAATGAGGGGACATTATTTCTGGATGAAATTGCTGATATGCCATTGAATTTGCAGTCAAAGATTTTACGGGCTATTGAGGAAAAAACAATTACCAGAGTCGGAGATACAAAACAAATACAAACAAAATTCAGACTGATAGCCGCGACAAATTGTGATTTGCAAAAAATGGTTGACGAAAAAAAATTCAGACTTGATTTACTTCACAGACTCAATACATTACATATACATATTCCGCCTCTTCGTGAAAGGATAGAAGATATCGGGCCATTGTTTATCGATTTCACAAAAGAGTTCTCTGAAAAAATCAACAAACCGATAGAATCTATTGGTGATGATGTCTTTGTCGCTCTTGAAAAATATAGTTTTCCCGGGAATATAAGAGAATTAAGAAATCTTGCTGAAAGAGCTATCATACTTTCTAAAGGGAATTCACTACAAATATGTGATTTCCCATTACCTGTAGTGAACAAAATATCCAATACAACTGATAGCAATACTAAAATTGATGAGGAAGATGCTATACATAAAACTCTTGAGGAATGCGAATATAATCAGGTAATGGCAGCAGAGATACTTGGGATAAGCAGATATGCTTTGATTAGAAGGATGAGAAAATATAAAATTGATATCAAAAGAAATGAAGCAGAGCGATAAAGTGATATATTGTAGCAGTTATTAATATACGTCGAGCGAATAATTGCGCGTAATCTTATATCAAGGACGATTTATATTTTTATGTCTGACCTTACGTTACTGCGGAATCAATTCTTGAGAAATACTTTTGTAGATATGGGTTACATAAGATCGCCCAAAGGACCGAGATTAAGGTTGAGATCTTTGTCAGTAAGGTTGAAGATACCTTTTAACTCCTCCATCTTTTTCTCAAGCTTCATAAGCGTTTCTCCAAGCTCTTCAATTTGTGATTCACTCAATGAATTACCATCAATTCTGCGCATTGCCTGTTTTTCAATCAATTTTCTTATAAGTTCAATAAGAGTCAATACAAGCTTGGCGAGACCTGACTCTACATTATCGGGAGTTGCATTGATTCTCCCTTGAATACCTGGTTTTAATTTTTCAAGTTCTTCAATAATTTCATCTGCCGAACCTGCATAATATAATATCTTATCACTATCCATAATTATCCAATATTTATATTTGAAAAATTATATGGTGGCCATGGACCAGATAAAACAACGTTATGTTCCGAAAATAGAGTCTGCATTTGAATAACTAAATCAAGAAGCTCACTTTTTTTCGACCTTTCTATCATAAATACAGCATCAACTATAAATCCTGTTGTTGTTTGTTTATTGTACACAATTAAATCAGTTATTTTTTGAAGATTACAAGCAACAATCGACTGTATCTTATCAATGTATTGAAGCCTCTTTTCTTCTGATAAGTGTTTTATGTATTTGTTTAATAAATATTTTTTACTGTCAGTATTTCCATGTAAAATATCTGGAACATTTTGAGGCAAATCAAACAAATCTTCAATATTATTTTTTTCTTTATCCTGATGCGAATAGAGTATTCTTAAGGAATACTCTTCTTTATCAGTTATTTTTTTTATTATTGTAACAAATGTTTCATTATGGTTTTTTAATAATTCAGTCACATCGAATGGTGATGATACAATAGATCCATACCTCATAGGCAGTATTGAGTATTTAGCAGCAATGTCTCCTATAATCGTTGCATATATCATTACATCATTTTGACATGCTTGTTTTTTCTCATCAGTGGTTCTTGAAACGATAGCAGAGAGTGTACTTGTAGATATTATTTCAAGTTTAATTTTTGATTTAAGTGATATTGCATCAACATATGATGAAAACGAATCGATATAATTTATCGAATCAAAAATAGCATAAATAATTAAAGGCATGCTTGATTATAATAAATGCTGTTTTTACATTTTTATCGAGTTCTGTTTATTTTTTTCCATCGTCTCCACAGAACTTAGCAATAGTCTGAGTCCAACATACACAAGATCTATATCTGCTACGGAAATGACAATATCTCCTGTAATAACAACACCTTTGGTTAAAACACGATCGAGAACATCGAGAATTGTAATTTCTTTATTCTTGCTATAAAATTCGTCTTGCATTTCAATGCGATATATTTATAAAGGAATAACAAGGCCAAGGGCCTGTAATTTCAATATTCAGGCCTATATTTTGATGCTGAATAATTAACTGATCAGACGTTTCAATAAAACTTTCAACATTTGCTTTATTCAATAACAAAACCACGTTAAGTATCATATCATCCTCTTTTTCCAAAGTTTCATTGTTTGGAATTGGATTGAAACGGAATTCTTCAGATAAGATACTAAACTTTGTAAATATTTTTTTTGAGTACGTATTATATATATTAATAATCTCGTTCTCGATGATTTCATTTTTTTTCTTTCCAAGTATATATGCTTTTCCTATTGAACTATTTTGGATCAAAGCATTTATATCTGATACTTTTTTACTGAGATGCGTGATATTCTCTACAATCTTATTTTTATTGCAATAGAGCTTTACAGCCCACTCCTCTTTCTCTTCGAGATAAACCAAATTTTTTTTAAACTCTTCAGCATATTTGATTATAAACTGCATCAAACTGCTTTCAGATTTGTACAGAGTGCCGAAATTGAAGGGAATCAGGCTCTTGACATGTTGCATAATGGAAGTAATAACATCAAGGTGTTCCCTTACCTTTGTATCTAACCAGACAACATCAGATAGATTTGATTGTAATTGATTTTCCGCAAAATCATTATCTGTCACATCCATTGTAGTAACAAATAATCCATCAACATCTACTACGCATATTCCCTTCTGCAATTGATACTGTTGTAATAAAGGGGGCTCACTTGTAACACAAAAGATGTATATAAGTCTTTCTTGAATAGCAACCATAGAAGATCAATAATCAATTATTTTCACTTTCAGAATCATCATATGTTGACAACCTCGAAAAAGAAATAACTTCTAAATCTGAATCGACAGTTACAGCATAAAATAACCTTATTTTTTTGGGGGGAAGATTCATCGATTTTAAAAAAGAATCATCCTCATATACTTCTGAAACAGTTTTCCAGGTATCTCCTGATTTTTCTACCCTTATTACTGTTACATCTGCTGTCTGTACATTTTCTTTAAGAAACGCAACTACCGTATTTCTTATAGTAATTATTTTACTCATTATATGCTCCAATAGTTATTTATAAAATAAACGAAGGATTATATTTTACTCCATAAAAACAATTTTTTTATTGATTTTGTTTATTCAATCTTATTCTTTCGAGTTTTTGTAATAATTCATCCTCTTCTCTGTCATATTCAACTTCATCAATCTCATCCAACTCGAACCTGAGTTGGAGAGCCATTAAACGTTCTTTAACAACACCTTCATCAGACGTCTCTTTCTCAACGACATCATTTATTTTTTTTGCTATAAATATAAGCCCATTAAGTGGAGCAAATAATATATCGTCTAAAATAAAAATATTATACCCCTTTTGTATTAATTGACAGATTAACAAAATTATATGGCGGTAACGTACCTACATATTTGAATGTCATAATATTTCCATACTTCTCATCAAGTTTATTTACAGAGTCATCAAACTCTGACTCTTTAACTTCCTTAATAAGAAATGCGGCGTTAAGAATCATAAGATTACCATAATTATCAGTTATCTTGATATCCTCAGCGATAGGACTCAATATATCAAGAATCTGTTGTTTATAACTCTCAATCTCTTTCTTCAGTGCATCTGCAACCATCTCACCTATTTTTACACGCTGATAGTGTATTTTATCAGCAGGCTGGTTCAATAGCTTATCTCTTAGAGATCGTATATTATCATATTTCTGAATAATATTTTCATATATTCTTGTTTCATCTGCCATGACTTTTAGGCCCAATTCCTTCTTTCCTTTCATTTTGATGAGCAATTCATCAAATCTGCTATAATCGGTAATCAATATTTTGATTATTGCGTCATCATTATCATGAGGTGATATTGTAGAAAATCTTACCGGGAGAACATTAAACCGCTTCATTACCTCTTCAAGAACCTTCTGATGGGCGATCATATTTGCTCGTCTTGCTTCATATTGTATGATCGGCGTTGAACTTACAACAGCGCAAATATCTTTGTAAATAACACCATATACCCTGTCATTACGTTTACCTATACCAATCTGGCCGAAATCAATAAATTCAGAATTGCGTATAATTCCGTATATATATCTTCCCTCTTTCGTTGTTTCGATATCCATCTGATTAATAATTAATAATGATTTCAGAGTTCCCATTTCTCAGGAAGAATTCGTAAATCTATAAAGTTAAAGATCGGTAAAGGGCCTGTATAATAATAGTCACTTCTGTCTTTATATTGCTCACCAAGATCATTCATTATATTATCAAACTCTACTTCACGGCCTTTGTTCAATAAAAAAGCGGTATTCATAAACATAGCCTCGCCAGTTGTCTTATTATGCTTATGAGCAACAACTGTCTTTCTCAAATATGTTACAATTTCGTATGCTTCGACTTCTTTCTTTTTTTGCAACTCATTCTCAATAATATGTCCGGCCTCAACAATAAGCAGTTTTCTTTTTTCTTCATCCTTCAGTCCCTCTATTTCACGTCTCAATTGTTTTAACTCAACATGTTCTTTATCTATCTCTTTATATATATCGATCATGCAGCGCCATGATGCTTTAAGATTATACTCAACCTTGTTTTCAAAACGCTCAAGAAGTTCAGATAATTCGCCATACCTGCGATCAAGAAGATTTCTTATTTCATCTGGTGTTGCTGCAACTGTGCCAAATCGAACTGGAATAACACTATTGAATTGACTCATCACGACCTCTATGACTCTTTGATGAGCAAGAATATTATCCGGGTTTAAAACAAAATGATTAAGTGGGTGGTCACTAACAACCATACTTAAGCCCTGAAATCCAATTGTATTTACAAGATCACCTCTACCCCCTATTCCAATTGCACCAAAATTGCATTCATAAGTAGAAGCAATGATACAATAAACGTACTTGCCATCCTTTTCCATATTATTTCTTTATTTTAACCAGATAAAAAGGTTCATCCGGCTTATGATCAGGAGAATCCTTGAAGACACTTGAATATTCAAGTAAAATCTGATATGCTTTGTTAATCTCTATAAAATCATCGTTATCAATTGCAGAAATAGTATTATTTTTATCTGGATGGGCGTGCGCTGCTTTTGCTCGGTATGCCTTTTTTATATCTGATTCTGATTTATAGGCATCAATACCAAGAATTTTTTCTGCCTTTTCGATCTCTTTTTTATTTAGAAGTTTTGATTCAAGAGTATAAAAACTATAACAAGGCAACGGACCAACTATCTTATATCTAAGCAGATTTTCATATTTTATATCAAGTTGATTAACCATCTCAATAAAAGAGTTTTCTTTATCCTTTTTTATTAGAAATGCTGAATTTAACGGCATTTCATCATTCATCGACTCATGTTTCTTAACACAAATACATAAAGAAGATAAAGAATTCATAATATCAAGATTGACTTTACTATTTTTTTCATCAATCTTTTTTTTGATTATTTTTCCGATATTTATGCTGTCCGCCTGATCATAACTACCTTTATTGGCAATTTCTTCCTTCATAATCCTGATCTGGGGAGTATCTGATATTTTTTTAATAAGATCAGGGAAATTATTCCACATGACCACCAGATCAAACTCCTGAATATCAGCTATATCATCAAAAGTTTTATTGATGATACGTAATCCATTTTTAACTATTTTTATAACATCATTACCCGAATTTACAATTGTACCAAGCTGCATGGGAATTATTGTTGAGCAACCTGTACTCATAATCAACTCAATTTTTTTCTGATGATCAACAAGTAAATAAGCTAAATCTTCTCTATTTAAATACTCAATATCATCTACCATTGTATCAGAAACAAGGGCAGCAATACTGCCATACTCTATCGAATAAATACCTGACTCAATCAATATAGTCTTGATATCTGTCAAATAGTGATTTGGAATAAATCCATATATATAAATACCTTGCCTGTCCATTATCTATTAATTTTGTCTATTTGTTGCCTGATTGCTGACTACTTGTATCGCATGTTCAAAATGCTCTTCTGTTATAATTATTTCTATAGTTTCTGAATCGACTTTTTTATCAATCAGTTCACGAATAGCAACCATTTTAGCCTTTTGACATATAAACTGTATATCTGCGCCAGTCATATTATCGGTTTTTTCGGCAAGTGCATTTAGACTAACACTCTCTTTTAGAGGCATATTTTTAGTATGTATTTTAAAAATCATCTCTCTTGTTGATAAATCCGGTAATGGAACTTCAAACATGAGATCAAATCTTCCTGATCGTAATAAAGCGGGATCAATACGATCAATTCTATTTGTTGCAGCAAGCACAGTGACCCCTTTTAACTCCTCAATACCATCCATTTCTGTGAGAAATTGACTGATTACTCTGTCAATAACTCCTGATTCTACGCCATCATTCCTTCTTCGTGGAGCAAGACTATCTATTTCATCAAGAAAGAGAATTGTGGGCGCTGATTGTTTCGCAAGCCTGAAAAGTTCTCTTACCCCTTTTTCAGATTCTCCAATAAAACGGTTAAGTATTTGAGGACCTTTTACAGAAATAAAGTTTACTCCACTCTCACTGGCAAGCGCTTTAGCAAGGTATGTTTTTCCTGTGCCAGGCTTACCATATAATATTATACCCTTTGGAGGATTGGTATCTGTTTTTTTAAATAGTTCAGCATATTTTAGAGGCCACTCTACGGTCTCTTTCAATGCCTGCTTAATCTCATCAAGCCCCCCAACATCTTCCCACTTGACATCAGGAACCTCAACAAATACTTCACGGATAGCAGAAGGTTCGACCTCTTTCATCGCATCAAGAAAATTATCCATCGTAACTTCTAACTGCATTAATAGCTCGTATGGTATTTCTGATAATTCAAAGTTAATCCTTGGAAGAATTTTCCTTAACGCTGTCATAGCCGCTTCGCGAGCAAGAGCTTCAAGATCAGCTCCAACAAAACCATGGGTAATATCAGCAATCTTTGACATATCCACATCTTCTGACAAGGGAATACCCCTTGTGTGGATATGAAGTATTTCAAGTCGTCCCTTTTTATCAGGAATAGAAATTGATATCTCACGATCGAAACGTCCTGGCCTTCTAAGCGCGGGATCAATAGAATTTGGAATATTTGTTGCTCCAATCACAATAACTTTGCCCCTTGACTCCAAACCGTCCATCAAGGATAAAAGCTGAGCTACAACCCTTTTCTCAACCTGCTTTTCGCCACCCATATCCTCCCGTTTTGGAGCGATTGCATCTATTTCATCAATAAATATTATAGACGGCGCATGAGACTGGGCCTCAGCAAATATATTACGTACTCTTGCTTCGCTTTCGCCGTAATACTTGCCCATAATTTCAGGGCCGGATATATTTATAAAATAAGCATCGGTCTCTTGTGCGACGGCTCTCACAATAAGCGTCTTTCCTGTACCTGGAGGTCCATACAAAAAAACACCTTTTGGTGGTTCGACTCCTAACCTTTCAAATATTTCAGGATATTTTAGGGGTAATTCAATCATTTCACGTATTCGCTGAACTTGATTACCAAGTCCACCTATATCTTCGTATGTAATCTTGTTTGATTTTACTTCATTTTGTTTTGAAGATTCAAGTTGTATTGATGTATCAGGATGTATCAAAACAACTCCATCAGGTACGGTCGATGAAATCGTATAATATATCGATCCGGAACCAAATAATGTCGCCTTAATTTTATCACCATTAGAAACCGGTAAACCATTTATAAGAGAACCAATATATTTCGCATCATCAGCCTTAATCAAAGAGCTTGATTTTGTTACCGGCTTGAGTTTTATTTTTGTTGCCTTGCGTATTGTTGTTTTATGTATTAGAACTTTTTCGTCTATTCCAACAATGGCATTTTCTCGAGTGATTCCATCAATCTGTATGATTCCCTTATCTCGATCATTAGGGTAAGAAGGAAGTATTTTAACTGGAGTGGAGCGTTTTCCCTCAATAAGGACAATATCACCCGATTCCAAACCAGCATGAACCATATCATTCGGATCAATTCTCGCAATTGCACGCCCTACATCCTTAACAATTGCCTCTTTGACTTTTAAGACCAACTCAGTATTGCTCATGTCAGATCCCTTTTTTGCTCTTTAACGTCAAAGAGCACCTGTTTTAACTTATTTAATGCTGCCAACCCTTTAATTTCATCAGGAAATACCGGAACAGTCACTATCCTTAATTTATTAAACAATTCATTTGCCTTCAGCAGATATTTTAATTGTGCTTTTTTTCGCTGTCTGCAGAATCCTGACTCGTCAGACTCCATTACATTATTTATAATCAATTGGCGTGATGTAATTTTGAACTGTCCAAGCTCATGTAACAATCTTTCTGTCTCCATAATAGCCATATCTTCAGGAATACAGACAGGAATAAATTCGCATTTATTACCATTACTGAGAAGAGCAGCAATACGTTTGACTGTCTTTTTAAGATTGATAAGCATGACATCCGCTTCATCATCCTTATACTCTCCCGAAAAAGACTCTATCATATAACGATATTTCCACCGCATTTTTGCAGCCATTTTGATCCACTCATCAAGGAGAACCGGGGAGGAGAGCAAGCGCAATGCATGACCAGTAGGGGCTGTATCAACAACGTATTTCTCGTAATTATTCTCTTCAATCAAATCAATGATGGTTTTAAAACTCATAACTTCATCAATACCAGGTATTGACATACTCATCATTTGCTGTATATCATCATCATCGAAATTTGTGGATGGATGTATCGAAAAGTTTAATAAGCTCACGTTCATGCTCTTTTTTAAACTCTTGAAATGCCTTGTCTGCAGATATTTCTATTGCGGTCAGGTTCACTACATTATGAACCGGTTGAAGTCTGAATCCAATTTCCTGTTCAAGACTATCTGAAACCGAATGTGCCGGATCAGTTGAAATTACCAATGTTTTATACTTTTCTGCCAAGCCAATCGAACATGCAACAGCACAACTGGTTTTACCAACACCTCCCTTACCACCAAAGATAATCATCTTAAGGTCTTGGCTATCCAAACCTGTAAGCGGCATTATATTATTTTTTAATTCTTATTTCAAGTATTCCATTTGTGTATTTATTTTTAATAACTTGATTATCAGAAGTTATCGGTAATAATAATTCTTTCCGATAGCTTTTTTTTCTGCTTTTCGTTGAAATTTCAAGTATATCATCCTTAAAGTCAATAATAATATCAGACTCTTCAATACCCGGCATTTCTGCAATTATTACAACTTCATCATTTTCATCGAATACATCTGTTATAGGTTCACGCTCTTCGTTAACCTTTGGGCCTTGTGGTGTTTTTATTATGTTACCAAAAGTTTCAACCTTTGGAGCACCACCAATTGCGGATTTTATTGTAAATCCATAAACACCATTCATCCCTTTTTTTAACGAATCTAAATTAAATTCTCCTTCCCGATTAATTGATCCTGATGTTTCAAGTTTTGCTGCCAGATCAACTAATTTTTCTATTCCTTTAAAAAGACCGCCCAAGCCCATAAAATCAAACTCAGCATCTCCATTACCATCTTTTGTGTTTTTCATCGGATCTCGTTATTATGTTATCTTCGTCAATGCCTCAAGCTTCTCTATGCGTTGCTGTAAATCATCCCGCAGTAATTGCTGTTCTTTATCTTTCGCCTTTGTAGAGAGATATGTATCTTCCTGCCACCAGTTTATACCCATCTCCATAGCTTTATCAACTGATGCAATTAATAACCTTATCTTAATTGTCAGCAAGTCAATATCAGCTATTTGTATCTTGATATCCCCTGCTATCACAATACCCTTATCGAGTACTCTTTCAAGTATATCGGCAAGTCCTGTTGCATTAACAGCATGTTTTAATTCTGGCATGATGAGATATTTTTAATACTCTATTTGGATAGTCGTAAATCCGGGATTTTTCGTTTCTTCTCCATACATATTATTTCTATTTCTGTTTTGAGGATCAAGCAAATGTGAACTATGTTCATAAATATTCTGTATAATCCTTAATCTATTTTGAACATAATCAAGTCTATGCAATATTTTTGTCTCCTCACTCATTAATCGCTGTTTTTCCTTTTCAAGCATATACAACTCAATAAAATCGGCTGTATCTGTCTGCCTTGCAGCAGACTTTGTAACCGTATGCAGCGTCTTTATACTGCTGACGCCTTTTTTAGGGTTATTAATTGGCATAACTCTTTCCAGAATTGCAGTTTATATAACTAAGAATGTAAATCTATCAACTCATTGACAATACCACGCACTCTTTCTTGATTTGTTTTTGACCCGACACGACTGGTTTCTGAAGTCAAAATATCCTGGCAGACTTTTTTAAAAAGTTCATTTGTCTTATCCGGCCTTGCATTAAGAACATTTAATGTCTTGGCAATCATAATCGATCCTCTTATTGTAGGGTCAAACTCAGTTTTACCTGATTCCCGCAATCCTCGAACTATTTTGACAATCTTTTCTGCATCATCAAGCGACATTCCTGATTTTGCATGAGTTATCATGAGTTCTGTTTCATAATCAAAATAATCAAGATCCATTGTAACCATCCTGTCACGCAATGCATCCTGAGTCCTGTTAACTCCGGCATATTCTTCAGGATTAGATGTAAATATTGCCCTGAATTCAGGATGAACTTTCATATAATACTCTTCTTCATTTGAAGATGAAGTACTCATCATTTTTTCTTGAAGAATCGGAAGAAGTATGTTATTTGCCTCAGGACGTGATCGTGTAAACTCATCATAAACCAAAGTAAAGCCTTTTTTGATAGCAATAGTTAAACGGTTGTTTACCCATTGCTTGGTCATATCCTCTTCATATTTATGGACAGAGTGAATAAAATTATCGTCCAATCTTCTGTATTTATAACCCTGCTCACTACCAATAAGATCCGATGTTTTATACTCAGAATCGCCATGAATAATGACAACAGGCCGACCTATCTTACTAGCAAGATGTAAAGCAACTGTCGTTTTCCCTGTGCCGGAAGGACCTCTGAAATGAACGGGAAATCCTGCTTTCATATAAGTCAGACCACGGCTTGTTATATCCCTGATATAGTCTGTTTCGACAAAATTAGGCATGGGCTTTGGCTCAAGCACTGTATTCATCTCACTATCACATCCCTGACGACGCATATTTTTATGGCTATTAGAATTTTAATTATAACCGCATCTTAATCAGCTATTACTTCTATAAGGTTAAAAAACGTTACAGGACCTTGAATATACAATAAAATCCTGTAACGTTTCCAACGAAACGGTTATTTAAACGTCTTCTTTATCGGATAATAAAGATTTTCGACTTTCGAAACCTTACCTGCATCAAGCAAACATTTTGCAGCAAAACCTATCTTCATTCGAGTTTCATGCAATGGTTCCTCCATGTCAGAAACCTTTACACCTTCATGATGACTATTGATATATTGCAGAATTTTCTCTTCCAAAGTACTCTCACTTGCAACTTGAGGTGTTTCGATATTAACAACCGGCATTTTTTCCTCAAATACAGGTAATTCGTTAATCACTGCTTTTATCTCTGTTTTTTCAGCAACTTTCACAACAGGCTTTTCAATTTTATCCGAAGTCACCACTTCCCCCCCACTCCTTATAGCTGCTATCTTCTCCTGCATTTCTTTCCAATATCCTGCACCTTCAGCTCTGTCTGCAGAACAATTATCCAACAGACTGGCTGTCGATGTTCTCAGCTCGGTTACTTCACGACTGATTCGCTCAAATAAAGTGTTGTATTCTTTCAGTCGATCAGCTTCGCCCTGATCCATATCCTTTTTCAGTTTACGAGCTGCATTAAGATTTTCATTACCGATATCAGCTATTCTTTCCTGAATGCTTTTAAGCAACGCATGCGTATACTCAAATCTTTCATTTCTTGTCTTATTCAGCTCGGCCCTTAATTCATCAGACATTTCCTTATGCTCAGTTCCGAATCTTTCAAGCATTTCATTTGTATAATTAAAAATACTCGACACTTCAGCGCTTATTTTACCAATGTACAATTCATACTCAGCCATTCTTGATTTTTCATTCTGAGCACGTGCTGTATTCTCCTCTGTAAAAAACTTATTCAAATCACTTGCCAAAACAGTTCTTGCTTTGGAAAAGTCCTGAATCAAATCTTTAACTTCTTTTTCGATTGAATCAATATCTTTTTGAATAGATCCTATTAATTGGGCATATTTACCCAGTCGATCTTTTTCTCCAGAATCAAGTGTCTTTTTTAATTCCGCCGCATTATTACTTATTTTTTTAGCAGTCTCCTCCTGCTCGTCACGATACTGCTTCATTTTTTCTGCAACATCTGCAACAAGGGCTTCATTATCTTTGACGCGCTCTTTAAATGAAGAAAGCATTTCTTCACTCAAGCTTTTCATTTGATTTGCCAATCCCATTTGTCTCTCCATTTTAGGTTATATAGCCTTAAACAAATCTATTGCTTATTATATATTTAGCATGTTTTATATCCCTGATACTGATAATATCTCCTTTATCAAGCAAAGACTCCAGATACTCCATCAATCTTTTGTGTGTTTCCTGAAAATCCATCAATATCCCCATAACATCTTCTTTTCTTTTTTCCTGTATTTCCGCAATCTCAGATAGCTCAGCTTTCAATAACGCATTTTTATCCGCATTCTCTGCAACGCTATAATCGGAAATATTTACTATTATATTTTTTAATGACTGTGTAAATTTTTTCTGGTCTTCTATGAATGCAACAAAATGATTTTTAGCATTACTCTCTTTTTGATCAAGAATACTATAGATCTCATCCATTATCAGATTATAATCCTTTTTCCGCAATGACTCTTTTTTAGCCAATGCCTCACAAAGCTTTATACTAACATCCATTCTCCTCACCTTAAGATATTCCAAAGAATCTTCAACACTATCAATCAAATAATGACACGACTCTTTTATATTTTCGGATGATTGAAATGCACTCTGAATATTTTTTATTCTAACTTCATCAGAATCACAACTATCTGAAGATTCAAATCCCTTTTTATTTATTTCTTCCTTAATAACCATCTTTACGAAATGTTATATGTATTTCATCTGAAACATAAAACATGTAACATGCTTTCTCTCAATTTTTTATTTCATAATAATAAGTTCTTGGTAAATCATGCTCGAGAGACATAAGAGACTGAGGATGTTTTAGCAAGAACAATCATCATACCGCGTGCTGCACTACGCTGCTTTTGCGGTCAGGCCGATTGCTTCAGCATATTTCAGATAGGTCTCTACAGAGGCAACGACTACCCTTGCTTCGATGGCAAGAAGTTCGATTCCAACAAGTGATACCCTTACCCATGCATCAACAACAACACCCTTGTCAAGAATACGATCGATAACCTCTACGAGGCTTGATGAACCGATTGTTTTTTCTACTGACATGATATTCTCCTGTTTTTGGTTTTAAAATCGACAACTCAGCTTCAAATTCTCTTTATGCTGCTTTTGCGGTCAGGCCGATTGCTTCAGCATATTTCAGATAGGTCTCTACAGAGGCAACGACTACCCTTGCTTCGATGGCAAGAAGTTCGATTCCAACAAGTGATACCCTTACCCATGCATCAACAACAACACCCTTGTCAAGAATACGATCGATAACCTCTACGAGGCTTGATGAACCGATTGTTTTTTCTACTGACATGATATTCTCCTGTTTTTGGTTTTAAAATCGACAACTCAGCTTCAAATTCTCTTTATGCTGCTTTTGCGGTCAGGCCGATTGCTTCAGCATATTTCAGATAGGTCTCTACAGAGGCAACGACTACCCTTGCTTCGATGGCAAGAAGTTCAATACCCACAAGCGATACCCTTACCCATGCATCAACAACAACACCCTTGTCAAGGATACGATCGATAACCTCGACGAGACTTGATGAACCGATTGTTTTTTCTACTGACATGATATTCTCCTGTTTTTGGTTTTAAAATCGACAACTCAGCTTCCCATTCTCTTTATGCTGCTTTTGCGGTCAGGCCGATTGCTTCAGCATATTTCAGATAGGTCTCTACAGAGGCAACGACTACCCTTGCTTCGATGGCAAGAAGTTCAATACCCACAAGCGATACCCTTACCCATGCATCAACAACAACACCCTTGTCAAGGATACGATCAATAACCTCTACGAGGCTTGATGAACCGATTGTTTTTTCTACTGACATGATATTCTCCTGTTTTTGATCAATAAACACCGTCTTACAAAGAGAGGGACGGCTTACCTCTTCACATATAAGTGGCATATACCATGCCAGCATTTGCAATTACAGTTGCCCAACAAAACAAAGCACAAGTTAACTCATTTATTATAAATCAGTTATAATAAATTTTATTTTAACACTATCTTATATTGTGCTGTTTTGAGACCGATAATGCTTCCCTGATCCTGCTTATTTTCTATTTAACCCCGCACAGGTGTGCGGAAGCATGTTCGCTTTTAATAATTAAGGAAGAAACAGTACCTGCCGGGCAGGATGACTTCTTGATGGATGGAGAGTAGTGACGTGAGGCGGAAGAACATTGCAACCCAAATGGAATGGGCGGATATTGCTCTTACAAATTCCCTTTCAGGTAGAGAAGCCGCCTTGCTTCAGGAAAGCGCTCAATTGCATATCGGAGCATAACCCTTGGCATACGCTGATAATGTCTCGATAAAAAATCTTCAAGTGCAGCCAGGTTACGCTTGCCAACCTCCCTGAGCATCCACCCTGTAGCCTTATGAATCAGCTCTTCAGGATCCTGAAGCAGCTTTTCTCCCAGAGCAAGAGTATCCTGAAATTCTCCCAGACGGATGAAATGAAAGGTTGCGATAATAGCAATTCTGCGCTCCCACAACCTCTCAGAATCAGCAAGTTGAAGGAGGGACGTTCGTGGATGGTCATGTAAAAAGCTGCCGACAATATGCGGCGCGGAAATATCAACCAGATCCCAGTTGTTGATACATCGGGTATGTGCAAGGTAGATATCGTAAATCCGCTTCCGTGAGGGTTCGTCACCCCGGATAAAACGACGCATCAGCATCAACAGAGCAAGCAATCGATCTTCATGAAAAGCCGACTCAAGCAGCAGAATAAGCTCAGGCATAGGAACATCATCCACCGTCAAGGAAAGTTTTCTCAACACTGGCACCCGAATTCCACGAAAAAGATCACCTTCAGCATATTCACCGGGCCCAGTTTTGAAAAATCTCTGCGCAAACCGGGCCGCCTCGGGATTTGAGAGCGCCTCAAGACGTTTCATGATCATGGATGCAGTACCACTCATGATAATATTCCCTCTTAACTTCAGATTAATCGTTTCCCGAAATCCTCATTATCAACACCCTACGCCTGTTCAGCCAGCTTACTCCACCGGGCCATCTCTTTTTCAAGCTGCTGTTGAAGCGCCTGAAGTTCCGACCCAAGCTGCTGCTGCAACCCAAAATCACTACCTGCCGACGCAAGACGTGCGGCTATCTCCGACTGACGGATTTCAGCATCGTGGATCGTCTGCTCAAGCAGCTCAAGCTCACGCTTCTCCTTGCCTGAAAGCTTTGAGGGCTTTGGCTTTACCGATACCGGTGGAAGAATCTTCTGAGCCTCTTTCGCAGATGATTTCTTTTCATCCTTTCCCTTGGCCGCCAAAGCTGCTTTCATTTCGAGGTAGACGGTATAGTTACCCGGATAGCGACGAATACTGCCGTTCTCCTCGAAGGCGAAAATATACTCCACCGTCCGGTCAAGGAAATAGCGATCGTGACTGACCACCAAAAGGCAGCCCTGAAAGGTATCGAGATAGTCTTCAAGCACCCGGAGCGTCGGGATATCAAGATCGTTGGTCGGTTCGTCAAGCAGAAGCACATTGGGCGAATCAATGAGCTGTTTGAGCAGATAGAGCCGCCGGCGTTCGCCTCCCGAAAGGGTGCTGATATAACTGTACTGGGTTGAGGGCGCAAAGAGAAAACGCTCAAGCATTCTCGCAGCAGAAAAAACTGTGCCATCCTTAGTCTTGATCTGCTCGGCATGCTCCTGAATATACTCAATCACCCGTTTCGAATCATCAAGTCCCCTGCTCTGCTGATCGTAATAACCGATATTCACCGTCTTACCAAGATCAATATGGCCACTGTCAGGCTCAACACGCCCGGTAATCATATCAAACAGGGTCGTTTTTCCCGAACCGTTCGGTCCGATAATGCCAATACGGTCTCCCTTTTGCAGATGATACTCAAACGAATGCAGCAGCAACTTGTCACCGTACGATTTTGATACCTGGTGAAACTCAATGATTTTATCACCCAGCCGACCAGCTCCGAAGCCGATCTCAAGCTCTTTTGACTTCTGCTTTTTCGGAGCATACACAAGGCTCTCGGCACGCAACATACGGGCTTTCTGTTTCGTCGTCCGTGCCTTGCAGCCACCCCTCATCCACTCCAGCTCCTGACGGACAAGGGCGGAACGCTTGCGATCATCCCGTATCGCCTGCTCTTCCTGTTCAGCCTTCTGCAACAGGTAACTTGAATATCCTCCGGTGTAGGTAACCGCCGTCCGGCCATCCATTTCAATCATTCGAGTCGCCACACGATCAAGAAAATATCGGTCATGCGTAATCAAAAGCACCGCGCCCTGATAACGACGGATATACTGCTCCAGCCACTCAACACTATCGGCATCAAGATGGTTGGTCGGTTCATCAAGGATAAGCCCGTCACTCGGCACAACAAGCGCATGAGCCAATGCCACACGCTTGCGCTGACCACCGGACAGCGTACCCATGGTTGCCGCAAGATCATAAAGACCCAGTTTACCAAGCACCATTTTGGCATTCGATTCAAGCTCCCATGCACCACACACATCAAGCTCGTGAGCAAGCCGACTCATCTTCTCAATCAACGATGGGTCTTCACTGTGGCGCGTCTCCAGCTCCTTGCAGACCACTTCATACTCATAAATCAGATCCATCGCCTTATCGCTCGACTTCAGAATGGCTTCCAGCACCGTATCCTCAGGATTGAAAGGAGAATCCTGCGGCAAATAGGCAATCCTCTTCTGGTTAGCCACCATCACCTTTCCTTTATCAGGCGTTTCAACCCCCGCAAGAATCTTCAAAAGCGTACTTTTACCGCTCCCGTTTGCCCCGATAATACCGATCTTGTCGCGATCATCAATGCCAAACGAGACATCCTCAAACAAATGTTTCAGACCATATTTTTTCTGTAACCCTTCAACTGTTAAAAGCACCATACCTCTTCACCATTCCTTATACTTATGTTCATTCATGCCCTTCAAAACCTTTCAAAAGAGCGGAATATAACGATTACATCCCGTTTGGCAGCCAACTCATTGTGCACCGCTTAAACGATAAAAACTGGTACCAACTTACAAAAAGAGGAGTTATGCTGTCAGAACGAACGCAACGTTTTTTTTCTCTCCAGTTTCCTGTTCCCCTTTTTTTTCATAAACTGTGCTAATACAAAAACAACATGCAGGAAATTACCCCTGCAAAACAGAGTAAAATCACCATCAAATAACCTCAAATGAGTGAACTGGAAAAATTGCTGGCATGGGGCGATCTACCCGTACCTGAAGTATTACATCAGCTTCCACACCAGCAGCAACAGGAAGTTGCAACCTGGGCAATCAATATTATCAGCAATAAAACAGAAGGGCTGGACGATCTCTACAACGCCATAAGCATGATCGTCAAATTCATCCCCAACTTCATGGTCATTCCGCTTATGGTCGAACACATCCGCCCACGGATTGCCGCCGAAGTATGCATCAAAATGGGCATTGACCAGGCAACCGGATACGCAAATGACCTGCCCCTGGAATATTTCAGCGCAGTTTCCAAGCACCTTGATGCCGAGATGATGGCCAGAATTCTCGAAAAAATGAAACGGCACACCGTCGAAAAATTCATCCACCATGAACTGCAGCAGTGCCAGACCCGTGTACTCGACATCGCCATACATCTCAATCAGCAACTCCTTGAAATCGTAGCAAAACTGGTTGCACTTCCCGAACCCTCAACCGATCATGACAACAATCCGCATGAAGCGGTGATTGAAAAAATCAGGGCCATGCAGTAATTAAAACCCTGAACACACTGAAATTGACCAAAAACACAACAACTCCATCGCCTAAAATTCAGAGACCATTTGTATATCTGATAAACAGAACAACGTTCAATCGCTGATGGAAAAGTTGCAACACGAGCGCTACTCTGGCTGAAAACCGGCAACTGGACAGATCCTTGAAGGCAACCCTATGGTAATAATCGTACCTCCCCCAGCAGGACACTCAACAGAAAGAGTTCCACCATGTTTATGGACAACAATGTCATAACAAATGCTTAACCCGAGTCCGATACCTTTTCCAGGTTCTTTTGTACTGAAAAACGGATTAAAAATATCTCTCCTGATTTCCTCCGGTATGCCTGGCCCGTCATCGGTAATTGAGCAGAAGACCTTGCTGCCCTCGAACCAGGTATGAAGCGCGATTGTGCCGGGAGAACTCCGATTCTGTGACTTGATTGCATGTGCACTATTGACAATCATGTTGAGAAAGAGCTGATTAATCTGTTCCGGATTACAGTATACCGAAGGAAGCACTTCATCAAACCTGGTTTCAATCCCGGCAATGTCACGATATTCATGACGGGCAAGAATAAGCATATCACGGAGTCCCTGATTGAGATCGAACGAGACCCGCTCATCAGGAGCGTGAGTTATGGAGAAATTCCTCATGCTGTTGATAATGGTTGTCATACGCTCGAAACCATTATTTGACTCGGAAAAGATCATCGGAATATCATCAAGCAGCATATCAATGTCAAGCTCCGCCTCCATTCTGCGTAGCTTTTGCAACGCGGGAGCCAAAAATCCACCCATCGACTCCACTTTTCCTGTAATCTCCCGGTACTCGTTTACAAGCAACAAGAGATCGTCAAAATATTCCTTCTGGGTCGAAAAGTTGATCTTGATAAAATTGAGCGGATTATTCAGCTCATGGGCAATACCGGCAGCAAGCTGACCAATCGAGGCAAGTTTTTCATGCAGAATCACCTGCTGATGCATTATTTCAAGCTCTCGGGTACGTTCTGCAATACGCTCTTCGAGTGTCTTGTTAAGATGAAACAGTTTTTGTTCAGCCAGCTTGCGTGCAGTAATTTTGGTACTGGTACCGATAATCCGGTAAATACGACCATAATCATTGCGAACCGGATTAAGAACCGTCTCCCACCAGCTCACCTTACCCATGAATTGCAAATTCTCTTCAAAATGTATGGAACTGCCTCGACGCACACAGGCATCGTAGTTACCGATAAACTTTTGAGCAATTTGAGGAGGAAAAAGCTTTTCGGGTGTTGCTCCAACAAGCTCCTGATTGCTTATTCCTGTCAGTTGTTCATTAAGCGGATTATGGCCTTTATACTGATAGGAACCATCTGGAAGGACGTCAACAACAAAAATGGAATGATTGACCTCCTCATAGATACTTTTGAGCAACAGCCCGTTTTCAAGCAGCTCCTGCTCGTACTGTTTACGCCTGTTTTCATTCTTTTTGCGCTCTGTAACATCACGGATCAGCCCCATCATGCCCGATAAATCCTGCCCCTGAAAATAGTGAACATGAACTTCCCCGTAAAAAAAATCTCCGTTCTTTTTCCTGAACCTGAACTCTACAACCTGATCGATCAAGTCATCCTGCAAGGTTTTATTGAATATGAGAAGCGCTCCCGGAATTTCATCTTCAGCAAGATACTCGGTAAAGTGATCCCCGATAACCTCCTGGGGGGTATAGCCAAAAATCTTTTCAATAGCCTGTGAGGCATAGGTCAGAATTCCGCTCCTGTCAGAAACAAAAACCACCTCAACCATCTGTTCCGTAATCGTACGAAACTTCAGTTCACTGTCACTCAATAGTTTTTCGGTCTTTTTGCTCTCGGTGATATCAAAAACAATAGCATAAAGAAATTCCTTTCCCGTAATCTCTATCTTGCTCGAGAAGACCTCCACATCACGCACAGAGCCATCCGAACGGCAATGACGAAAGAAAAAGCGGTTTTGCTTTGCTGAACGGCTTTTATCAAGATTATTCTGGATCTCTTCAACAGTGATCGGATTGATTTGCCTGATATTCATCTTCCTTAGTTCCTCAACAGACCACCCATAAAAGTCTGCTGCCGCACGATTGGCGTCAACAATATTGCCCGTATCAGGATCGAGAAGAATCTTGACCGCTGCATGACTTTCAAACAGCTTCCTGAAACGCTCTTCACTGATGCGCAACTCCTGCTCAGCCTGATTGCGTTCAGTGATATCATGAATGACTGAATAGAGAAACGCTTTGCCCCCAATCTCAATTCGGTTACTGAACACCTCCACATCCCGCACAGAGCCGTCAAAAAGGCGGTGGCAAAAAACAAATCGGTTTTGCTTCGATGAACGGGTTTTTTCCATCTCTTTCAGCACAACATCCGGTGAAAGAAGATTGATCTGCTGAATATTCATCTTCCTGAGCTCCTCAATCGACCAGCCATAAAAGCTGGCGGCTGCACGATTGGCATCGACGATGTTAGCCGTATCAGGATCAATAACCAGCATCACGGCTGAATGTTCGTCGAAGAGTATCCTGAACTTTTCCTCGCTTTCACTCAGACACTCACCCGTTCGAAGAGAAGTAATCCGCTTCTCTTCCTCTCTCTCTTTCAGGAGCGCTTTCAATCGGGCATTTTCCTGCTCTAACCGGAGTAACTTTTTTTCCACCAAATTGATTATTTATCCTCTATTCCAGCCCATCTTGCATCACCATCAACCAACAATCACTTTTGTGACTTTTGTAACTTTTGTAACTTTTGCGACAAAAAGGTAACGATTTATATCGTATGAACCAATGAGTCCAGGACACGATCCCTACCCTGCAAACCGACTTACAAAAGAGGTTACATCCCAAGAAAAGCCCTCTTGACCTCCCTGTTATTCAGCAGCTCCTCACCTGTTCCGGTAAGCACAATCGCTCCGGTTTCAATGACATATCCCCTGTGGCTGATGCTCAGTGACTGATAGACATTCTGCTCAACAAGAAGAACCGTAACACCACTCGCATTAATGGTACGAATAGCGCCAAAAACCACCTCCGTAAAGAGAGGCGATAATCCCAGACTTGGTTCGTCAAGAAGCAGGAGCTTCGGATTACCCATCAATCCCCTTCCAATGGCGAGCATTTGCTGCTCCCCGCCAGACATGGTTCCACCCAGTTGATTACGACGTTCAGCAAGTTTCGGAAAAAGGGCAAAGACCCGATCAAGGTTTATCTGACGCTCTTTCTGGTGCAGGTAGCCTCCCATCATCAGATTTTCGACAACGGTCATATCAGGAAAGATCTTTCGTCCCTCCGGAACATGCACAATCCCTCGCTGAACAATAGTGTGCGCTGCAAGAGTACGAAGCGATTCATGATTAAAGGTGATGATACCGGTTGATTTGATAATCCCCGAGATTGCTTTAAGCAGGGTTGATTTACCGGCACCATTGCTGCCAACAACAGAGACAATCTCTCTCTCCGCAATCGTAATGTTGACGGAGCACAGAACAGGCATTTCACCGTATCCCGCATGAAGATTTTGAATATCAAGCATTGTATCCACCTCCAAGGTATGCGGCTATGACATCAGGGTTATTGGTAATCTCTTCGGGCGTACCTTCCGCAAGCTTTTCCCCGGAGTTCAGCACAACAATCCGGTCGCAGATTGAGGTAACCGCTTTCATATCATGCTCGATAAACACAATGGTCGCCCCCTGCTTCCGAACCCGGCGGATGATTTCAAGAATGGTATCGGTTTCGGTATGATTCAACCCGCCACATATTTCGTCAAGAAGCAGCATTTTCGGATGGGTAGCCAGCACACGCGCAAGTTCAAGCTTTTTCTTCAGTCCTATAGGCAACGATCCGGCAAGTTTATCGGCATAATCACTCAGGCCAACTGCCTGCAAATTCTCCCTTGCAATCGCCTCGGCATCCCGGGTAGCATTGGTGATGGCAAAGGCGCCAATCATGACATTCTCCAGCACTGTAAGAGTTCCCAGCGGCTTGACCCTCTGCCAGGTTCGTACCATGCCCAGACGGCACACTTCGTCAGGACGCAGGGCATTGATTTTTTTGTTATCAAAGATTACATCTCCGGCAGTTGCCGGATAAAAGCCGGTCATACAGTTAAACAAGGTGGTCTTTCCTGCACCGTTCGGCCCGATAAGACCGAAAATCTCTTTCTCATCAACAGAAAAACTGACATCAGAAACAGCGACATTACCGCCAAAATGTTTACTGACATGACTGATATGGAGAAGATGCTGTATCATTTCACCCTCCGGAAAAGCCCAAGAATACCTTTGGGCAGATAAAGTATGCAAAGCACCGTAATGATACCATAGACCAGTACATGGGCGTGAGCCAGGTTCTCTTTCAAAAAGAGCCCCATGCCTGAGGTTTCCGATACCAGACCAGCCTTGACCAGAGCATCCCCAATAAAATTTGAGCGCAACATCTCGGCAAGCGGCACAAGCAAAACCGCCCCGATCACCGGCCCCCACAGGGTTCCAACACCCCCGATAATTGCCGTCAGAATGATTTCAATAGAGAGCCGAAGATCAAGAACTGCCGAGGTATCAATAAAGCGGATATAGAGACCATAAAGACTTCCCAGAACAGAGGTCAGGGCTGCGGATATCAGCAACGCCTTGTTTTTGTAAAAGGAGAGATTAATGCCCAATGAAGCTGCTGCATCCTGATCCTCGCGGATTGCCTGTAAATAGAACCCCGTCTTCGATTTCCGAAGATAGGCCGTTATACCAAGGGAAACCACAAGCACCAGCAACATCCCGTAATAAAAGGGATTCTTGCTGTTCAGGTCAAGCCCCCACAAAGAGAGATCCGAGAGCAGAATCCCCTGTGCGCCTCCCGTAAACTCAAAATTGAGCACCGAGAGCCGGACAATTTCAGCAACAGCAATGGAGGCCAACGCAAAGTAATGACCTCGCAACCGAAACACAATGCTTCCGGTAATGAGGGCAATAATGCAGGCAACAACCATACCTGCCGCCATGCAGAGAACCGGGTTGAGATTGTAGAGCGTGATCAAAATCATGGTGGTATAGGCGCCAGCCCCGAAATAGGCGGCATGACCAAAGCTGTACTGCCCGGCATAACCGCCAAGAAGATTCCACGCCGAAGAGAGCGCCGCCATCATCAGCACCGAAATCAATATTCCCGTGAAATAGGGATTCTCCCCCATGAAAAGCGGCACCACAGCAGCTATTGCCGCAAGGATAACGATAAGTGCAATCTGTTTCATTACTGCTCTCCTTTTTTACCGAACAACCCTTGCGGACGAAGAAGCAGAACCGCAAGAAAAAGTACAAAGACCACAACATCCTTCCAGTCTGTTGAGATGTATGTCGATGACATTGCCTCAACCACGCCGATAATCAGCCCGCCGACTCCAGCTCCGATAACCGAGCCAAGACCGCCTAAAACACAGATCGTAAACGCCTTCAGCAGAAAACTGTGCCCGGCAAGCGGATGAATATAATAGGTTGGCGCTATCAGTGCACCTGCGGTCGCAGCCAGAGCCGTACCAATACCAAAGGCGATTGCACTCATTTTAGCAACATTGATGCCCATCAACTGAGCAGCCTCCCTGTTTTGGCTCGTTGCCCGCAGAGCCATGCCAGTACTGGTTTTTAAAAGAAAAAGAGAGAGCAGTGCCGTAATCCCGCAGGTAATGAGAAAGGAGATCACCAGGGGAACAGAGAGGAAAATGCCTCCGGGCAAATTGTATGCGCTGCTTGAATAGGAGGTCGTCAATATCTTCGGATCACTGGTAAATGCCAGAAGTGCAGTATTACTCATGATAAGACCAAGACCAACGGTCAGGAGAATCTGGTTTTGATGGGGATGATGGATAACACGATTGATAAAGAGCTTTTCCAGCATAAATCCGAACAAAAAGGCTACAGGCATAATCAGCACCAGCGACAGATAGGGATCAATATGCAGCAGGGTAAAGGCAAAATATGCCAGATACATGCCAAGCATCATCAAATCACCATGAGCAAAGTTACTGATATTCATGACGCCAAAAACAAGGGACATCCCTATTCCGGCAAGAGCATAAACCCCACCGGTCAGTATTCCTGAAAGTAACGATTGAAAAAACAGCATGATAGATCTCCCCGTAAAATGAACTGATCAGCCAGCGAACCCATTTCACAACAATAACGCAACAAACCAACAGGAAAAAAGCGCCTCCAGCAACGTTCCGGAGGCGCCAGATTTCCAGTTGCACTCTGAACAGATGCAACTGCGACTTAACGCTTGAAGGGATAGATTAGCTTCTTTTTGCTGAACTGAGCAGGATAGACCGTTTCATACTTACCGTTTGCAATCTGCTGCACCAGCATCGGATGGTTGTTCTGATTGGTAAAACCGCCATAGTCAGCAAATTTGACTGGCCCCATAATACCATTCCAATATCCTCCCTTAAGAGCCGCCTGAAGTTTCACGGCACTTTTGGTGGCGGATGCCGTAATCGCCATAATCCTCATGGCTTCATAAGCACAGGCCGCATGATAGGAGGGCTCCTTCGCATATTTTGCCTTGTAACGAACTGCAAAATCGGCCGCACCCGGCCAATTGACATCATCAGTCCACTGGGTAGCAGAAATAACAAGATTGGAGATTTCAGTCTGCTGGGCAAACTGAGCCGTTGTATAACCGGCACCCGCGCCAAGAAAAGCCTTTGGTGTAAGTCCGATCTCCCTGGCCTGGCGCATCAGCAGAATAGCATCAGCATCATACGACACCAGAAAAACAAGATCAGGATTAGCCGCCTTGACTTTTGCGAGTGAAGAGCGGTAATCGGGTTGCCCCTGCTGATACTTTTCGTTGGCAACCTCCTTCAACCCCATTTTCAGAGCATTCTCCTGGGCAGTCTTGACCGTCGATACGCCAAAATCAGTTGCGGCATAGACATAGGCGATCGTCTTCGGTTTGTAAGGCGCCACCGCTTTCATCAGCACACTTGAATAGACATTGGCAGGAGCATTCAGGCGGAAAACATTCTTATACCCCTTCATGGTGATCTCCTCCTTGGCGGCTGCAGGAACAAGCAGCGGCACCTTATACTGATCAGCCCTTGAGGCAACAACATTTGCACACCCCGAGGTATAAGGGCCAACAACACCGATAACGGCATCACGAGTCACCAGCTTTTCATACGCCGCAAGAGCATTTTTCGGGTCACCGCCATCATCTTCCCTGACAAGCTCAACCTGAATTCCCTTGGCCTTCAGATCTTCAATTGCCATAGCCGCGCCATTGGTCAGATTCTCGCCAATTTGCGCCTCTTTACCGGTGATTGAGTTGATAAATCCTATCTTGACTGGAGCTGCCGATACCTGTAACGGGAAAGCCAACAGGGCGGCTGCGATAATCGATAAAAACTTCTGTTTCATGTACTGTCATCTCCTCTGGTTAGGGTTATTGACCTGCACTGAGTACTACGGATGAAGCTTTTGCTTGAGGGGTTGAAGGCTTTTGATGGTTCATAAAAAAAAACACTATCTGCAATCTACGACACATAAAAATAATAAGGAAGCCTGAGCCTCCTTTATTATCGACAAGATCCGTGATGGAAACAACAGAATGTCATCACGGAGATCATCGCAGAACAGGAGCAGCCGCAGACTCCTCTCTGATCACATTCGGCACACCAACCGCACCGGTATAAAAGACAACAAGAGATGCCGTTACCCTGCCGGAATTATAACCATTATGCAGGGTATTGATAACCTCAAGAATGGCATCACCCTTCCTGAATACAAAGGTACGACCATCTTTCAGCTCAACGGTAAGCTCCCCTTCCAGCATATAGGCATAAACCGGCACCGGATGCTTGTGCCAGCCAGTTGAACCCCCTGGAGGAAAATTGACTACAAGGGCCGTCACCTCTGGCTGGGCCGTCTGCAGATAGACCAGCGGATCCCCATTACTCGACGTTGACGAGGTGATCAGTTTCTTTACCTCAACATTCCGGTACTCCTCACCATTTGCCGCACTGTTCAGGACAAAGAGCAAAAAAAGCGCGATAACACTCTGTACAACTCTCATGCATGCTCCTCTTTTTGAAAAATTAGCATTCTTCGGTGCGTATACTTTCGCCAGAAAATTCAGGCCTCAGCGTACACGCCACCCTGCAATATAATCAGCAGTATTTTAAAGTTTCACGACTGAATCGAGGGCCGCATGGATAAAACAAACCATAACTGCCCGCCCAAACCCCGACCATGAACAGATCGATCAACGGCTGAACGTCCAAGCCTCAACAGCGGTATTTCATAGCTATGAAACCAGCAAAACATTTGCATCTGATCATGCAATTCTCCAGATTGTTCCTGATACCCTATCCGTCAGAACGACCATAACGACTCATTGATGGGCAGTGAAATAACAAAAACAGAGTTCAGCGAGGAGGATTTCCGGCAGTTTCACCAGAATCTGAGAAAGGAAACACGGATTCTGATGGATTGGTTTTCCTCGGATCTCTTCGATAATCACCAGGAGATGTGCGGCTTCGAACTCGAAGCATGGCTCATCGATCAGCATTGCGCTCCGACTGCCAGAAACGAGGAGTTCCTCCAGCGGGTCAACAATCCCCTGGTTGTGCCTGAGCTCTCAAAATATAATTTCGAACTCAATATTGCACCGCATCCTCTGGATTGCCATCTCCCGGAATTTCTGAAAAATGAACTACAGAAGCTCTGGAATATCTGCACCATCAATGCCCTTGACATGGGGTGCAATACCCTTCTGACCGGTATTCTGCCGACCCTGCAAGACAGGATGCTGACGCTTGAGAACATCTCATCGCTGAAACGGTTTCACGCGCTGAACCACGAAATTCTGCGATCGATATCTCGTCACTCGCTTAAAATTCACATAGAGGGAGAGAAGGAGTCGCTGGATATCGTCCATCATGATGTCATGGCCGAGGCGGCAACGACATCACTGCAGATACACTTTCAGGTTCCCGTCAGCAAGGCGGCGGCTGTTTACAACATCGCCCATATACTGTCGGCGCCGATGGTCGCACTCACAGCCAATTCCCCGTTCCTCTTCGGCAAGGAACTCTGGGATGAGACACGCATTCCCCTGTTCGAACAGGCTGTAAAAACCCCTGCATTTGTTGATCTCTCCGGAAGAGTGGTTTCGCGCGTCACATTCGGACGGGATTACGTCCGTGATTCACTCAAAGAGGTTTTCCTCGAAAATCTCGACGGATTTCCGGCGCTCCTGCCGATCACTTTCGATCAGGATTTCAGCCTGCTGAACCATCTGCGGCTGCACAACGGAACCATCTGGCGCTGGAACCGCCCTCTGATAGGATTCGGTGAGGATGGTCGCCCTCATGTGCGGATCGAACATCGCGTACCACCGGCAGGACCTTCGATTCCGGACATCGTAGCCAATATCCTCTTTTTTTATGGCGCGACACTTCACCTGCAGCCCGAAGTTCCGCAGGCTGAGATATCGTTCGAACATGCTCGCTCAAACTTTTACGCCGCCTCACGCTTCGGGCTTGACGCCAGGGTCACCTGGAGTTCGGGAAACGCCATGCCCGTGGATACTCTTCTGCTGCAACAGTTGATCCCCGGAGCCATTCAGGCTCTTGCCGAACGAGGAATCGACAGTCATGAGCTGAAATACTACCTTGTCGATATTCTTGCAAGACGCGTAGCGACGCGACGGAACGGCGCCTGGTGGCAAAAAACCTTCATCCGGCGTCACGGCCCCGATTTCAGGGCGATGACCCAGGCATACCTCGAAAACCAGAGAAAAAACATTCCTGTACACGAATGGAGCATCTGAACCAGTATCATCCACCCGATCTGCACCTCTTCGATCGACTTCCCGACGGCTTCACCGGAATCGCGATAGAAAAGCTCGGCTCAATCCTGCCCGGCCCTTCGCTCATCCGTATCGATGGTAAAAAAGGGGCGCCACTCTTCGTTTCGATACTGCTGCACGGCAACGAAACCACAGGGTTTGCAGCCATGCAGCAACTTCTCACCGGGTTCGGGGCGCCCCACCGTCGGCTGCCGAGACCATTGCTGCTGTTTGTCGGCAACGTCGCCGCTGCTGTACGTGGCGTAAGGAAACTCGACGGGCAGGCCGATTACAATCGCATCTGGCAGGGAGAACGCTATCCGGAACACCTTCTTGCACGGCATGTTCTGGCGGAAATCGTCAAGGCTGCTCCGCTTGCCGGCATCGACCTGCACAACAACACCGGCAAAAACCCGCACTATGGCTGCGTCAACCGGCTCGACCAAAACTCTCTCTCTCTTGCCCGGCGGTTCAGCAAAACCATTGTTTGGTTTACCGAACCGCACGAAGTCCTTGCGGTCGCACTCTCCGCGATTTGCCCTGCGGTCACGCTTGAATGCGGAGTTTCAGGTGATGCGGCAGGGACAAAGCATGTAGAAAATTATCTCCGCCACTGCCTTGAACTGCCCGAGGAGAGCCTTTTCACTCCACCAGCGAATCACCATAACGATCTGTTCCATACCACAGCAAGGATACTCCTCTCTGAAGGCATACGGCCCGGATTCGGCCAGTTCGATGACAATACTGATATCTGTTTCCGTGAGGAGCTCGAAACACTCAATTTCGAGAGGGTGCCAGAGGGAACGGAACTGGGTCGTTACCTTAACGGGCAACCGCCGCTCATGGTCATAGACAACCTGAACCACGACGTCACCGACCGCTACCTTCTTTTCAGCGACAACCGCATTCTCACCAGAGTGCCGGTCGTGCCATCAATGTTGACCCGCGACGTGAAGGTTATCCTGCAGGATTGCCTCGGCTATATCATGGAGCCTTACCAGGCAAAAGAATAATCAGGCCGCGCCACCTGCATTCAGCTCACAAATGATCCTTCTGCCAAAACCACCGATTCATCAGCAAGAAATGTGCCTCAAATGTTTCGCATCTCCCCGAGTAAATCCGGATGGCGATCAATGAGTTTCAATAACTTGACCAGAGGAGCAGGAGGTCGGCTTTCACCTCTTTCATATCTGGAAAAAGCCATTTTCCCGACACCAAATAACAGCCACGCCATCCTGAGTTTAACCATATTTTACTATTGGTTACCGTTCAAGATAGCATGATTATGTTGCATCATGGATTTATGAAAAAAAATCTCAGGCAACACCGAAAACCGAGCTGCAATTGGCAAAAAACAGAATGCGGAGTACATAATGACATATGTCACCCCGATTTCTCCGGCTTTTCAGCATAGGAGAGAATATAGTCAAGGCCAGCGTAGACACTCTCTGCAGAGCGATGGAATGCTGATTTTGCAAACGTCCTGGCAACCGGAGGCAGCTTCCTGACAAACGTTTGATCTCTTGACAGATACTCATGAAGAGGCTGATAGACATCGTCGCGTATTGATTTGATCTCGATACTGACGAATCCGGCGCTCAAGAGCTTGCTGGTGTATGACGGAATCAGATAGTAGTTTTCCTGCGGAATATTGAATTTACCGGCCACAAGACTCCATGAAATCCATTGCTCCATCAGCCTGAAGGGATTACCGGACTGTTTGGTCGGGACAATGTCGGCCGTCACCAGCCTTCCACCCGGTCGTAACACCCGATACGCCTCCCTGAAAAAATCCTCACGGCTCCTGTAGTGGAAAGCGCTTTCCAGAGAAACAACCAGATCGATGGATTCATCTGCAATCGGCATCTCTGTTGCCGAACCTTCCCTCAAATCGATCATATTCCCGAGCCCTGCATCCACAACATGTATCCGGGCCCGTTCAACCTGAGAGCGTGTGATATTCAGACCGATGATTTTTTCAGGTTTCATGATCCTGGCCCAGAGAATATCCTGGTCGCCAAAACCATACCCGCAATCCAGCACCACATCACCTGCAACCATACCACCCCGTTCCGCCACCAGAAGAGCAAGCGCTTCACTGGCCTCATCGATGGTATCCGCATCCCGCCAGTAGCCAAGATTCAGATAGAGCCTGTGCTCGGTAAGAGAAGTGGTACCAATCAGATCATAGACTTCCGTTGTCTCCAGTCCGTGAAATGGATTGAGAAGCCAGTTGAGATATGCAAAAAAACGATCCGCTGTGTTGTCTGACATGGTTTTTATTCTTTTCCGATGAAGAGATCAATGTCGCTTGCGATGGCTGGCTATCCCGACAGTTGTTCGAGAAAACGCCTGCGCAACTCATCGGACGGCAACATGCATTGCTCTTTTTTTCCGAACAACTGATACCGGTTCTGCGCTATCAGATCGTACATCACATCCCGCAGGAGTTCGGGAACCGCCTGGAATACGGTGAGCAGATTCCATGGCATGTCGAGTCTGGAGGCGATTTCAATGGCAGCGGCACTTCGGGTAAAGGCGCGGTCACCCCTGACAAGAACGACAGTGTCAAGACGCGACGTATTGATGCCAAAATGCTTGAGTAACGACGCTCCAAGAGGAGACTGGGCCGGAGTGAAAGAGAAATGCCCGGCAGTATCGTGCTCAAAAATAAAATTCACCAAAAATTCGCACAGATTGCAGACACCGTCAAAAATGACAATGTTTTCCGGAAGAGCGGCAAAGGACTTATGCATCTGTTTCAAGATAACGTTCACGATTGCATTGAAGACTTCCTGACAGGGTACGGCTCTTTTTTTTTATAAGGCCCCTTCAATGGCGTCAAGGGCTCCAACATTCATCTACTCAGACCATCAAGCCCGGAGCTCCAGATAGCTAATGTTCAGGTTTTCATAAAGATGACTGAAACGAACAACTCGAAAACCGATGAAGAAGTTCCTGATGCCAGGGGTTGAACCACGAGTTCCCGCGCAACGCACGGAAATCTGTGTTATCATCGTACCGGTCTCCTGCCACTCCCGAATGTTCCCTCTATGTCGGATAATTTCCGACAGTAACGTTGCCCTGGTAAACAGTCGCGCGACCCTCCTGTCGTGGTAACACCAGCTTGACCGAGCGGTTACAACAGTCGTTGGGCTATCAGACACCAGATGATGTCTATGCTTCTGCATCAGGCGGTTGAGCAAGGATTGTGGATAAATTCGATGAAATGGGGCAGCGCCTTTCCGCTGCATGAACAGGTCAGGCTACCAACTTAAACTCAACCTCTTTTTGTCTACCGGTTGGGGTCCACTTCAATAATCGCCTTGAATTCCTGAACCACTCCCCTGAATCCGTTCATCAGCAGGAAATATGCCTCAAACGTTTCGCATCTCCCCGAGTAAATCCGGATGGCGATCAATGAGTTTCAATAACTTGACCAGAGGAGCAGGAGGTCGGCTTTCACCTCTTTCATATCTGGAAAAAGCCATTTTCCCGACACCAAATACCGATGCAAGTTCAGCCTGGGTAAGATTGAGTTTTTTACGGATACGACGAATGTCTTCCCCGACATCCCCCTTCACCGAACGTAACAACCCGGCCTGCGCCTCTGTATAACGCCGATAACTCTCGTCGTCCCAGACACCTTCGCCGCAATGCGAACAGAACTCTCCATGCATTGCATGCAACGTCAGCGATTGCCCTCCATAAGCAAGCGTTTCATCAAGAACTTTTTTAACCATATCGGGATGGCCGCATACAGGACATTTCATCTGAACCTCACTTCATTTTGCCTTAAACTGAATAACAGGCGGTCTTCCATCAACATAACCGGTAATTTTGATATAAACAGCCACGCCATCCTGAGTCTCACCATGATAGACATCCTGCCATAGTTGATGGTCGGCATGAGTTGTCATAGATTTGTAAAAATCTGATCGTGAAAGAGAAAGCACGACCAAGCGCATCTCAACCTCGGTTAAACCCAACGACAAGCCGCCACGTAATGCTGCTACAGTAAACGGTCGGGAGTTTTCATCGGCGACGATAGCTTGAACCTCGTCGAGATGGTAATGTGGTGTTCGTTTCTCCAATTCAGCACATTTTATCCATTTTGATTAATTTAATCATTTAGGATAATTCTGCAAAAATGTAATCAGATTGCTGACTGAAACTGAACTATGAGCACTATAGGGAAATAAACAGCAGCACCTCTTGTTGAGCTACGTGCTCACCGAGCGAATCCCACAGATCAGCTTTTCAAAGTTTCCCTGCTGAAACAAGGGCCGCATGGATAGTTTTGAACGGCAAAAGAAGTGAAAGCGGTGCATCAAGCAACGGCACTGCCCCATAGCTGGCATACCACTGTGCAACCAGATCATTCTTCGCATCGATGAGAAGAGCAACACCGCCAACCTGTGCAGCAACAAGCAAGCAACGACGAGCGACAGCAAGCAATAACTGCCCACCCATACTGCGGCCCGGAACAGATCGGTCAACTGCTAAACGACCAAGCCTGAAGACCGGCACCTCATGGCGGGCTAATCCTCGTTTGATCACTTCCGGAGTTTTCTCATAGGTAACAGACGCCGGGGCTATACTGTAAAAGCCGAGAATCTTCCTGACGTCACTATTTTCCACTGCCAGAAAAGTTTTGGCCCCGCCACTGATATGAGTTTTTCTGGCATGACGCCACAAAAACTCATTCAAGGCTTCATCCCCGCAATCAAAAGCAAACCGGCGGTCATGGCTTTTGGTGATCGGCTCTTCGTGCCAGGCAGGAAGAGTCATGATCGCTTCGGCAAAGCACGTGCTGCTGCCATGAGTTTTGCATTAGGTAGCGGAGGATCTTCCAGCAATTTCAGGACATGTACGCGATCCCTCCCTGTAAGCTCTATCAGTTCGTACTGATCGATTACCTTTTGAGCCGCAGAAACAACGGTGCGGGTGACAAACTCCGTCAAATGCGTATTCTGTATTGCCGCAGCACGCATCAAAAGAGACTTCTCTTCCGAAGCAATCCGCAGCGACAACCTCTCGTTACCTTCTACCGGAATCTGTGGCATAACCATACCCTCCTGTTGGTTCATGACTATTCACAGGAATATAGGACGTTATTCGAGACGTACACCTTCAAAGCGTACAAAACATCATAACTGCCTTATATTCAGCAAGAGCCTCTCCCGGTAGACGGACTCTTGTAACACAGGACTTGGTTCTATATATTCAAGCATAAGGCAGCTCTCACCAGTTGGGATAAAATCATGAAGATTTTCAAAAACAAGTGGTTTGCCAAGTTCGCCAGGGAAAAGGGCATTCTCGACACTGACCTGTGCGAAACAGTAAAAGATGCCGAGAGTGGGCTTATAGATGCAGATTATGGAGGCGGAGTTATCAAGCAGAGAATTGCTCGACCAAATGAGGGGAAATCAGGCGGCTTTAGGTCAATTGTTCTCTATCGCGCAAAAGAAAAAGCATTCTTTGTTTATGGCTTTCCAAAAAAGGACAAGGATAACATAAAAACAGACGAGATTCGATGGTTCAAAAAGATGGCAAAAAGCACTTTTGCACTTTCCGAGGAACAGCTCGAACAACTCATTACAACCGGGAATTTTATACCTGTAGAACCCAATGAAAATGACTAAAACCTACAAGAGCGATGCATTTGCAGCGATCCATGAAACCATGTCAGGCATGTATGATGCTGGTGTTATCGACAAAAAAACGATGCGCCAGTTTGACGAAGCCTGCCTGACACCGGTACATGAGTTCAGTGCAACTGAGATTAAAGCCTTGCGTGAGCGTGAGGAGGTGAGCCAGACGGTTTTCGCCCTATACATGAATGTGAGCAAAGATTCAGTCAGCCAATGGGAACGCGGACTCAAAAAACCGGCAGGCCCGACACTCAAGCTCCTTTCTCTAATAAAACAGAAAGGGCTGTCAGCTATTGCCTGACTTATCCTTATTGATGGTTTTAGAGCAGCCTACACAAAACTCACCGTAAATCAGACCGAGGCTGCGTTTTAAAAATAGCACCCCGCTCCATTCAACGGATAATCACATAATGCAATGTTCCCGGCGCATCAAGTCTCGCTCCTCTCGGCATGTCACCTCCCCACATGTTATGCTGACTGATTCTTTACTGTGAGTAATATATAAACATACACCGGCCTCTTCTCTTATTGAACAATCTCCCCTGGGGGCGAAGCCCCCTGGAAAAATCTCAATAGACCTTCAGCAATACATCAGCGGGTATGTGCAGTTCCTTGTGCAGAAGCCGAATTTGACGGATCGATAACGGGCGCTTCCGGTTTAACAGGTCACTTGTCCGGCTTTTCGATCCGATAATCCTTGTCAAATCCTGTTGGTCCATCCCCATTTGATCCATTCGAAATTCAATGGCAGCAATGGGATCAGGACTATCAATGGGAAAGTGCTCTTCTTCGTAGTTTTCAATCAGAATTCCGAGGATTTCAAGCTCGTCACCATCCTTTGTATCCGTTTTTGCATCAAATATCTCCTCAAGGCGTTTGAGCGCCTGCTGATAGTCTTGTTCTGTCTTTATCGGTTTGATTTGCATGACATTCTCCTAAATCATTGTTGCATCAATTTTATCATATTCAGCATGCGTTCCCACAAACCGGATGAATACCTGACCGTAATCAGAGTTAATCATTGCAGATTGAGAATTTCATTAAGCTGGCAATCAAACAGAGCATCGTCTGACTTGATAGTCCCGTTAAACTCATAGCGAATCTTCAATCGTGAGTGATGACCGGGTTCAGCAGGGTTAAAAAGAAGGTCATCATCACGTTTTTTGGTATCACAATGAGCCAGAGCATCAGGAAATCCCTCATTACCACAACAGCAACCGAGCAGGTTGGCATAGTTGAGCTGTTGTTCCGGATATTTCTTGCGGGAGTGCCAATGCTCTACTTTCATATTCCTGTCGTCAGGCTCAATGCGACCCATGCAGTAAGCACAAAGATAACCCTGTTCTGCAACAAGTTGAACTCGTATATCCTGTTTTACTGGTGTAAAATTCTGTCCATCAAAAACTGCTCCTTGTTGCAACCTGTAATGCTGCAAGGATTGTGGTTCCGTAGTTTTGGTAATGGGAATCATTCGCCAACTTCCCTCTCGGGCTCCAGCATAGCAATAGTCGCTTCAGCTTCCACAATATCTGGAATCGATCCCTTCAAATCGACTTTCAGTTTTTGGATAAGCTCCCTTGCAACATCAAACTGATCATGGTCGATTTTTGCAGCAATCTCTTCAATACGCTTCGGGACGGCGCTGTTGATTCCCGGATCATCCATCAACTCCCGGAGAATTTCTGCCGAGTTCAAACCGATGGACTGCCTGGGAATGGTAAACTTTATGTGGTTATCCTCCTGGTAAAGCAATCGAATAGATTCGGGTGCAACTTCACTGAGTATCTGTGGCGAATGAGTTGTGACAACAAACTGCACATTCGGAAAGACCTTTGTGAGATTGGTAACCGCTCTTCTCTGCCAAGCCGGATGGAGATGAAGATCTATTTCATCAATCAGGATAACCCCTTCGCCATCAAGTGGATTCTGCTTCCGGGGATTTGCAATTGCCAGACGACGGGCAATATCGCCGATCAGCGCAATAAAGCAGGTTTCACCAACCGAAAGCGAATCAATTCTCAACTCCTGATCTCCTTTCGTTACAACCATGCGAAGGGGCTGACGCTTTATCCTAAAGTCATGGTATTCAGGCAGAAACTTCTCAAGCGCACTCCGCACGGCTTGCAACTGCGGATCAAGAAACTCCATTGGGTCGACGTTATTGAGTATGCCTTTGGCTCGAAGGTTCTCATTTTCAATATCTTCCCGTTCACGGAACCACTCAAAAAAGAGGCGAAAATTCGCACCGCTGCTCAAAAGGTTATCGTAGACTGAGATGGGATCAAATTCGTGCCTTGTTCTTATTCGTTGAGGCAAATCAGTATCCTTCACTGCCCGATCAACAGGATAACAGGTAAAAACAGGCAGGGAATGATCTCTCTCCAACTGATGTCGAAAGTGACGAACGATATCCTGAAGAACGGTAAAGTTACTCATGCTGAGAGCGTGTGTTCCTATGCGGTTTTTTGCTATCAACCACTCGCCAGAAGATGTTTGAACGGAAAGAAGAGAAAATTTCGCTCCATTTTTAATCTCAACGTCTTTGATATAACGTCCCTTGCCTGAATCACGTTTCGTTCGAGCTGTCAACCAGGATAGTAACATGGCCAATGCATCAACAACCGTCGTTTTCCCTCCCCCGTTAACCGCAGCGATAACCGTCAGCCCCGCATCAAACGGGAGGCACAACTCCTCAATACCCCGAAAATTCTTCAGTGTGACTGTCCGGATTTTCATCATGAGTCCATAACGATCTGTAACGTGGCCGATAACTGCTTTTTTCCTCTTTTAAATTTGGTGAACAGTTCGCTTTCAAGCAACAACTATCTCCGTTTTGGCGGATCGTTTTGATCTGGGCTTTTTGGTGCTTTCGAGTTTGGCTTTTTCTTTGAGAATCCGTTTCAGCAGATCTTCTGCGGGTTCGTCGTTGGGGTAAGAGGTGGCGAGTTCGCCTTTGAATGCTTTGGCGAGTACTGACTGTTCGATTTTTTTAACCTCTGATGTTTACCTTTTTCCTTGCCTTTTTTCCATAACCTGACCCGGCTTCGTGAACTTTTTCTGCTGCACGGCCTTGAGGAGCGGATAGCAAAGCTTTTGATCCTCTTATCCTTGATGCAGATTTTTTTTGAACGTGTGCAGTGCTCAATTCAGCCTCACTCCCGCTAACGCTTTCCGGTATTGCAATGAGCACTATACAAAGGGCAGCCTCAAACTTTGCTATGGTTTCAAGGGTAAGATTTTCATTCCCTTTGAGCAGTTTGCTTACCTGCTGAGGGCTGACTCCGGTTTTTTCAGCAAGCTCTTTCTGCGTCATTCTATTTGCCTGTAAAGCACCAAGAATACGCAGTGCAATATTGGAAGACCTCTCCAGCCAAGCCTCATTTACCTCATCGCGTAACGCTTTTTCCATCCACCTCGAAGGCTCTTTTGACAGGAGGTTATCAATTTTTTCTTTCATGTTGCTTATGGTCATCGGTTCATATCTCCAGATATTCAAAATCAGTTTGGTCTCGTAAATCATGGTCAACAAGGAATTGCCTGACTTTTTCAAGTTTCTGCAGCTCTTCCTGCAAATATGGAGCCTCCATGTTCAGTGTTACTTTTATAGCGCCACCGGTGATAACAAAACAGTTTGCCGCAAAGCGTATTGCATAAATTCGCAACCATCGTTTTTCCCTGTTGCCCCGTGCCTTGCTTTTCTGCAGAGGTTTCAGGGTATACTCATTGTTGTTGAGCGGCTGAAAGATATTCTGCAACACTTGCTGGCGACCTGAAATGCCGTTCTTCGCAAGCGAAAACATGGTTTGCTGCAGAAGTTTCGCCTCATGACGAGTAGCTTTAACCGCTTGTTCAACAGATATTCCTTTGTATATGCCACTTTGTACTTCACTCCTGTGATCCTGAAAAAAGCGGTAAAGATAACCCGAATCCAAAGGTCAAAAAGCCGCTCAAACTCGTCAGGCTGACTTGCGGCAAACCGGATTGCGTACAAACCTTCCCCGGTAACCCTGTCGGTAATAATACGAACCAACTTCATAAAAATCAACCTATAAGTTTATTTTTTGAATTTTATTGAGCAACTGCAACCTGATGTTGCGGAGGTCGCTAGAAATTTCAATGCAGTGCCAGCGGCCAAATTCGCACTTATCATGCACGTCACACTTTTAGATTAAATACCGAGCGCCTTCGTCACCTCGGCTTTCAGTTGCGGATAGGAAAGGGCTCCGGCAGTTCGCCATTTCAGCTCTCCCCGGTGAAAGAGCATGAGCGCAGGAATGCTCTGTACCTGGTATCGGGATGCTGCTTCGGGCTGTTTATCGACGTTCACCTTCACCACCGTAAGCCTGCCTTTGAATTCTGCGGCAAGCTGTTTGACCACTGGAGCAACGCTTCTGCAGGGTCCGCACCACTCTGCCCAGAAATCGACAAAGACGGGAAGAGGACTTGACTGAATGAGATCATGGAGTGACTGTGCCATAATGAAATTTTTTGATTGATGATACCGCGGTCAAGAACGTAAAGATTTTATCACTCCTTTACCAACCCTGATTCCTCTTCTTTCCGTTCTCCCTGCACAAGCTCCGCTGACCAGGTTATGTTGCACCCCGACGCTCTCAGCATGGCGGCAACGCTGCAGTACTTCTCCATCGAAAGGCGCACGGCTTTTTCACATTCGGCAGGGGTGCAACCTGGACTTTCAAGGGTGTAGAGTATCTGGATTGCGGTAAAAACCTTGGGGTGCTCTTCAGCCCTTTGAGCCGTTACCTCTGCCTTGAGGAGGAGCGGCTCTCTTCTCATCTTTTTCAGAATGCTGATGATATCCATCATGGAGCAGGCGCCAAGCGCTTCAAGGACGGTATCCATTGGTGAAGCTGCAGAGCCGGTGCCTGAAAACTCGGGAGAGGTGTCAAAAAGGGTTTGATGGCCTTTGCCATCTATGCCGGAGAGCGGCATTTTTTCATTGAACGTGACAGTTACATGCATATCTGTTTAGAGAATAAAATTAGCCGAATAACGAGCTTGTTCTGCCTTTGAGTGGCAGCAGTGCCACTAATGCTTTCGAAACATGAAACTTATAGAGAGCGGCCCCGGTTAGAGCAGAACAAAAAGGAAAATAATCAGAAAAAAGTAACTTACGCTCCCCCCGAAATGAGGCTGAAGCGCCTCGGCAGAGCGGTAAATTATCTGACCAATCTATGAATGATCTTTTAAGGAAGCCAAGGAAGGTCTACGTTTCACGGAAAATCGAGTTTAATGCCGCTCACCGTCTTTTCAATCCGCTCTTTACGGAGCAGGAGAACCTTGAGCTTTATGGAAAATGCAGCAATACATTCGGCCACGGGCACAATTATCTGCTTGACGTGACCATTTCGGGCATTGCAAACCAGGAGACGGGTTTTCTCTTCGATTTGAAAGAGCTTAAAATAATCCTTGAGGAGGAGATCATTGCCCGGTTCGACCACAAACACCTGAACCATGACGTACCGGAACTGCAGGAGTGCGTTCCTACTACCGAAGTGCTCGCGGTGCTGATATGGGATATTCTTGAAAAACGACTGCACAACATCAATAACCGGGAGCTTTCGCTCCATGAAGTGACTATCTATGAAACAGGAAAAAATGCCGTCCGCTATCTCGGAGAGTAACCCCCTTCCTTCAGGCAGGAGGAGCTGCTACGATGATGACGACTGCATGGCGGAACATGTACAAAACGACCCCATGATTATCAACGGGATCTCCAGTGCGGTCTCTGCCATGCTTGAAGGAATCGGAGAGGACCCTCAACGGGAAGGGTTGCTGAAAACACCTGAACGGGTTGCGAAATCGCTTCGCTTTCTGACCAAAGGGTATCGTGAGGATCCTGAAGAGCTTTTGAAAAAGGCGGTTTTTACCGAGGCCTATGATGAAATGGTGCTGGTGCGGGATATCGACCTCTTTTCAATGTGCGAACACCATATGCTCCCCTTTTTCGGCAAGGCGCATGTTGCCTATATTCCAGACGGTAAAATTGTGGGGCTTTCAAAGCTTGCCCGGGTGGTTGAAGTCTTTGCTCGCCGACTCCAGGTACAGGAACGGCTTACCCAGCAGATCCGGGATGCCATTCAGAATGTGCTGAACCCGAAAGGTGTGGCGGTTGTCATTGAGGCAAAGCATCTCTGCATGGTGATGCGTGGCGTTGAAAAAATCAATTCTGTCACCACAACCTCTGCCATGTCGGGTCAATTCATTACTTCACAGTCTACCAGAAGTGAGTTTCTGCGTCTGATCAAGCCGTAGCTCTCCCTTCTCTCTTCCCCCATCGCTCCCGGAATCAAACCTCCGGGACGATGAGAACAGAATGTTCAGGCTACTCCTCCGCCAACCATCCTTCTACAATTTCCCGCCCCGCCTCTACCGCTTCAGGCAGCAGGAGAGCAACTTCAGGACTTAATTCCATGGAGAGTTCAAGCTCTTTGGGAGGAACGCCAATCAGCACAAGCTCATGGGGCATTTTGCCGCGCAGCCGGGCCAGTCCGAGCAATTCGCTGAATCCCATCTGATGCGAGGACATTTTGCGATGAATAAAAGCGGGTAGTTCATCATTGCGATAGACATAGACCCGGCGCTCATAGTCGAGGGGAATGAGTGCGTCAAAAACAATGACGGCATCGCACGACTCGATGTAGTCGAGCAGGTAGATTCCCTGGGTTCCGCCATCGATACAGTTCACCCGTTCAGGAAAATCCGATGATTCACGAAAACGGTTGAGAGCTGCAACTCCGAAACCCTCATCGCCATGGAGCACGTTGCCAAGGCCGATAATATTGATACGATTGTACTTCACAGCAAAATTGATTGGTTGAGCATGATAACAAAAAGCCCACTGCGGGAAGGTTAAACCTCTGCAATGGGCTTTAGACAGAACAAAAACAGATAACGCAATACTTTCCACTCAAACAGGTTCTTCTTCAACCTTGTGCTTGAAACCGGTAATGATTGAAGAGGTAACGCTGGTACGATCGACCACATCGTGACGGATAACCGCATAAAGGTGCATGATGACATAAATCGGCAACATCCATGCCCCAAGATGGTGTATGAAATGAAGGGTGTAGCTACCGCCGAAAAGGGGAATCATCCAGCCAAACAAGGTTTCGTTGAACCCTCCCGGATTGTTTTCACCATACATTGCCAAGCCCGAAAGAATCATGAAGGTCGAGCCGCAGAAAATGAAGACAAAGTGAGCCAGAGCTGCAACGGGGTTATGACCTACGTAGTTCGGCTCATCCGTGCGCAGAAAGAGATAGGACTCAACCTGCTCCCTGAAGGGCTTGCCCCACCAGGAGGGCGACCATGGCCTGAAACCGCCAAAGCGGGCATATTTATCACCACCAAAGAGCGCCCAATAGAGGCGGAAAAGAAAGTTGGCGATAAAAATAAAGGCAAAAACGAAATGCATATAACGCCACCAGCCCATGCCCTTATACCAGACCGCTTCACCGAGCGGAGGGCTCAGCAAAGGGGCGGCGATATACATTCCCGTTACAAAAAGAACCACCATACACAGGGCATTGATCCAGTGATAAAACCTGACAGGCAGCCTCCAGACGTAGATTTCTTCTATTATTCTCCCCATGACACAGCTCCGTTTAGACGATTGTAACCGATGTAATCTCCTTGCCGTTCATGTCAAAGAGATGCGAGGCACAGGCAAGACACGGATCGAATGAGTGCACCGTTCTGAGAATCTCAAGCGGTTGTTCCGGATTGACCATCGGCGTACCTTTCAATGCTGACTCATAAGCTCCTGAATTACCATTGGCATCACGCGGAGAGGCATTCCAGGTGGAGGGAACAACAATCTGGTACTCCTTGATCTTCTGATCTTTGATGTGAATCCAGTGACCAAGCGAACCACGGGGCGCTTCAGTGTAACCGAATCCCTTGCACTCTTCAGGCCAGGTTGAGGGGTCCCACCGCTCACTGTTAAAGGTACGGAGATCACCGGTTTTGATATTGGCAACCAGTTGATCGTAGTAATGGCGCATGAAGCCTGCCGTCTGCTTGCATTCAATGCCTCTGGCCGCAGTTCGGCCCAGCGTCGAAAAGAGCGCTTCAGGGCCAACACCAAGTGTTGAAAGCACCAGCCCGACCGTCTCCTTGATCATGGGGTCGCCCTTGGCATAGGCAATCAGCACGCGAGCAAGAGGGCCCACCTCCATCGGATGATTTTTCCAGCGCGGGGTCTTGAGCCAACTGTACTTTTTGTCGGTATCGAGATGCTCGAAAGGTGGTTTTGGGCCGGTATATTTCGGGGTGGTCTCTCCCTGCCAGGGATGCAGACCCTTTGCATCTCCCTTTGTGTAGGTATACCAACTGTGGCTCACCTCTTCGGTTACCTGTGACGCATCCCTTGGATCGACATCAATAACGGTCGTGAGATCCTTGTTGAGAATCGCTCCCCTCGGCCAGAGCAGCGTCTTGAAATCTTCAAGCGTTGTCTCGGGAAAATCGCCATAACTGAGATAGTTGCCAAGGCCTCCGCCATACAATGAATCCTTGTAGTATCCTGCAATGGCAAGCAAATCGGGAATATAGACCTGGTCGATAAAAGTCTGGGTTTCGTCAATGATTTTCTTGATCATCGACAACCGCTCGATATTGATAGCCGTATCACTGTTGGGATCAATGGCACAGGCCATACCACCCACCAGATAGTTTGGATGAGGATTCTTGCCTCCAAAAATGGTATGGATCTTGACAATCTCTTTCTGGAAATCAAGCGCCTCAAGATAGTGCGCCACAGCAATAAGGTTCACTTCCGGTGGAAGCTTGTAGGCCGGATGGCCCCAGTAACCGTTTGAGAAAATGCCAAGCTGACCACTTTCAACAAAGCCGACAAGGCGCTGCTGCAACTCCTTGAAGTAGCCTGGTGATGATTTCGGCCATGGAGAGATGCTCTGTGCTATAACGGAGGCCTGTTTCGGATCGGCCTTGAGAGCGCTGACAACATCGACCCAGTCAAGAGCGTGAAGGTGGTAAAAGTGCACCAGGTGATCCTGGGTCACCTGTGTTGCATTCATCAGATTCCTGATGATACGGGCATTGGTCGGAACCGCGATACCAAGTGCATCCTCAACGCAACGAACCGATGCAAGGGCGTGTACGGTCGTACAGACACCGCAGATACGTTCGGCAAAAGCCCATGCATCCCTCGGGTCGCGTCCTTTAAGAATCACCTCAATCCCCCGCCACATCGTGCCGCTGGAGTAGGCCTCCTCAATCATATTGCTGTCGTTCAGCGTCGCCTCTATTCTCAAATGTCCCTCAATACGAGGAATCGGATCAACTACTATTTTTTTGGCCATGAGCTACTCCCTGGGTTAAGCTTTATCTTGATGATCATGCTTCTCTGATTTTGCCTTCTTTACAGCGGTCACTGCAGCATGTGCGGCAGCGCCCGCAGCGGCGGCACCAACGGCAATAATACCAATTTTGTCGGCATTGCTGTCAGTGCCAAGGAACGGGACATCGGCAAGTCTCTGGTAGAATGGACCTCTGTCCCAGAAATTCGGCTCAGAGCAGCCAATACAAGGGTGACCGGAACCGATCGGAAAGCTTGTGCCCCCGTTCCACTGTATCTTGGAACAGGAATTATAGGTGGTTGGACCTTTGCAACCCATCTTGTAGAGGCACCACCCTTTTCTTGTCGCTTCATCATCAAAGCTTGAAACAAACATGCCTGCATCAAAAAAAGCACGCCGATAGCATTTATCGTGAATCCTCGTGTTATAAAAAGCTTTTGGACGACCAAAACGGTCAAGTTCAGGTAAGGTGCCAAAGGTATGGAAATGGGTAATAACACCGGTCATCACCTCTGATATCGGTGGACAGCCTGGTACCTTGATAATGGGCTTGTCTTTGATGATATCGGAAACCGGAGCGGCTCCTGTTGGGTTGGGATCAGCATTCTGCACACAACCAAATGAAGCACAGGCACCCCACGCAACGATTGCTGCTGCATCGGCGGCAGTCTCTTTCAGAGTATTCAGAAAAGAATCGCCGCCTACCATGCAATAAACGCCATCATCTTTTGTGGAGGCGTTTCCTTCAACAGCGAGGATGTATTTTCCCTTGTACTCTTTCATGATCCTGCGGCGCTGATCCTCAAGCTGATGACCTGCAGCAGCGCTGAGAACATCATCATAATCAAGGGAGATCATGTTGAAGAGTATGTCTTCAATAGAGGGGTGGGATGATCGGATAAAAGACTCGGAACAGCAGGTGCATTCAAGGCCGTGAAGCCAGATTACCGGAGTCCTTGGTTTCTTCTCCATTGCCTCGACAATAGTGGGCAGCAGAGACGGTGAAAGACCAAGATAGACTGATGTAAGGGAGCAGAACTTCAGAAAGTCTCTGCGGCTTACCCCCCTCGCTCTGAATACATCGGCAAAGGTCTGATTACTTTGCATCACTACCTCCATTTAATAATATCAGTTTATCTGGAACTATTTCTTAAGAAAATAAGAGAATTAAGGGATTTATCCTTTCATTTCCGAAATGATCATCATAAAAACTCATTATCCAAAAGGTAACAATTGTTCTCGGAACTCCCATAAAAAAACCCCGTTCATCCTTGCGAAAAACGGGGTCTAAAGCATTGACTCAGGCTCTGCTCACTTCACTGGAAAGGTAATGCCAAACATGGAGGATGAATGCATGGCAAAATCAGAGAGCGGTGTGAAAAAGAGACCGAAAAAGATGGTCAGAAACATCAGGAAGGCCATCAAAATTTGAGCGGTCATCCCGGGGTTCATATTCCTGTCGTCAGGCTGTTTTGATTCACGAAGGAACATGTTGAGAGGAATCAGCATGTAGTAGTAGAGCGATATCACACTGGTCATGATACCGATAAGGGCAATCCAGATGTAGAGGGAACCTTTGTCGAGCAGTGCAAGGAAGATCATAAACTTGCCATAAAAGCCCACCGTCGGGGGAAGGCCGACAAGAGAGATCAAAAAGACGGTCAATGCAGCGCCTGCAAGCGGCATTCTTTTGCCAAGGCCACGATAATCGTCAAGGTTTTCACTGCCGGTTTTGTTCGAGATAAGAATCACGACATAGAATGCTCCGAAATTCATGAGGAAATAAGAGAGCAGATAGACAAGGGTCGCCTGGGTACCAATCTTGTTTATAAGAATGACACCGAGGAGCAGATAACCCGCATGAGCAATGGAAGAGTATGCGAGCAAGCGTTTGACATTTTTCTGCCAGAGAGCCACGACGTTGCCATAAATCATTGATGCAACAGAGAGGATCAGGAGCAGCGAGAGCCAGTCGAAACCGAGAATATCTTCGTAGGGAAGACCACCATGGGGCACAGCGACATAGAAAAAGCGCATAAGCAGGGCAAACCCTGCTGCCTTTGAGGCAACGGAAAGATAAGCGGTAATGGGAGTCGGGGCTCCTTCATAGACGTCGGGCGTCCAGAAATGGAACGGTACGGCACCAATCTTATAGCCAAATCCAGCCAGAATCAGGAGCGTAGCCAGAATCATCAGGAGCGGATCGTAGCCATGTGTGGCGAGCTCGGCGCTGATCTTGATGAGATTAGTCTGGGCAGTAAGACCGTAGATGAGTGAAAAACCGTAGACCATGAGGCCTGATGAGACTGCGCCATACACAAGATATTTCAGGGCAGCTTCCGATGAACGGGCGTCGCGTTTGAAATAGCCGGTAAGAATGTATGCGGTGAAACTCACCAGCTCCATCGAAAGGAAGATCATCAGCAGATCAGCAGAAGAGGCCATCATGATCATACCGATTACCATAGCTACGATGAGCGCATAATACTCACCCATACTTTTCACCTCCCGCTCGAACTGCTCGTCAGCCATCGTAACGATAACGGCAAGCATACCCGAGAAGACGGAAAAGTATTTAAAAAAGAGAGCAAACTCATCAAGGACATACATCCCGAAAAAAAGCTCTCCCGCTGGCAGGCTATCCTGCTGGTAAATGAAGACGACGCTGCCCGCAAGCCCGAGAAGGGTTGTTATGGAGAGCAGATTGTTTTTGCGCCCTTTTGCAACGAGATCAACCAGGATCAAGAGCATAAAAAGCACGGACAGATAAATTTCAGGTATAAAAAATCCAACGCTTGCTTTCAGACTCGCAATTATACCTTGAATTTCAGCACCTGATGGCAGCTCGAACATAATTCTCTTCGTTTATTCTTTAACCTCAGTCAATTCCATTAAATCACATCTGTGACATCACCACGGGTGAAAGCACTTGAACCAACTTGTTAATGCTCGTCGTCAGCATACCGAGCACAGGCATCGGATAGATACCAAGGAAAATAGTAATCACAACGAGCGGGACAAGCATGGCAAGCTCACGTCCGTCAAGATCAAGCTTTCCCTTCCAGTCATGAAAATGGATATGCTCATGACCATCTTCACCAACTTCAAGATCATAAGCCGCATCATCCCTTCTCTTGCCAAGGAACATCCTTTGCAGAGACCAGAGCAGGTAAGCTGCACCGAAAACAATGCCGAGCACCGAGACAATGGCGATAGGCCTTGTTGTTTCAGAACTGAAAGCGCCAACAAAGACCAACGCTTCAGAGATAAAACCACTCAGACCAGGAAGACCAAGAGAGGCAAACCAGGCAACCGTAACAATGGCCGCATAGACCGGCATGTATGAAGCGAGTCCGCCGAATTTTTCGATCTGGCGAGTATGCGCCCGGTCATAGATAACACCGACCAGAAGGAAGAGCATGGCGGTAATGGTGCCATGATTAAACATCTGATAAAGCGCACCAACCATACCTTCGCTGTTTCCGGCAGAAAGACCGAGCAGCACGTAACCCATGTGACTGATCGAAGAGTAGGCAACCATTTTTTTAAGATCCTTCTGTGCCAGTGCACAGAAAGCGCCGTAGATAATGTTGATGGCACCAAATATTCCTATGACATACATCGAGGCCTGAAAGACCTCGGGAAACAGCGGAAAGTTGATACGAATCATGCCATAGGTACCAAGCTTCAGAAGCACACCGGCAAGGATAACCGAAATAGGTGTCGGCGCTTCAACGTGAGCATCAGGAAGCCATGTATGGAATGGAAACATAGGCACCTTGATAGCAAAACCGATAAAGAGAACAATAAAGGCGACATAACGCCACACAACATTATCGGGGCCGAGAATGGCATCCTTGATATAATTTTCCTGGCTTGCCATGGCAACAAGGCTGAAGGTATGGTTTCCGGTCAGCGGATCGATGACACTGAAATAGAGTCCGATCATGACAAGAAGCATGAACACCGAACCAAAAAGCGTATAGAGGAAAAACTTGATCGCTGCATATTCACGGTTAGGACCACCCCAGATGCCAATAAGGAAGTACATCGGAAGAAGCATAACCTCCCAGAAAACGTAAAAGAGGAAGAAGTCAAGCGCTACAAAACAGCCCATCATAGCCGAGGCGAGCAGGTTGTAGAGGATAAAATAGCCCTTCACCTGTTTCTGTATGGTCCAGCTTGAAAGAATACCAATTGCCGAGACAAGGGCAGTCAGAATCACCATGGTGACCGATATTCCATCAATACCAAGGAAATACTCAATGTTCAGTGAACCAAAACCACCAAGATTGAGACTGATCCACGGAACCCTCTCAACAAACTGGAATGAGCCCAGCGGACTTCCCCCTGGCCCAGCGGTTATTCCGGGTAGCGCAGGATCATAACCTCTCCAGATCAGAACCGCCAGCACTCCCTGGGCAAGAGCCGCAAGCAATGAAACAATTCTGATTATCTGCTTTTGCGATGAAGGCACAGCAAGTATTACCAGACCGGCAATAATAGGCAGAAAAACAATTAAACTCAGCATGTTCCGTGTCTGTAAGTTTTCAGATTAAAAGTAAATCTATCTTAGTAGATCAGTCGTGTAAAATAAAAAACAAAGTAACCAGCAAGCACAAGAAGCAACATCACAACATAGGTTTGCACCTTGCCGGTCTGAAACTTTCTCAATACAGCGCCCGTTGTATTGACGGTGAAAGCTGTAAAATTCACGAGGCCATCAACCACGTTTCTGTCAAATCCGTCATTAAGGAAAGCGAATTTTCTGACCAGAAAAGCAACGCCATTGACTATTCCATCAACAACATTGGTGTCGAACCAGGAGAGCATTTTAGCAATAACCATTGACCCCTTGATAACCGTAGCATCATAGATCTCATCCCAGTACCACTTGTTAAGCGAAAAGAGGTAAAGTGGCCTGATGGATTGGGCTGTTTTATCAGGATCAATAATCCTGAAGACGTAAACAACAAATGCCATGCCAATACCGAGCGCAACCATCAGGGTGGAAATATAGATTGCGGTGTAGTGCGCAGCATGTCCGGCATGAACGATTTCTGCCTGGCGCGGATCCGAGTAGACTTGTCCGCCATGTCCAACTGAAGCAACACCATGTTCGGCAACACCATGAGCAGCTCCATGTTCAGGAAGAGCGACTTCAGCAGCCGGAACAACTCCCGCAAGATGCGGTGCAACCGTACCTGCAGGATGGGCACCTATCTGTGGATTGGCGGCACCCACAACCGTTGCCGGGGTCGGAATCATCTTCATAAACCACCCTTTTGCGCCATCAAGGGGATCCGGGGAATAGACAAAAAATACGGAAAGTGTCGCCAGAACAACAAGTGGCGCCCGCATGTTCCATGAAACCTCATGTACTCCATGAGCAGCATGATGATCGTCGGTATGCGCATCATGACTGGCATGTGCATGATGAGCCTGATGATGATTGTCGGCTGGTTTCAGGTGCGTGCGACTTTCACCGAAGAAGACAAGCCATATCTGACGCCCCATATAGAAAGCGGTAAGCATGGCAGAAAAGAATCCAAGAGCAGGAATGAGATAATAAATACCGCCACCCTCTACCTCAGCAAAACCGAGAGCGCCTGCAAGAATAGCATCTTTGCTCAGAAAACCGCTGGTAAGAGGCAAACCGGCAAGGGCAAGCGTTGCAAGGGTAAAGGTTGCAAAGGTCCATGGCATCTGTTTGCGAAGACCGCCCATCCAGCGCATGTCCTGTTCATGGTGCATGGCATGGATAATGGCGCCTGAACCAAGAAAAAGACAGGCTTTAAAAAATGCGTGCGTAACAAGGTGAAAGAGTGATGCCGAGTAGGCGCCAACACCAAGACCAAGAACCATGTATCCAAGCTGCGAGACCGTCGAATAGGCAAGAACCCTTTTGATGTCATGCTGGGTAATTGCTATGGTTGCTGCCATGAAGGCTGTCATGGCACCGATAAAGGCGATAACATGCAGTGCGTCAGGTGTCAGCATCACAAAGATGCGGGCAACAAAGTAAACGCCTGCGGCAACCATAGTAGCCGCATGGATCAGGGCCGATACCGGTGTCGGGCCCTCCATGGCATCAGGAAGCCATACATGAAGCGGGAACTGAGCCGACTTGCCTACGCAGCCCATAAAGAGAAGGATACCCGCAGCCGTTAACCAAGCATTGGAGAGAGCAAACTTTCCTGCTGCAAGATTGGCATAGATCTGCTCGAAGCTGAAGGTGTGGAACTGGGAATAGAGAATCAGAATACCAAGCCACATACCGATGTCGCCGACACGGTTGGCAAGAAATGCCTTTTTCTGTGCATCAGCCGCACTATCCTTTTCAAAGAAGAATCCGATAAGAAGATAGGAAGAGAGACCGACGAGTTCCCAGAAAATATAGATAGCGAACAGATTATCAGAGAGTACGATGCCAAGCATGGAGAAGGTAAAGATCCCCAGATAGGCAAAATACCTTCCATAATTCTTGTCCCCGGCCATATATCCGGTTGAATACAGGTGAACAAGCAGGCTGATAAGCGTTACCATTGTGAGCATAATGGCCGTGAGGTTGTCGATAACAACGCCCATCTTGATCTGCAGCGGGCCTACCCCCGGTACATTGCCCAAATCAATCCAGGTAAAATCCCAGGCAATCCTGAATGCCGGATCGTAGGCCTGCACAATGACCGACCAGAAGATATAGGCAGAGATGCCAAATGCTGTGCCAAGTATTCCAACTCCAAGAAAATCACCGTTTCTGGGAAGACGACGATTAAAAAAGATAAGAATGACAAACGAGAGCAGCGGCAGCAGCAGTACGACTATTGATAACTGAATTAAACTGTGCATGTTCCTTTAGTTTACACCGAAAAAAAATTAATACTTTTGGAGCTGTAACGCCCTGTTACTCTTTCATTGAATCAATACTTGAAACATCGACGCTCTTGAATATCTTGTAAATATTGATCACGATAGCGAGAGCAATGGCAGCTTCAGCGGCGGCGATAACAATAATAAAGAGAGCAAACATCACTCCTTCCATCCCACCGTTATATTTTGAGAATGCCAGAAAATTGATGTTGGCCGCATTAAGAATAAGCTCAACACCCATCAGGACAACGATGGCATTTCTCCGGGTCATGACGGCAAAAAGGCCGAAACCCAGCAGAAAGGCCGATATTGTCAGGTAATGATTGAGTCCAATAGTCGTCAACTGTTCCATACTGTAATAGACTTATTAATTCGTTATTTACCAGGCTTGTCGAAACGCGCGAGAAATGCTGCCCCGATAAGTGCTGCAAGCAGCAGAATCGAGACCATTTCAAACGGAAGAACATAGCGTGACATGGTTTCAAATCCAATCCGCTCCACAATACTGCCCTGAAGCATGGTTTCGGAGGGCATCCATCCATGCGTGGTATAAAAAGTATAGAGCAAGCCTCCAACAATGGCGGCAAGCAAAAGCGTACCGGGAATGATATGAAGCACCTCACTTTTCTGACCGACATGCATGATGCTGTTGGTAAACATCACACCGAAAAGCAGCAGAACAAGAATACCACCCACATAAACAACAACCTGGGTAACTGCAATGAAATCAGCACTCAAAAAAACATAGAGAGCAGCCACACCAAAAAAAGTGAAGAGCAGCGAAAAAGCAGAATAGATAACATTCCGCGTAAAGACGACAAAGGCGGCTGAAAAGAGCGTTATGGCCGCAAAGAGATAAAAGATGACCGTATAGGTTGGGTTACTCATAGTGTTAGAGCACATTAATTGGTTCGCCTGATTCTCCGCCCTTGCTTGCCTTAAGGGCCTCCGCTGCCTTCTTCTCCTTTTCCGCCTGCGCCTTGGCCTGGATTTCAGCAAGCTTGCGACGTTTGGCCTCAGCCTCAAGATGGGAAAGGTTTCCGAAATGATAGATAAAATTGCTTCGGTCAAACTCAGAAAAATCACTTACCGGAGTATGCACAAGACATTCGGTCGGACAGACTGTTGTGCAAATACCGCAGGTCATGCACTTTGCCACATCGATATCAAAAACAGGAATCCAGAACTTTTTCTGCTGTCCATCGGAGGTTTTTCCACAAAGCGCCATATCATCCGGAGCAACTTTGATAGTCTCCATAGTAATACAGGAAATCGGACATGCCCTGACACACTGACCGCAACCGATACAATCTTCAATTTTATTATAAAGACGGTAGCGACCATGCTTTGGTGTGGGGATCACCTCCCTCGGATACTGCAGGGTGCAGAGACCGTCAACCTGACGGAAATAATCTACATCATCAAGACCAGCATCACCTTTGCGATGGATGGCATTGAAAAAATGCTTCAGGGTGATTCCCATGCCGGCAGCAATCGTAACTGCTCCGGTTTTTATATTCCCGAAATACTCACTCATAATCTATACGTCATTACATTCCCGGTCATTGACTGTTGAACTCTCTTAAGGGACATACACTTCCCATATTGCGGTCAGCACAAAACTGATAAAGGCAAACGGCGTCAATACTTTCCAGCAGAGGTACATCAACTGGTCAACCCTCAAACGGGGAAGAGTCCAGCGAAGCCACATCTGCACGAAAATAAAGAAGAACCCTTTCGATATAATCCAGAATGCACCCCAAACAGGCCCGTTTGTCCAGTCGTTAAGGGCAATTGCTCCGAGGTTAGGCAGAGGAGAATTCCATCCACCAAGAAAGACAATGGAGATAATGGCTGAAACCATGAACATGCTGCCATATTCAGCAAGAAAAATAACGGCGAACTTCATGCCAGTGTATTCAGTAAAGTAACCCGCAACCAGTTCCGATTCTGCTTCCGGAATATCAAATGGAGCACGGTTCACTTCAGCAAGCGAAGCGATAAAATAGATGAGGAATGGAAGCCAGGCAATCGGCGACTGAAAGAGGAAAAAGTGTGCAAATCCCCAGGTGCCCGACTGCAAAACGGTAATCTGCTGCATATCAAGTGTACCAGCCATCATCGCACCACAAAGAAGCGCAATTGCTGCAGGAATTTCATAACTCACAATCTGGGCAACGCTGCGGACCGCTCCATAAAGCGACCACTTGTTGTTGGAACCCCAACCGGCAGCAAGAATACCAACAACTTCAATTGCCACAATGCCGATTGCAAAAAACAACCCGACATTCAGGCTTGCCCCGATAAAGGCGGAACTGAAAGGAAGAACAGCAAAAGCAAGGAAAGAGCCAACAAAAAGTACACCAGGGCCAATAACAAAAAGGAACTTGTCGGCTGATGCAGGAACGATATCCTCTTTCTGCAGAAGTTTCAGAATATCGGCAATCGTCTGCAGAATACCCCATTTGCCAACCTCCATAGGACCAAGGCGATCCTGCATGAACGCTGAAATCTTCCGTTCACCATAGACACCGTAAGTCAGCGAGTAGAGTGCAATAAAGACAAGGGGAATGGCTGCGAGAATAACTAACCCAAGTGGCAAGCCAAAAAGATAGAACCCGGCAAGAGCTTCCGACCAGGAATTGAGACTGTTACCCATAAGAAAAGGCATGCTAAATTGCGATAAAGCCGTTGAACTCATCTATCAACCTCCCCAAGAACGATATCGATACTGCCAATAATAGCAACAAGATCGGGTATCAATTGGCCTTTTGAAAGGTCCTTCATTGCTGAAAGGTTGACAAAGCAGGATGAACGCGCCTTGCAACGAAGAGGTTTTGTCGATTTTCCATCACTCATAATGTAAAAACCAAGCTCGCCACGGGGATTCTCTGCGCGGGCATACACTTCGCCTGCTTTAGGACGGATCCGTTTAGGAATGGCCGATCTCGGATTGAAACCCTCAGCAGTTGGCATCTTGTCGATACATTGCTCAATAATTTTAAGGCTCTCGTCCATCTCATAGGCACGCACCAGATGGCGCGAAAGGCAGTCACCAACCACAGAAACCTTGCCATCGGGCACCGGAACAGAAAAGTCAAGCTCCGGATAGACCGAATAAGGGTCGTTTCTCCGTAAATCCCACTTGACACCTGAACCGCGAAGCATGGGACCCGACCAGCCATAGTTGATAGCAACGTCCGCTGGCATGATACCGATCCCTCTGGTTCGTTTGACAAAAATCTCGTTCTCGGTAAGCAGGTTGCAAAGCTCTACCGCTTTAGGCCTGAAATAAGTGACGAACTCCCCGACCCTCTTGAAAAAATCAGAAGGCACATCATAGGCGAGACCACCGATCCATATATAATTATAGAGCATTCGGGCTCCTGATGCCCATTCAAGGAGACCAAGAATAATTTCACGATCACGAAAACAGAAAAGGAAAGGCGTAAATGCGCCAAGATCAATTCCATAAGTACCGATAGCAACAAGGTGTGAAGCTATCCGGTTCAGCTCGGCAACAATAACACGGATAAATTCGACTCGGCGGGGGATCTCAATATCAAGAAGCTTCTCAACGGCCATAGCGTAAGCCTGCTCACTGTTCATGCTGGCCAGATAGTCGAGGCGGTCGGTATAAGGCACAATAGCCGGATAGTCAACATGCTCACAAGACTTTTCAAAACAGCGGTGGAGGTAACCAAGATAGGGCTCCGCCTCGGTAATCACCTCACCATCGGTAAGACACTCCAGCTTGAGAACACCATGGGTTGAAGGATGCTGCGGGCCCATGGCAAGGATCATCTGCTCTGTAGCAAGATCTTTTTCAATCACAACGACATTGTCGTTTTTTCGGGTAACCCTGACCGAACCCACTCCGGCTATATCTAATTCCTGCATACTTGAGCTGCTTTTACTATTTAAACCACTGTTAGTAGGGTACCTTTATTCCGTGATAGCTCTCCTGCACCTTATAATCCTTGCGGAGCGGAAAACCTTCCCAGTCCTCGGGACAAAGAATTCTTCTCGGATCGGGATGGCCGGTAAAAACCATGCCGAACATATCATAAGCCTCCCTTTCATGCCAGTTGGCTGTATGCCAGACACAGGCAACACTCGGTATGAATCCACCATCACGGGCACACTTCACCTTGACAGCCAGCTTATGATTGAATAAGCCAAGAGATTCAAGATTGCAGACAATACCTACTTTCTCCTCGGCCTGATAATCCACACCACTCAGGCAGGCCATGTAATTAAACTTGAGCTTTGCATGATCACGCATGAAGAGGGCGATATCAACCCAGAGATCTGTGTTGAGAACCTCAAAAAACGGCATGGTCTCATTGGCATCGAAAGCCGACACTGCAGAACCAAATCGTTCCTGGATAATCGCATAAGCCGCTGCACTCTCTGCTGCCGACCGCGAAACAACCTTACCTTCTTCCATCTTGACAGTATGCCTGTTTATTTAATTATGCTCCGGCAGCCTTACGCTCCCGCTCAATAACAAACTGGGGATCAACACTTTTTTCAGCCAGCTTCTTCAGTGCGTCCGCCCTTGAAAGACCAATCTGCTCCATCCGGATAAGCTCCTGAACCTTCATCAAACCACCAATAAGTGACTCAGGTCTTGGAGGACATCCTGGTACAAAAACATCAACAGGAATAACACGATCAACCCCCTTAAGCACATGATAGCCATGCTCCCAGTACGGACCGCCGCAGTTGGAACAGCTTCCCATCGATAACACATAACGAGGTTCAGGCATCTGCTCGTAGAGACGAATAACCCGTTCCGCCATCTTCATGGTTACGGTACCGGCAACAATCATCAGATCGGACTGACGGGGAGAGGAACGAGGGAAAATACCAAAACGCTCCAAATCGTAATTGGAGGCATTGGTCGCCATCATCTCGATAGCACAACATGCGAGACCAAAACCCATAGGCCAGAGCGAAGAGAGCCGAGCCCAGTTCAAAACATTGTCAACCGATGTTATCAGCACATTGTGCTGTGTTATCCCGGCATCAAGTAAACCCATAACATCTAAAAAATATGGTGAATAGGAGTTAACCCCTGAGAGCGCCTGACTTTCCTGACGGCATTTCAGGCATTTTCGGAATATTTGGAGTAGGCCTTACCCAATCCAGATCCCCCTTTACCCAGGCATAAGCAAGACCAAGCACAAGGATACCGGCAAAAACAAGAGCCTCAATCAGCGCAAATTCGCCAAGTTGCTTGAACACGGTCGCCCAAGGGTAAAGAAACACAACCTCAACATCAAAAATGATGAAGATAAGAGCTACAACATAAAACCGGATATTGAACTTTACCCAGGCACTGCCTACAGCCTCTTCGCCACACTCATAGGTTGAGTTTTTGGCTGGATTCGGTCTGCTTGGGCGCAGCATTCGAGCTGTCAGATAACCACCGGCTACAAAGACAACTCCGAGGGCGAGGAAGGCAAAGACATTGCCAAAATTACTCAGGGTCTGATCCATACAAGGCCATTTTGAGTTAATCCCGGTCTAAAAAGCAACACATTTTGATTCTGCATATAACTTCAGTGCAGGTGCGCAAATATAAAAAAAAAATCCTTTGATCACAGAAAAAAAGAGGCTTCATGCTGCACACTCGAGTATTTATTCTCAAACCATGTGCATTCATTCAAAAAATACAGTATTTTCAATAAATAATTATTCTTTCAGGCAATCAATGCCCTTCGCCGTAAAATTTATTGCCAATTTGCATAAATACCCTTAAAAGTACATACACCACAAGAAAAACAATCACAAGGACAACCACTTGCGTGACAAGCCATGAGCCAGTAAGCGCAAACACTCCCTGCCCAAGTGTGGCAATAACCACCATCCAGATAATCGGTGACCAGGCAATTCCAAGAATAATCGGCAGGCCGGTTTTCATAAACCGCTTCTTGGTCTCAAAATCAGGAAAGAGTTTCATAGTATTTTAAAAAAAGAGGCTTCCGATCTGCTCAGCCAATGCTGCATCGAGCGTTTTTAATAATTCATACTCCCTTTTCAGCCCTTTCATATCCCCTCTCGCCAAATAATACATGGCGCTCTTGCTGTGTGCTTCAGCATTTTCAGGTTCAAGATCAAGCGCTTTTTCAAAAGCCTCCTTTGCCTTGTCATACTCACCAAGATCAAGATAGGCATCGCCCAAAACGCAATAAATTTCAACATAGTCAGGGTCAATCTCCAGCGCTCTCTTCAGCGTCTTCAAAGCCGCCTCTTCCTTGCCAAGCGTAAACTGTACAAAACCAAGATGTTTGTATGCCGGTATACAGCCCCTGTCGAGCACAATGGTTTTCAGCAGATCACAGGCCGCTTTTCGATAAACACCCATCGAAATATTGGTGACCGCACGTGCATAGAGGGCCTCCGGGTCACGAGGCCTGACCTTAATGCAGCGGTCGAGCAGCTCAATTGCCTCCGTGTTGCGCTGAAGGTCAATATAGAGTAACGCCAGAGCATATTGGTGAGCGGTATTCCCGGGCTCCTCCCGAAGTGCCAGCTCCAGTTGCTCTCTCTCTTTGTCAAGTACAGCGTTCAATGGCTCTAAATTTTACGGTTTACATGCAACACTCTCAAAAGCTGACTGCAGATTGAAGAGAGCCTGAAGTTCATCGAGCACCTCATCGGCAAGCCAGCGTCCAAATGCCGGGGAATCATTAATACAGCGGACATACTGGAATACAGGAAATCCGGCCTGTTCAAGCTCCTTGCAGGCATCATACTCGGTTTCACTATTATCGGCAAAAAAGCCATAGGGAAACATAACCACTCCATCATAACCCTCACGCTTGAACTCCAGCAGCGCCTTTTCAATCGTATCAGAAGTCCACTCCCCTCCTGTCGAATGATTCATGCAACCCTGACGCACATCGTGAAAAATATTTTCAGGATCTGCCATGATCTTGCGTTTCATCACCTCAAAAAATGCAATAGTCTCCTCAAGACCGGTAAAAAGTTTCGGAGGATTTCCTGCACGATTCTTCACCAGCGTGCCATGAATAACCAAAACAAGACCGATTTTCCCACCTTTACAAAGACGCACAGGAGCGGAAAGCTGGCTGAAAAGGTACTCAATATAAATACGGTGAAGGCGATCCTTTTGCCACAGTTTGCTCATCACTTTTACCTTGCTGAAGGACGTATCACCATAAAGGTCGATAACCATCTGACATGCCACACCGCAGGAAAACGCCGATTCCACAGGGATCATAGGCACAACAACAATACCGTCATAATCATGACGCAACTGCGGAAGCATCACATCGAGATAGGGGGGAACAAAATAATAGGCATCGACTACGGTAATAGAAGCCTTTGCAAGCAAAGGGCTCCCGCTTTCAGAAATAGCCGCCGCAACTATTTTTGTCTGGGCACGATTGATGGCAAGGAGCGAAGAGCAATAACGATTGAGCTTCCAGTTGATATAATGCCTTGTTGAACGAAAATCAGCAATAAAGTAGATCATTGCTGTCGGTATTTTAACAATCTGGCGAGTAACAACCTTAAGAATTTTCCGTGAACTCGGCCAGAGGTTCCTTACAGTAACCTTTTCAACCTCTCCGTATGTAGTGACCACAACGGCATATCGCTTCTTTTTCACAATCCTGTCCACCACTGTAACTCAGCAACCATGAGAACAAAACCAACGATAGCCCCCACAAGGGTTTGCATTAAGTTATGGGCTTTCAGAAAAATTCTCGACCACATCAGTATCGGCACAAGAAGCAACAACCACAAGGCAACAGCGCCAAACTGCATAAAAAGCAGCCCAACAGATGAGGAGAGGGTGAAGAGATGAATACTGATCTTCCATTGCAGGGTAATGAGCAGGATAAAGACCGTATTGACCGCATTAAACAACAAAATACCCGTAAGAATCCTCGGAGGATGCAGTTGTTTCATAAACTCATAACCAAGGGCATTGACCGCAATCAGCACCAGCAATGGCAGAAAGCGCTGCTCCCTGTAAGGAATATTATAATCAGAAATCTTCCCCACCTTTTTCAGGCCGGAAATAAGAAGGACTGGAGCAACCGTACTTGAAAAAAAGAGCACCATCAGGTACGAAAGACTTTTCACGTCATGACCATATCCAAGCAGAACAACCGCGATATAGACTGCAGGCGCAACAACTATCGGACTGATAACCCAGGAGATAACGTTTGCAAAACGGTGTAGGTTAAACGGCATAGGCTCAAAAACGTATAAACCGAAATGAAAATTTTAGCGTCATACGCCGCAAAAGTATCCCGAAATATAGTTTTTTTTAGAAAAAAAACCACGTATATTCTTATCCTGTAATGCGAGAGTGGTGAAATTGGTATACACGCTAGTCTTAGGAACTAGTGCCGTGAGGCGTGAGGGTTCGATTCCCTTCTCTCGCACCACTCAGAAACAGGCCAAAGTGGCGGAACTGGTAGACGCGCTGGACTCAAAATCCAGTGAGTGAATAACTCGTGTGGGTTCGATTCCCATCTTTGGTACCAATATCAGCAACCCAAGCAATTTAGCGGGACACTTCTCCATGAACAGAATGTATTCACCATGGCGTGAAGTTTACATGCAGTCTTTCAAGGATGACAAGCCTGCTGCTGAAGATGGTAAATCGGTTTTTGCCGATATTCCCCCGGAGGAAGATGAAAAGCGCTTTGTTCTTTACAGGGCAAAAAAATGCTTCATCATCATGAACCTCTACCCCTACAACTGCGGGCATCTCATGGTGATTCCCTATCAGCAGACCCCCGACCTGTTAGAGCTTGACAAGGAGACAAAACTTGAGCTCATGGAGTTGACCGATCTCTCCATCAGGGCTTTGAAACTTACCGTTCGGCCCCAAGGGTTCAATGTCGGTGTTAATCTTGGAAGTATCGCCGGAGGAAGCATCGATAACCATATCCATTTCCACATTGTTCCACGCTGGGAAGGTGACACCAATTTCATGCCCGTCCTCGCCGACGCAAAAGTTCTCAGCAATGATATGCGCTCCACCTATAAGAGCCTGAAAAAAGCCTTCACTGACCTTACCCAGGCAGAAGAACAATAGCCTCCTGCATGGAATGGAAACCGTTCCCTGCCCGATAAGCGGCTCTACCAACTTCACACCCTGCCTTCAGGTGCCCGACCGTTTCGACTCTACCGGAAAAGAGCGATGGCAGCTTCTGCGATCATCTGCCTCAGGGCTGATTATGCTCAACCCCCGTCCTGACAGCTCCGAAATAGCCCGGCATTATCACTCTGAACACTATGACCCTCACCTGCTGGCACAAAACAACCCCTCCTTCAGAGATAGAGCATACCTCGCCGCACGATCACTCCTTCTTGGTTACCGAGCCTCACTCATCCTGAGAGAGTGCCGGACACCCCTGCGGCAAGTTCGCGTACTTGAAATCGGCTGTTCAACCGGAGATCTCCTGAACTATTTTCACCGACGAAAAAGGATTCCACTCCATAACCTTGCCGGAGTGGAACCCGACAGCGAGGCTGCGGCATACGCAAGGGAGCGCTTCAGACTGAATATCTCCCCTTCACTGAGCGATGCAACAGACAAAGAGAGAGTGTTTGATCGCATTGTATTGTGGCACACCCTGGAGCATATTCACACCATCCACGACACCCTTGATTATGCCGCTAAACAGCTTGCAAAGGAGGGAGTGCTGATTATTGCCCTGCCCAACCCGGAAAGTTATGATGCAAAACAGTACAAGGAAAACTGGATAGCCTGGGACGCACCACGGCATCTCTACCACTTTGTACCCGAAACCCTTGAAAAGCTGCTGGAACAGCATAACCTGCGGGTTGTCAATCGCCAACCCTACCTCCCCGACTCACTCTACAACACCTTGTACAGCGAAAAACTTCGCTGCAAGAGAGCGAAAAAAGGGTTTCATGCTCCGCAATGGGGAAACGCACTGCTAAAAGGAGTTGCAGCAGCAGGTATCGGAGCGCTGCTGCCAGTGAAAGCATCAAGTCTGATTTATTTCGTCAGAAAATCACAGCCATAAACGAACGGCCAGTGTCAATTCCATATTGGCACGATTGTAGGGGCAGGCCACAGCGTACCCTTTTTCAATATGCGAGAATTGACGAAATATAAAACGAGATATTGAAGTGGACCCCAACCGGTGGACAAAAAGTGGCTGAGTTTAAGTTGGTAACCTGACCTGTTCATGCAGCGGAAAGGCGCTGCCCCTCTTTTACCTTTAACTCTTCTGTCTGCTTGTTCTTGTTATACTTGTCAACTATTCTTGCACCACCTCCAACGGCTGTCCGGTAAACCTTATCTGGCGTACTGTAGCCCAACGACTGATGCTGCCTTTCAACGTTGAACAATACAAAATATTCCTTTAATCCGCACTGTAATTCTGCTGCGGTGGAGTAACCTTTGAGATATATATCCTCATATTTGACACTCCTCCAGAGTCGTTCGACAAAGATGTTGTCCAGTGCTCGGCCACGTCCATCCATGCTAATACTGATGGATGGGTGCTCCGTGAGCGCTCCGACAAAGGCGGCACTCGTAAACTGGGCGCCTTGATCGGTGTTGAAGATATCGGGTGTCCCGTATTTTCGTAACGCTTCTTGCAGACAGTCAACGCAAAAGGTGCTTTCCATCGAGTTCGATAATCGCCAGGAGAGTACTTTCCGGGAATACCAGTCGATGACTGCCACCAGATACATAAAGCCCTTTGGAAGGCGAATATAGGTGATGTCAGTCGACCAGACTTGGTTGGGTTTTGTGACATCAACTCCCCGCAAGAGATAGGGGTAGATCTTGTGCTCCGGATGCGGTTTGCTGGTGTTGGGGCCCGGTGCCATACCGGCCAGACCCAACCTTCGCATAAGCCGCTGAACCCGTTTCCGGTTGATCTGGTAACCCTCGCTACGAAGATAGTGCATGATTTTACGACTACCATAAAATGGATGCTTGGTGTACTCCTTGTCAATCAGTTCAAGCAACTGCAAGTCTTCTGCATCAGGAAACAACACGATAGACGGCAAATATATCGTCGAACGATTAACGGACACAAGGACGCATTGCTTTGCCACCGGCAATGGCTCTTTGTCGCTGACCCACCATCTGCGCACACTCATAGGGACAGTCCGGACTTTTTTTTAAGCCAATCCAGCTCGACCTTTAACCGCCCGATTTCCGTATAAAGCTTTTCAGGATCTGCAGCCGGTTCAACTGGTTTTGGACCCCGTTTGGCTTCAAACAAGCTTGATGCCTGTTCCTGCAACTCTTTCTTCCACTTACCGACCTGAACGGGGTGTACTCCAAATTCCTGACCGATTTCATTCAGCGTCTTGACCCCTTGAATAGCCTCAAGTGCCACCTTGGCCTTAAAGTCACTGCTGAAATTTTTTCGTGTCCTTTTTGTCATTACCTGCTCCTTTTTGGGGCAAGTTAACAACTTAAACCACTGTCTAAAATTCGGGGTCCACTATATAAAAAAACATTAACTCAATTTTCATAAGCATGACGGTTTCTCTTTCAGACACTGAATAAAAATGGCCTGACCGATAACAGGATGCGGCTGAGTTCATCTTCATTATGCTTCATAAGCTCATCCATCCATAGCTCATTTTTGTTATCGGGACAACCATCTGCAAGAATTTCGCCAATTTGCTCAAAACTCTTTCTGCATTTTGTCTTTAACTTCTCTGGTTCAGACAGCACTCCAAGAACAAACACCCTGTTTTTCAGATCATCCGGAATATCGCATGTCACCCTATGTAACCGTTCTTTGTGAGAACACCCTTCGTAACAGTCAAAATCAATCAGCAAGAGGACAATACATGCCCTGTATTTTCGCATTTCCGGAACAAGTTGAGCTGTAAATTTCGACACCACCTTTCGCCAGCCTCCCGCGAATTTGTCAATGATAATCGAGCGGGCGTTAATATTCAGGGAAAGCGTAAAACCGATTGCAATTTTTTCGTTAGCCTCGTCTTCCGGCAAAACAATGACATGCGGCTTTTCCCTGTTTCCACTCATAGCTCTATATCTCCACGAATAAGGGATTCAGCGAGATTGCCGTTGAAAGGTATATCACTGAGCAATCTTATCAATGTTGGTTCCAGATGGCTTTTCCGATCAAGCACAAAAATGTTGTCATTCGAAAACTTGCGGATAGCTTCTTCATTGTGTGAAGTTACCAGAATTTGGCCGCTGCATTTGAATGACCGGCGCAATGCTGTTATAAAATGTCCAACCTCTGACAAGGAGAGATAGTTGTCTGGTTCGTCCCAGAAGCAGAAAAGCGGTCCATAAAACTTATTAGCAGCAAGGACAACAGAACAGAGAAAAAAGCATTTTTCGCCGTCTGATAAGTCTTTAAAGTCAAGTTTAAGTGTTGCCTGGTTTGCTTCAAATTGAACAACCATACTTTTGGCATCTTCGCCAATCACCTTGTTCTGAATATCCTTGATATCAGGGATCACTTCACGGAGATATTTATCAAGCTCCGTATAAGCTGCTGGATAAAGACTGAGCAGGCCGGAAAACCACTCTCCGAAGTTTGATCCATCACGTTTGGCTTGAAAGGTTTCACCGCTGGACTTTCCCGTCATAAAACCCGGAATTGGAGCTAAGATAATCATGTTGGCAAGCCATGTTCTGAAAATACGAAGGGGATCAGTTTCTGACTTTTCCTGAATTACCGGAAGCGCAACAAGATGCCAGTCAACTGAAAACTGAGGCTGATGATTTCCCGGGCTTTTGGCAAGAGTAACGGAAGCCTCTTTTCGGAGATAAACCGGCTGCTCAGAAACGATAAGTTGCTCTTCAAGAACGCGAAGCTCTTTGAATTTTTCCGGCAAATCAAAAGCAAGCACATATTTGTATAAATTCTCGCCCAGCAATATCTCTATTTCAAAGCGCATCGGCACATCGGATCTTCCACGTGAAAAATCCTTGGACTGAACAAGCTCTTTTACTCTGTTTACACCTCTGCCGATAGATTGAAACAGCTCCAGCACATACGATATGGTGGATTTACCTGAACCGTTTTTTCCGATAAGAAGAGCTGATTGGAATTCTTTTAAATTAAGCTCAAAATTTTCCAGACATCTGTAGTTGTGTACATAAAGTCTTTGAATCATCACACAGCAATTTTCTATTAATCAAGCAATACATCCTGAATGACCAACTACGTGAAATTACTGAAGATCACGATCACTTGAACAAGTTAATCAGGAGCAGAACGCACATGAATTATTGTTCCGGTCAATCAACCCTGTAAAGCAACCTCAACACGTGAACGCCCCAAGGCCTTTTCGAGCTGAACGCCTGCTACAAGATAGTCGTAAACGGCCTGCAGATAGTTGGTTTTTGCCTTGTTGAGCTGGAGTTCGGCATCCGTTAACTCAAGACGGGAGCCAATACCCTCCTTGAAACGGAGGAGCGATATGCTGTAACTGCGTTCCGCAACACCTATGGTTTGGGACTGCACCTCAATTCTCTTTTGCGACTCCCTGAAATTTAATACCCGAACCTCAATTTCAGCCCTGATGTTTGCCCTCAAATCTTCAAGCCTTGTGCGGGTCTGCAGTTGGGCTATCTTTGCCTGCTCAACCTGGGAGCTGATGCGATACCCTGTAAAAATCGGCATGGTGAACTGAAGGCCAACTGAAGAGGAGGATGGCCAAACCGAATCAACGGTACGGACATCATCATTAAATGCTGTTTGCGTCTCCAGCTTGCCGAATGCCGAGATCACAGGAAAGCGTTCGGCACGCACAGCGCTGACTTTTTCACCCTCTGCCTTGACCTGAAAATCAAGCTGGCGAAGATCGGGCCTTGCATCAAGCGCTTCACGATATGCCGCAGCAATATCCGCAGGATAGGTGGCCGAAGAGAGTTCAAGCTTGCCACTCAGCACGATGCTGCTGTCGGCAGGAACTCCCATCACATTTTTCAGCTTGGTCATGGTAATCGCCACCCGGTTTTGCGCTTGCAGAAGATCGGGGCGAAGATTTTCAACCGAGAGAAAGGCCTTGAGGGTATCGATATCAGCGGCAATACCCTGACGGAACATGGCGCGAGTATCCTTTCTTGACTGCTCCCAGCGGTCAATACTCTGCTCAATGAGCTTCAACTGATCTTTGGAAATGAGGGCATCAAAATAGGAGATCTTGATGTCGGCAACGACGGACGCTTCAGCATTCAGGTAAGCTGCCTCGCTCATCTTCCGGACAATACTTGCCGCTTTGATACCGGTAAAAGCAGATACATTGAAAATTGGCTGACGAAGATCAAGGGTAGCGTGTCCGGCATTATCGGAACTTGTTTCGAGTGTGCTGGGAAAACCCTGGCCCGGTGGCAAGAGCAGCACGGAGGATTTCAGTGTGCGGGTATAGGTAAATCCGGTTGTAAGCTGAGGCAGCACCTCCGACCATGTCTCCCGGATTTTTTGCCCGGCCATATCCCTGTCAAGCCGCGCAATTTCAAGCATACGACTTCTCTCAAGCCCGATACGCACGGCATCGTCAAGGGTTATTGATTTTGTCTCCCCCGCAGCGGCGGCAGCATGCAACGACAAGGGAGAGGTGAGCACAAGGACAGTCAGCAGCAACAAAAGTATCAGTCTCATCCTGTTCATAAACGGGTCAGTCTTGATGAAAAAAAACTTGCCTCCAGCTTTCTGGAAACGCAACGGCACGAAAGAATATACAAAGAGCATCAGGTTTCATAACAATCAGGGGCTGTATCGCTCACTCCATAAATGGCTGAGGCGCTCCCGAATATATTTTTCCCGCCCCTCATCACCGGGACGGTAATAGGCTTTCGGCTCCATTCCTTCGGGAAAATAGTGCTGCGAAACAAAATGGAAAGGATAACTGTGTGGGTATTTGTAGCCAGCGCCGTACCCTTCATTTTTCATGAGTTTGGTCGGCGCATTGCGCAGATGAAGTGGAACTGCGAGATCCTGCATCACTTTGGCCTCACGCATGGCTTCATTGATGCCCTGATAGCTTGCATTTGATTTTGGTGCAGATGCAAGGTAGGTAACTCCCTGGGCAAGATTGATGCGTGCCTCGGGCATACCAATCATCGCTACTGCCTGAAAAACAGCGATGGCAAGCGTTATGGCATAGGGGTCGGCATTACCGATATCCTCGCTTGCGAAGATGACCATCCGCCGTGCGATGAATTTTGGATCTTCCCCTCCCTCGATCATGCGGGCAAGCCAGAAGAGTGCTGCATCGGGATCGGAACCCCGCATGGATTTGATAAAAGCGGAGATGATGTCATAATGGTTCTCTCCTCCCTTGTCGTAGATCGGCGCCTTGTACTGCAGGGCACGCTCAAGCAGCTCCCTCGTCAGCACCATTTCTGAAGCGCCTTCCGGGAAAAGGGATATGGCCGCTTCGACAGCGTTCAATGCTTTACGTGCATCGCCGCCGGAAAACTGGAGCAGAAAATCGAGGTCGGTAATCTCAATGGAGAGATCCCGTAACAGACGATCCTCTTTCAGCGCGCGCCGAATAACCAGCTCAATCTCTTCACTGCCAAGAGGCTTGAGAATATAGACCTGCATCCTGCTCAACAGAGCGCCGTTCACCTCAAAGGAGGGGTTTTCGGTCGTTGCGCCGATAAGCACGATGAGCCCCTGTTCTATCGCATGGAGCAGCGTATCCTGCTGCGCCTTGTTAAAGCGGTGAATTTCATCAATAAAGAGGATGGTTCTGCGACCTGAACGGCGTGATTTCTCAGCCTGCTCAAGCGCCTTGCGCACCTCCTTTACTCCGGAATCGATGGCTGAAAGCTGTTCAAACGAGTAGTTGAGTGATGTGGCGCAAATTTCAGCGAGGGTGGTTTTACCGGATCCGGGAGGGCCCCAGAAGATCATTGAGGGCATCTGGCCACCGGAAAGAAATTTGCGAAGCGGCCCGTTTGCTCCAACCAGGTGCTCCTGCCCTGCCATATCATCGAGGGTATGCGGTCGAACCCGTTCGGCAAGGGGCTGAAAAGAATCCCCGGCAGATGAAGTGGCAGAAAAGCCGAAAAGATCGGACTGCATGTTTTCCGTTTCCGCCATTTAAAATCCCTGCTCCCTGAGCCATCCCTCATCAATTTTCGAAGCGACTGCGACAGATGAGGGGGGGCGACCAAGCTGGCGGGCCACATATTTGCCAAGAATATCGAACTCAAGGTTCACCCGGCTTCCTGATTTCAGCTCATTAATGGTGGTTTGGGCAAAGGTATACGGGATAACCGCCACAGCAAAAAGCAGGGGCTCAAGCTTTGCAACGGTCAGGCTGATGCCGTCAATCGTTATCGAACCGGCAGAGACAATAAAGGGGCTGAAAGCGTCAGGAAATGCAATCCAGATTTCGCGGCTGGAACCAAGCTCCCTGATTTTTTCGACAACGGCAGCACAATCAACATGGCCGAGCACAAAATGGCCGCCAAGGCGATCCTGGGGACGAACCGCCCGTTCAAGGTTAACGAGAGATCCATGATGGAGCGAGCCGAGCGTTGTTTTGGAGAGGGTCTCCTCGACAGTATCGACCTCAAACCACCCCTCTCCAAGAGCGACAACGGTCTGGCAAGCGCCGTTGATGCTCACACTCTCGTCAACAGAAAGGTCAGCAAACTCTGCAGCATTACTGAACTGCACCCTGAGCCGCAGACCTCCCTGACGCCGTGTCACTCCCCCCACCCGGCCAACATCCTTGATAATTCCAGTAAACATGGTATTCCTATTCACTTCAATAAACAAACAGCATCACAATGATACATCAAAACCCGGCTTTCCCGGCTCAATATATCACCCTTGACCGTAGACCACAAACCCTGCCGCTGGTACCGTAATTTGTACCGCAGAACCCTCAATTGGCATAACAGAAACACTGCGGCCAAGCTGAAGAGCATCAGTAGAAAAAAGGCAGTTCATGGTACTTCCCGCTGCATGAATAGCGCTGTCTACCACAATCCAGAGGGTAAGCTCGCGCTCGGTATCGGTATTGATTGCACAAAGAGATTCCGAACCGGCAAAAATTCGTGACCAGGCAATCACCCAGTGCAATTCACCATTGACTGGCTGAGGATAGTAAAATTCACCATCACGACCACTCTCCGACACAGGCCGCAGATATTGCCGGCCACGGGAAAGCTCAAGATGCTCGCGACGCAGACGGATTACTTTCTGCACAAAGCGGTAAATCTCGTTCTTCTCATTAAAAAAGTGTTTTCCGCTACTCCTGAAGGAGCCGAAATCACCTCCAAACATGCACTCCCGCAGAAACACATCACTATAGGAGTTGTCATCCGTACGGGGATCAGCGCCGTTAAAGCCCTGTTCTGTACCGTAATAAATGCAGGGAATACCCGCTGAGGTCAGGTTAAGACCAAGCGCTGCAGGAAGCAGACGGGCGCTTCGGGCAGCATCACCGGCAAAACGAAACTTGTGATTGACGCCAACCTGGTCATGATCATCAAGCATGGTGACAATATGCTTTGAATACCATTGATGGCTCCTTCGGTTATCGAGAATACTGTTGCGGAAAAGATCGAAATAACCCTCCTGCTCTGCCGTTTCGGGATTTCCGGGGCTCCTCCACCCTTTGACCAGAAACTCAAGTTTATCGGGAAGATCATCAATACCAAGCGCAGCATCAAGACCGGTAGTATCAAGAATGGTTGCCGCATAAGAACGACCACCTGTGATTTCACCAATAATCGTAAAATTTTCCTTACCGATTGATTCAGCAAATTCATGGATAGCGGTCGCAAAAAACCTCACCGCCCCCGGCTCCATATGCTTGACCGTATCAAGCCGGAATCCGTCAAGATCGGCAAAAGCAATCCAGAAGCGATAGACATCGGTCAAATAACGAAGCGCCAGAGAAGGGGTAAACTCCTTGACACGCCGTTCGATATCCTGAACGACAAAAGGATCACGAAGGGCATCTCCAAGATGAATATCCTTGAGCGAACAAAAATCACCATCAAGAAACTCAGGAAAAGAGTCCCACTGCATGATCTCTCCATGACAGGTCCAGGTATCGGGTGACTGCAGCTCCTCAGGCCAGACAGCCCCGTCAGGCCAGGCTCCGTTCTCAAAACAGGCTGGAGCTGTGTTGAAGGGAATGCTGCCCGCCTCACCACTGGAAAGCCGGTAACCGCTGACCGGCCACTCTCTTCCTTCCGAATAAAAATGGCGCTGATTACCCTCGTAAGCAAAAACGTCACCAGCATGATTGATGATGATATCAAGAATCACCCTGATGTCAAGCTCGTGCGCCGCCTTCACAAACTCCTTCAGCTCCTCTCTGCTACCGAAATGAGGATCAACATCAAGAAAATTCTGGATACCGTACCCATGATAATCGTTACTTCCCGTTACCTGCCGGAAAACAGGACTGACCCAGATAGCCGTTATGCCAAGCCTCTTGAGATAACCAAGTTTCTTCTTCATCCCGGCAATGGTACCGCCACACCACTGTTTTCCTGATTCAAACCAACTCGTCCATTCCGCCGTACCACTGTCGGTCAGGGGGTTAAAGGGTGGAGTCGTACGTTTTCCCGAGTGCCTGGCCACCGGCCTCCCTTTTGTATCACCAAATCCACCATACTCCCGGCCATCAGAAAAACGGTCAAGAAAAAGAAAATAGAGCACCTCATCCGACCATGAGGCTGGGGAGGGATAAAAAGGACGTTTTTCAACGAGAGACTGAAAATCTATATCACTGAGCCGTCGTTCAACGGCAGGAACAGATATACCTGCAGCTTTTGCACTCATTATCATGATGATTTTTATGGTTGAAACACTTACGCAAGAACCTTGAGCGCTGCACTGTAGTCCGGTTCTTCGACAATTTCTGCCACCTGTTCGGTGTAGCGCACGATCCCGTCAGCATCAATAATAACAATGGCGCGCGAAAGAAGCCCCTTCAGAGGGCCGGTAGCAAGAGTAACACCATAATCCCTACCAAATTCGGGAGAGCGAAAAACGGAGAGCGAAACAACATTTTTCAACCCCTCGGTTTCACAAAAACGTTTGTGGGCAAAGGGCAAATCGGCGGAGATACAGAGCACAACCGTATTGTCGAGCGATGAAGCCTCCTTGTTGAATTGCCTGACTGAAGCAGCGCAGACTGGCGTATCAAGACTCGGAAAGATATTGAGAACTATTCTTTTACTTCCGAAATCAGCAGGTCCGGCTTCGGTGAGATCGGTTTTCACCAGACAAAAAAAAGGAGCTTCTGAACCTTTGGCGGGAAGAGTCCCGACTGTTTCAACTGGAGTGCCCTTGAAGGTAATCTGTGCCATAAAAATAGTTTCCGGTTAGGATTGATAAGGAATAAAGAGCAATAAACAAAGCGAGCGAAGATACAACAGCAATTCAGGCGAATGCGTTCACTACAAATTCTGGCGCCATCAATCCCACTGACTGCCGCCGCGAGAAACCGTGAACCCTCCTGCACCAAAAAAGAAAACGGCAAGTGAGCCAAAGAGATAGAGTATCTGGAGTTCAAGAGCATATCCACCATGTGCTGTCACCGAAAAAAGCTCTTTGGTATGAACAAGATAAATTGCCATAAGCATAACAATTGACATTGCGAGGGCTGCCTGGCGGGTATAGAGGCCCAGTATCATAAAAAGCGGGGCCAGAAGCTCCCCGACAAGAATTCCATGTGAGAGATAACCCGGAAACCCCGCCTTGAGAAGCATCTGTTCCACAAAACCATATCCGTGCTGCAGTTTATTGACTCCATGAAAAAGCATCATGGTGCCAAGCGAAAGGCGCAGAAGCAATTTGCCAAGGTCACTATTATCAACAAAACGGTCAATAAAAAGGAACCTCCTTTTTGGATATTTTTTTACCATCATAACCACTGTTTTTAGAGTTATCTCCGCTCGATTCCCCCCTTCAGGATGCAATGTAAGCCTCAAGCAGCAGATCATGACCAAAAAAGTGTGGTCTCCCGAAACGCAGATCCACAGCCTGATCCGGCATGCTGACACCAAGCGGCGCAAACGCGCTCAGGGCATCTCCACCAAAGAGTTTCGGCGCAACAAAGATAAGAATTTTATCAACAAGCTTTTCACGTACGAATGCAGCCGACAAGCGGCTCCCCCCCTCTACCAGCACCGAAAGAATGCCTCGTTTATGCAACTCCACAAGCGCCTGGCGAAGATCAAGCTTGCCGACATGCTCATCAACAAAAAGCACCGTCACACCTCTCTCCCTCAACTGTGCAACCTTTGGAGAAGCCGAAAATGAAGTTGACGCAACAACAATTGTTGGCGCCTCAGATCCGAAAATTTTCGATTCGAGGGGCAAACGTAACTGGCTATCAAGAACAACTCTCTGAGGATTACGCCCGGAACAGTTCCTGACGGTCAGTTGCGCATCATCTGCCCGAACTGTAGCCTCACCAACCATCACCGCGTCATAGATACTCCGAAGGCGATGCACCTCACTTCTCGACTCTTCCCCCGTTATCCAGCGGGAGGCTCCAAGCGAGGTCGCAATTTTACCATCAAGGGTCTGGGCCAGTTTCAGGCAAACAAAAGGTAACCCTGTGGTATGGCTTTTGATGAAAGCCTCATTACAGCCGATACACTCCGCTTCCAAAACCCCTTCAGTAACCCTGATCCCCGCTGCCTGCAGCTTTGCAATCCCCTTTCCAGCCACCTTGACATGAGGGTCCCGGCAACCGATGACAACACGGGGTATCCCCTTCTCAACAATCAGATCGCTGCAGGGAGGAGTTTTGCCAAAATGGGAACAGGGCTCAAGTGTAACATAGAGTGTCGAATGATGAAGCAACGCCTCATCCTCCACCGACGCAATGGCATGGACTTCGGCATGAGGCCCGCCAAACTGCTGATGGTAACCTTCACCAATAATCTCACCGTCACAAACAATAACCGCGCCAACCATGGGGTTAGGGCTAACCGATCCGGCACCCAGCACGGCAAGTTCAAGGGCGCGCCTCATAAAAAAAAGATCATCATGCTGCACCATCTTCACCCCCTCTGGTCACTCTGCACGTTGACCTGCACCAGCCGGATGCCGGAAAGCCTGAGCAATTCAGCGATATGCTCTATTTTATAGGGTTTATCATAGTAGATGGTCTTTATACCCACATTTATGAGCACTTTCAAACAGTGGATACAGGGACTGGCCGTAATGTAGATATCGGAATCCTTGATCGATACGCCATGCTTTGCAGCCTGGGCAATGGCATTGATTTCAGCATGGATGGTGTTAACACAGTTCTCCTCGACAGTCCCATCAGGATGAATGCTGCGGTAGATACGGCAATTGCTTTCGTTACAGTGAGGAAGTCCGGATGGCGCTCCGTTGTACCCGGTCGAAAGAATACTGTTCTCCCTGACGATGACCGCACCGATATGACCCCTGGTACAAGTCGCCCTGCGTGAAATAAGATGGGCAACGCTCATAAAATATTCCTGCCAGCCAAGTCGCTTTTCAGTTGCTGAACCTTCATTTCCTTCCACACCCGGGCAGCAACATCCGCTCTTCGTTTCTTCCGGCATAGTCACGTTATTTAATACATTGTAAAAACAGAATCAGGATTTTACCTAAAATAGTCAAAAAGATCGTGCTCACGCAACCTGTTCAACAATCATGCAACGCAATTACTTTACCCTCTACCACGCAGCAATGGAACTGCATCAGCGTCTTGCGGGCGGCCATCTTGAAGAAATCTTTTCAGAGCATAAAAATGAAGTGACCCTCAGTTTCATCACTCTCAGCGGTCAACACCTGCAGATTATTGTTGTCACCCATACCCCTCTGCTCTGCCTCTATACAAGAGAAGGTAAAAAGAAAAAAAACGTCAATTCAGCAAGCCTGATGACCGAACTCGCCTTGCAAACCGTGAAAGGCGTTTCCATCTCTCCCTCTGACCGTGAGATCCATATCCATTTTGCCATTGACGCCTTTCTGGTACTGCAACTCTTCAGTTCAAACACAAACCTCTTTCTTGTCAGGGAAGAACGCATAACCTATGCCTTCAAGCATAACAGTTCACTTGCTGGCCAGCCCTGCCCGGCAGCTCATGACAAGAGCAGTGTTTTACGGGAACTCGAAAGGCTTGCCATGAACAAAACCCTTTTTCTTGAACGCTATAACCATCTGAAAAGCGAAAACAGCGCAGAGAGCGTTGCTGCCACCCTTCCGGGCTTTGACCGTACACTGGTGCATGAGCTGCTGCAACGCGCCAAAAACGAGCAAAACCCGGAAGCGCTCTTCACCAGCTTTCAATCTCTCTTTTTCGAACTGCTCGACCCGCAGGTTACCGTGTCAGAAAAAGAAAACGGGGAACCGGAATTCACTCTCCTGCACAACAGCCATGCATCCTGCCGCTCTTTTGACTCTGTTCTTGAAGGGCTTGCCCACTACAGCATCACTATGCGCCGCTATCTGGAGACAAAAGAGGAGCTGAAAGGGATGCGCTCAAAACTGCTGCGACAACTCGAAAAAAAACAGAAAGCTCTCGAAGGATTCAGCCCCGAACTGCTTGACGGGTTTGCCCGGAACTATGAACAGTGCGGCCACCTGCTCATGGCAGCTCTCTACCAGCCAGGAAATGATCGAAAAAGCATCACGGTCGAAAACATATTTGAACCTGGAGCGCCAGACATAACCATTGCATTGAAAGAGGCTCTGACCTTGCAAAAAAATGCGGAAGCCTATTTTTCAAAAGCATCAAACACAAAAGAAAAACTCCGAATAATGAGGGAGAGGCACCTGCTGCTGCAAAAAGAAAAGAGTGCACTCGAAGAGCTTCTTGCCGCAACAGAGAAGATCTCCAGCCCAAAAGAGGCTCGCCGCTTTCTTGAACAACAGAATCTCCGTCCGGGCGGCGCTCCGGCACTAAAAAATATCCGCACGGCACCAATATTCAGAACAGTAGACCTCACTCAAACCATTACCCTTCTTGTCGGAAAAAATGCGGCAAACAACGAGCTGCTCACCTTCAGCCATACCAAGCCCAATGACATCTGGCTCCATGCCCGGGGAGCCTCCGGCTCACACTGCGTCCTGAAAGGCACAACACTCAGCAACCTCGCAGCAATCCGGAAAGCCGCCGAAATTGCAGCATGGTACTCCTCAGCAAAACACTCCTCACTGGTTCCGGTGATCTACACCCTGAAAAAATATGTCCGGCGCGGCAAAAAGCTCGCTATCGGCCAGGTGATCGTCGAGCGGGAAGAGGTGCTGCTCGTAAAACCATCAAACAGGCTCTTCAGCGATCCTGTTTGATCAGCAACAACGGGATGGAGATATTTTGCCTCAGAGTTCTTGAAACGCTGCCGAAAAGAATTCTTTCCGGCAAACTGTGACCATGGGCAGCCATTGCCACAAGATCATAATGCCTCTCCTCAATCTCCCTGAGAATCTCCTGCTCCGGCTCTCCGCTCCTGATCACCACACGCACCCCAATCCCCTCTGCCTCCAGTTTCTGGCGATATTGATCGAGAATACGCGTTGTCTCTGAACGAAGAAAGCGCTCCTGGTCGAGGGTGTGGGAATGGACAACATGCAGCAGATGCAGCGTGGCGCCAAGCTGCAGGGCAAGCGCCGATACCTGTTCGACAAGAAAATCATCAACCGGCGAGCAGTCGATGGCAACAAGAATCTCCCGGTAAACCTTCATCTCAGTCTCCTCCGGTTATGGTTGTATAAAGAAAATAGCTGTTGAGAGCAATAACAAGCAGAGAGATGAGAGTGGCTGCAAGAAACTCAACGGTACCGCTTCTGAAACTGCCCATCACCTTGCGATCACGACAGAGCATCAAAAGAGGGATAAGGGTAAAAGGAAGCTGAAGGCTCAACACCACCTGGCTCAAAATCAGAATACGAAAGGAATCAAGACTGAAAAGAATGACGAGAAGAGCCGGAATAGCGGTAACAAAGACCGCAACCCGATAGAACATCGTTCGCGGATCCGCCGGTCTGCCCAGAAAACCTGTTATCACATCAGCTTCCGCCATGGAAGAGGTGATGGAAGAGCCGACTCCCGAAAAAACAAGCGCAACGGCAAAGAGCAGTCCGGCAAGTGGCCCGGCAAGCGGTTTCAGTGTTGCCGATGCCTGCTCGATACTGTTGATGGGAACATGATTGTGGAAAAAAACGGCAGCGGCAACAATAATCATCGAAGAGTTCACCACCCACCCAAGTGTCATGGCGAGGATGGTATCCATCTTTTCATAGCGAAGCAGCTCCCTCTTCTCCTCCTCCGATATCCCCCACTCCCTGCTGTGAATGACATTTGAATGGAGAAAAATATTGTGCGGCATCACCAGCGCTCCAAGAATCGCCAAAGCAACATAAATGCTCTCCCGCCCAACCCTCGGCACAACCAGGCCGGAAGCTACCCCGGACCAATCCGGTCTCACAATGAAAAGCTCGGCAAGATAGCAAAGAGTGATAACGCCAAGGAAACCCACAATGATGGTTTCGACCCGATGGTAGCGCTGGCTGATAATCAGAAAAAGCTCCAGAAGCAGCGTCAACAAGGCTCCCATCCAGAGCGGCATCCCCAGCAGCAGGCTGAAGCCTATAGCGCCTCCAAGCAGCTCGGCAACATCAGTGGCAATGCAGGCAAGCACCACACTCACACCCAGAAAAGCGGAAACCTGCTTAGGAAAATGGTCGCGGATATTGACCGCCAGAGACTTTCCTGTGGCAATACCGAGTTTGGCCGCCATATGCTGAATGAGCACCAGCATGAGCGTACCAAGCGTAACAACCCAAAGCAGCTCATAACCAAATTTTGAGCCCCCTTCAATATTCGTCGCCCAGTTGCCGGGATCAACAAAGCCGACCGTTACCAGAAAGCCTGGCCCAAGAAAACCAAGAAGTGTCTTGAGCGAAAAAGTCTTCCTCTCCGACACTTTCATCAGAGAGCGTGCTTTTTTACCCAGGCAACATAGCGCTGCATCCAATTCTGCAAAAAATGCCTGCTCGCAGCGCCAATGTTACCCTCTTCATCAAAAAGCCCCTCTTTCATCTGAATAAAAGCTTCAGGCTGCCCGAGGGTAGGAACATCGAGAAATGCAAGAATGTTACGCAAATGTTGTTGAGCCAGAGCCGTTCCGGTAGAACCAATCGAAACACCAAGAATCCCGGCAGGCTTTCCCGCCCATACACTCTTGCCATAAGGGCGCGAACCATGATCCAGGACATTTTTCAGAATACCCGGTATTGAACGGTTGTACTCAGGCGTCACAAAGAGAATGCCCTGAGCCGCCTTGATATCAAGCTTCAAACGTTTGACAGCATCAGCAGGATTTGCATCATCATCCTCATTATAGAGCGGCAAATCAGCGATCTGCACCTCACTGAACGAAAACTCGGGAGGGGCAAGCCGCACAACTGCATGTGCCAGCTTACGATTAAATGAACCCTTGCGAAGAGCGCCGACAACAACAGCAATATGGTATTGGCTCATCATCATGCCTGATTAAAGGTTTTTTTGCTGCTTTACAATCCTGAGGCCGGGCGCATCGCCTCTCCGGCTTTCTCCTTCAGGGTACGGAACTTGTCACTGACAGCCTCAATTTTTGCCTCCCAGGCCGGATCAGGTCTCGCCATTTCAGCCTCCTTCAAAAAGGTGAGCAAGGTCGAAGTACAGGCAACCGGATCAAAAAGAATCCATTTTGCCGATATGCCAAGAAAAAGAGAGAAGACAAAGAGCGCAAACTTGACCAATCCCCATGAAGAGGGAAGAAACAGGGCAAGAGCGCCAAGGGGAAGCATAAAGGCAAAGGTGGTCAGCAGAACAAATACATAACTGAGCAGCGTCAGCGCCACGGCATTCTTCAGCAGCGCTTTCCATGACTGACAGTAAATGATAATGCCTGATCGGGCAGCATCAAATACATTCTCATTACCGGTACGAAAGGTATAGGCGATAACCGACTCATCAATATAGGTAAGGCTGAAATTCACGATGCGCTGCACAACTTTGGCAAGACCTTCAAGCGCGGGTATGGGCAAAGCATTCATCACATTGAAGAGCGTCCGGTTGAGCGAAACAAGTACCCCCTTCACCAGTTGATCAACGAGAGCGAGAACACTTACCTCTTTGTAGTATTGCATCACCCGCTCTTTTGCCCATGCCGTCTGGGAAATCCCTGATGGTAAACTCCCTTTTGCAGCAATCTCCGTAATCAGGGCAATATGACCTGCCTGAAGAAGATAGAGCACATATTCACGCAGAAGCCTGAAACCAAAACCACCGGCAAGCAGGGCAATAATGAACAGCACAACCGCAGCTCCGCTACCGAAAACACTCCCGATAAGCACAAGAATGGCAAGAAAGAGTGCCACAACAACGGCTATAGAACTGTACACCACTGTCCGGTAGAGAAGATAGACCTTTGTTTGCGCCACAATTTTGATGGCTTCACCAAGTTGCAGACCCATAACTATTTTGATTTATTAAGATTAGTTATCAACGAATGATGATAAGTGACGTATTCCTTTCTTACGCCGCCTAACCCAATAATATAGCAATCCTGCAACTTCAACAGGCACTGAAATAAGCTGCAAAATGATTACTGCTCACAGACAAGTCGGAAACCAATAACATTCGTTCGCAAGGAAGGTCGGGCATTATAACGGTAAGCTGACCGACAGAGCCTCGCCTCGCAATTCCAACTCCCACCACGAAGCACTCGGACCAAACCAGTTGCCGTACCCGGTGGATTGGCAACCGTTCCATTCGATAGAGATTCATCATAGTAGTTTCCGCTGTACCAGTCACTGCACCATTCCCAGACATTGCCAGGCATGTTGTACAGCCCCCAGGCATTTGGAACAAAATTATCAACAGCAACCGTGTTCCGACGCTCAAGCCCCTTATGTTGTCCGAAGTACAAATTGCCTCCTTTATGGTTTGCCTGCCCGGTCGTCAGCTTCTCTCTGGTATTAAAAGGGGTTGTGGTGCCGCTCGGCAAGCATACTCCCATTCAGCTTCCGTCGGCAGGCGAAACACCTTTCCCGTTTTTTCCGTCAACCACTGTCAGTAGGCAACAGCATCATGCCAATTCACATACAAAACAGGATGATTATCTTCACTCCTCGGTCGATCCTTGCCAAAAACTCCTTTAAACCAGTAGACTCCATCTCCCATTTTTTCTTCACCATGACGCTGAATAAAGCGGAAAAGACCTTTTGACGCATCAGACCGGTAACCTGACTCTTCCGCATATCTCCCGAACTCGGCAACGGTTACAGTGTATTTGCATAGAGAAAAAGTATTCACCCGTACCTGATGCTCGGTTTCATCGCTTCCGCGAAGCAATTCACTCGCAGGACTGCCCATCGTAAACTCACCACCGTCTATCAGAACAAAGTTCCGGAGGTAAGAATCATCATTTTTATCAAGAGTACCCGACGTCGCATCCGCGTAAAGCTGTTCAGGTGAGACTTCACTGGAGCGTTCCTGTTTATGGCCCAAGAGTTTCGTAACCAGATTCATTCTACCCTTATTTACGGTTATTAATGCTTTGAAATCATTATTAGATAATTGCGACAGAAAAAGTCCGAATCGACAATCTTCCTGAATCGGCGAGGTTGAGCTGCTAACCACACTGTTCATATGGCGGAATCATAATATCCTGTCATAAGAATACACCCATAACAGGCAATAAGCCCAAATATTAATTATCATATTTCATAACAGTTACAATCAAAAATATGACGTATAACCGCAAGAAAAAGCTCCTGGGCGCGACAGATTTATAAGGATCTTGTGAGGACTTGTTTGATATTTTATTTATTGTGCCATGGCAGTGAGTCACGGCAAATAAAAACAGTTGTTGTCAGGAATAGCAGGGGGGGACAGTAAGTTACTCCACGGTTATATCGTCCAGAAACGTATAACCGACACCATGGGATGTCAGTATTGGAGATTGCATGTTGTGCAATTCTATTTTTTTACGCAAGCGGTTAACGAGCGACTGCAGTGAGTGGTGGCCAGATTCGTTAGGCAGATAGCCAAGTCTCGTCAGCAGTTCAAACCGAGGAACAACTGCGTTAGGGACTGCGACGAGCAGGGCAAGAAAGTCAAGCTCTTTATTGGTAAGCTGAATCGCGTTGCCCTAGGGAGAAAGGAGGATCCATCTCCGGCTTATAAGTCTCCAGTGTGCCTGTGGCTTCGAAGGTATTGGTTGCTGTCGGGTCAGGATGTACGGTTGTATCGTTGGTTGGGCCATACGGCTAAGAAGCCCTGAGATTGCGGCTGAAAGTTGACGAACATCAATCGGCTTAACCAGATAGAGATCAGCGCCAGCATAATGGCCGGCAAGCTGGTCATCAATTGCATCGCGACCGGAAAAGATAATGATGCGCATTTCAGTGTTCTTTCTGACATACTCAGCAAGGATCAGACCACTCTGGTCAGGAAGACCTACGTCGAGTACAACAACCGCGTAGGGCTCTCTGAAGATGTGCTGGTAAAACTCATGAGCTGAGCTAACCGCAGTGACAACATACCCCTTCTGCGTCAGGTAAATTTGAACACATTTCAGGACCGCTTCGTCATCTTCGACAATGAGTATCCTGCTTCCAGCCACTCCCTGCGGTATCGCGCATAATTCCTCCTCCGCCCGCAACAGTTGCGGTGTTTTCAGCCCTCTCTCCTCTTCACCAGCATTGTCCATCGCGACCTTCAGAGTACCCGGATTTTGGAGTACATATACAATTATTGCCACACAGAGCACGACTGAAATGATAGCAAAAAAAGACAGTCAACTCAGCGATACCTGCGTGTAATTTAACGACATATTATCGTTATTCCTAATAGATAAAAAAGGTTACGCCATCGCACAGCTTCGACATAATTTGCCTCTTCCGTATCAAAAAAGGAGGTGAACACAAAAAAACGAAGACCCAACGTCCCGAAAATCCATAAAGGAGCAAAGCGCCTTTGTTGCAACGAAAACCATGACGCCCTTTGCTGGAAGAGTTGAGTTGACCTGCAACACTTCTTTTTACAAAGTACGACGAATGAATAAAAATTTATAACCCAATCTCTTTTTTTCTTTCAACAGTGCAGAGGGATTCGTCCGCAATCAAATCGCTGACGCAATTTTATAAACGGCTATTTTGTTTCTGATCGTTGTTGGACTTACCTTGGTGAGACCTGTGTCTCCCGCTAACTTGTATCTGTTAAATTTATGGAAACCTATAAACTTGTTCTACCCGAACATCTTAACCATTACGGCTTTCTGTTCGGCGGCAACCTTTTGAAATGGATTGACGAAATTGGCTATATCACAGTCTCTCTGGATTATCCCGGCTGCAACTTTGTGACCGTCGGTATGGATAAGGTGGAATTCAAAAAAAGCATTCGGGGCGGTTCTATCCTCTGTTTTGTGACTGAAAAAAACAAAATCGGTCACACATCGATTGAGTACACCGTGCGTGTCTACAAGAAAAGTATTGAGAGCGGTGAACGGGTTATGGCTTTCAGTACGCACATCACCTTTGTCTGTCTTGATGACAAGGGGGCAAAAAAAGAGCTCTGCTGCGGCTATAAAGAGAAGGGTGAAGACAATAACTGCCTCTGAGTTCTTTTTCACCTCCTCCCCGTCAACGGGAAGTATTGAAAACCGAACCGTTCAGGCTGGCCATAAGCGAAATTCCGACAGTAGCCATAACGGCATTGGCCAGCCACATTGAGATCATGGGATCAAGGATCCCCCGCTCAGCAATTTTCTCTCCTGAAATCATCAGCATCCAGTAGAGCACAAACAAAAAAAGCGAGATGGCTGCACCAACACCGAACCCTCCCCGTCTGGCAAGAACTCCAAGGGGTGCACCAACCAGAACAAAAACAAAACAGGCAAGGGAGAGCGCATATTTCTTGTGATAGGCTGCCATATAACGATTGTACATGTTCCGGTTTGCTTCGATATTTTTAAGTTCTCCATCAAGCCGGGCAAGCTGACGATCAACATAACCCGCAGCTTCCGCTCTCGTTTTGTTGGCCATTTTTGCTGTTATCATCCCCCCTTTTGCACGAACAGAACTGCTTTCAGCCATGCGTTCTCCCAGGGTTTCAAGCGGCATCTGAATCCTCTTTTCAGATGCCGCTATCCTCTTCCTGAATTCATCGCCAATAGTTATCAGCTCTTTAGCAGAAAGTTCGCCATCGCCTGAACGCATTCGGCTCTCCGAAGAGCGTGAAAAACCAAAACCGGATGATTCAAAGACAAAACGGTGCTTCTGGAAGCTCATGTTGCGGTAGCTTTTGTGATCGGGTTGACGTACCTGATGAATTTCGCCATTGAAAAGCGTCATCACCAAATAATGATCATCACCACTAAAGTCAATAGTACCCTTTTCAGCCGTCACCATCGTTTTGTAATCCGATCGTGAGGCATCATAGATAACGATACCCCTAAGCTCCTTTGAGTGTTCATCTGTGCTGCGAACAAAGATGGAGTAACCATCCACAAGAGTTGAAAAAGCATTTTCGGCCAAGCCAAAGGCCGGTTTGGAGCGCGCAATATCAACCATCAGCGATTTCGCATAATAATTTGCTTCGGGAAGCACGACATTGTTAAAACGCTCAACAAAGAGTGAAAGAAGCAGGCCTGCAAGAAGAACAGGCATCATCAACCGGTAAAGAGAGATGCCGGAGGCCCTGAAAACGGTCATTTCAGAGGTGGTCGTCAGGGATCCGAATGCCATGACAACCGAAACGAGTACCGCCATGGGCGCCGCAAGCCCAACCATCCAGGCCGACTGCAGCAGAATGAGTTCCACCATCGCAGTAAATCCGATTCCCTTTCCCATAAAACGATCGGCAAACGTAGCAAAGAACTGAAGGATCAAAACAAAAATAATGGTGACAAAAGCAAACAGGAACGACCCGACATGCGCTTTCAGGATATAGCGATCGATGATTTTCATAAAACAGCTCTCTTTTCTCCCCCATGTAATGATGACCTGAGCGTAACGGGCAGGTTCAAACAGCCTGACGAACATGAATATAACCTATTCTCCCATTCTCCATCTATACCTCCACCACCTTTGCCAGAGGCGTTGTGAAAAAGAAACATCCCCGAAATTCTCCTCCCCATAAACCCCAGTCTGGTGTTCACCTGCCCAGATATCGAACAACAGAAGAGGGTAACGGCGTCAGATAATGAGGTCGCATCATCCAAAAACGTTAATGATGAAGCAAAGAGTCAAAAAAGCTTCAAAAAAATGAATCCAAAAGTTGCACAGAAAAAAAATATCTTTATATTTGTCACTCATTAAGCGGGAATAGCTCAGTTGGTAGAGCACAACCTTGCCAAGGTTGGGGTCGCGAGTTCGAGTCTCGTTTCCCGCTCAGAATAAAAACAAAAAAGCCTCGTCACTGAAACGAGGCTTTTTTGTTTTCATAATGTAAACCGTTTAAAAGGCTCGAACAGCCCGAACACGGTCAAGGCCGTATGTCTTGCTGATGACATAATGGGTACCATTACTGAAATTCTGCAACCATGCAATATCCGCATTATACTCCGACGAACTCCAGTAGTAACCATGGTTATCAGCAAACCCGCCAACCGCACGCTTATTGAGATAAAGCTGGTTCAACTGCTCCTTGTTTGGTAAAAACCAGTCTTGATAGCCATTGCTCACAAAATTATCACATACAAGCCTGGCATCACTCCATGTAAAACCCCCTTCCTCCTTGTCTGATGAGTACGCTGGCATATCGGCTTTGGCAACAACAAGACCATGCTTCCCCGTACCATCAACATAAAAAACAATCCCGCCGCCATACTCTTCACCTATTGAGACACTCTCCTTTACGGTTTCCGTCACCTGCTCTTGCAGTAATGGTAAAGAATTACCCCGCTCTCTTGCAGCTTCTGATTGGTATTCAGAGCCTGAGCGCCTCTCATACAAATCACCATGACGAGAACTGTTATGATATGCAGCATGGAACACATGAGCCAATTGCCTGATGGAACTGGTGTAGCCGACCAATAATTTATTTTTCATGGGCTAAAGAATTTATCGATAAACAAAGACTCATGTCCGCATACCACATGTATATATTTTCCGTAAAAAGTACAGCGGAAATATATATAATTATTGCATAACAAATAGTATTTCTTCACCACTTTGCTCTTTTATTGCAGCTCACGCAGAACGAGGCCAATCCATCGCATCTCCAGCTCCACAAGAATACCACTTCATCAGACGGAGCAATATAGTGTATATTGTGCGTATACCAACCAACAATATGGACACAAAACAAACTATGCGGAAAACCAGCTATATTTTTTTAAATTCCCAGCCACATAAGCGGAAAACAAGACTGTCCTCTATTATCCCGGGCTCTCCCGGACCGTCAGAAACAGCTCAATTCTGCTGAATTGTTAGAAAATATACGGAGAGGTGCGAGAGTGGTTGAATCGGACGGTCTCGAAAACCGTTGTGCGCTTCGGTGTACCGTGGGTTCGAATCCCACCCTCTCCGCCATATATTCCAGACTGCGCAGTTAATTGCAAGTTATGAGCCCGAATGCCCGCTCCATTCGAGCTTCCTGGTTTTGTGTTTTCAATCAGAATCTTTTTCTGTCGTTTTATGGTGTGAGTAGGAGCATTTGATGCCCTCATACAGTTTCCCTCTTTTTCCCGAACTACCCCTTGTATTATATACGGCATTGCCGTACATTAGCGTCATGCATGTTGTTATTGAAACGCCGAATTATCTTTCCGATGCCAAAGCGCTTGGGTTAACTGCCGATGAGCGTCGATCAATCGTCGATTGTATCGCGCAAACCCCTGACGCCGGAGTTGAAATGAAAGGTACGGGCGGTGCGAGAAAAATTCGATTCGCTGGAAGGGGCAAAGGAAAAAGCGGAGGGTACAGGGTTGTTACTTTTTATGCCGGAGAAAATATTCCCGTGTTTCTATTGTCTATTTTTTCAAAAGGCGAAAGAGCAAATTTATCGCAAGCTGAAAGAAATGAACTGAAGCAAATTTTAGGATCGCTTGCTGATGTTTACAAGAAAGGAGTTAAAGACTATGTCCAAAGCAGGAAATAAACTTATCAAGTCCGCGAATCAGGCGCTGGCCTATGCTCGCGGTGAAATTTCTGACGGCTTTAACGTCAATGTTCCTGAGGAGATCGACGTTAAGTCTATCCGCAACGGTTTGGGGTTGACTCAACCGGAATTTTCTTCACGGTTCGGGTTTGACGTCAGGGCGGTGCAGGATTGGGAACAAAAACGCCGTCAGCCTGATCGGGCCGCCCGGATTCTTTTAACCGTCATTGCCCATGAACCGGAGGCTGTCGAAAGGGCCTTGGCGCATTAGGGAGTACATACTGTCGGGCTCACATAATTGAATCATGGGGTTGCGGTGAGTGATTTGCAGTATGTGGCGCGGATGTGCAGTGGTCGATGTATAATGATGTCGGAACTGGCGCAGATGGTGCGAGGGTCAAATCATAAGACGCTGCTGAAGATATTTTTTTGAAAAAAAATCGCTATGCTTGGCAGCTATACGCCTAACCCGACGCCGATTCTTGCATACGGTGTTTCGAAATGTTCGGCTGAGATCCATGGTCTGCTCGTCTGGCGATGGGAGGTAGCTGATCTGTTTTCGCTTTTCGGCAAAGTACCCAATGGTCGGCTCATAGAAGAAGGAGATCTCGTCGAAGTCCTCGACGCTGACAAGCGCTGTTAGCTGAAGAGACAGCTTCACCAGAGTGACGTGTAGCTGCGTTAGCATGGCCTTCGTACGGAGGCACTCGTTGCGATGGGCGGGTGGTCCGAGGTCAACTATTGTTGTTCGTTCACTGATTTTAAGGACTGGAACTGAGCAACAGAACTGTTTTGGTGCTATTTTGGTTTCATTTCCAAAATTGCCGTTCCTGTGAACAGGAATTCTTGACCATCTTCCAGCAACAGCTTATGTCCAGAAAAGTACTGATTGTCAAAAACATCACCCACGAAGGGCCGGGTCTGCTTGAAACCCTGCTTTGCGAGCATGGTATCGCATGGCATAGTGAGGATCTTTCTGCGGGCGGAACCGTTCCCGATCCACGTGGCTACAGCGCACTCGTGGTGCTTGGAGGGCCCCAGAGCGCCAACGATGAGAGTCCTGCCATGCTGCTTCAGCTCCGCCGGATTGAGCAGGCTCTGCATGAGGAGATCCCCTCTCTTGGCATCTGCCTTGGCATACAGTGCCTTGTTAAAGCGGGTGGAGGAAAAGTGGTGAACTCTCCGGTAAAAGAGATTGGATTTCTTGATCCTGAAGGGAATCCCTTCCGCATCGACCTTACCCCGGCGGGCAAAAAGGAGGCTCTTTTTGGCGGGCTTGGCAAAAGCTTTCCGGTCTTTCAGCTTCATGGCGAAACGGTGGAGCTTGCATCTTCAGGAATGGAGCTGCTTGCGACCGGCAAACAATGTCCTGTGCAGGCTGTCAGGGTTGGCAAAAACGCCTACGGACTGCAGTGTCATTTTGAACTGACAACTGCGATGTTTTCGGATTGGTGCGATACGGATAGTGACCTGAAAAGAATGAATCGTCAGGAACTCATGGAACAGTATGAAACGATCAGAGAGGAGTACCATTCGACCGGACTCAAGCTCATGCACAACTTCCTCCGGATTTCAGAACTTGTCTGAGCCGCAACGCTTCATGATCGATCCGCGCCGCATCCGCCTCCTGAACGAGAAGCATGACGGAGAGGGTGCGGTGATCTACTGGATGTCGCGCGACCAGAGGGTGCGTCATAACTGGGCGCTGCTCTTTGCCCGCAGAAAAGCGGAACTCCTGCAGCAGCCTCTTGTGGTGCTCTTTACGCTTGCTCCCACTTTTCTCGGGGCCCCGCTCCGCCATTACGATTTCATGCTCAAGGGCTTGCGGGAGGTTGAAGCCGATCTCAAAACACTCAACATTCCCTTTTTGCTCCTCCAGAGCCAGCCGCCAAAACGCACGACAAGCACTGTCTAAGGTGGCAATCTCGATAAGGAGATAAATAGAATCTGGATAACCTGTTTCCCATTCGTAATTTATCCTTTATTTTACCCAAACCTCGATTCTTCTGTTTTTTTCCCTGTTTTCCTGGGTATCATTCGGAGCGACAAAAGCTTCAGCTCCTACCCCTGTTACTTCAGCACATTGTACACCTTCTTCTATGAGCGCTGTAGCAACAACTTCAGCACGTTTTTGCGCGAGTTCCTTATTGTGTTTTATTGAGCCTGCCGCATCCGCAAAGCCAATAAGCACTACTCGTTTGTCTTTGTACTTTGGCTGCGATAATACGGCTACGATTCGACCTATATCCCGGTTTGCTCGGGTATCCAATACTTCACTATCAGCACGGAATCTGAAGCGTGTCGCGATTTCGGTTGCGCCGCTTGTCAGATTTCTCCATCCCATGGAGATATTCCGGGGGTCATACTCAGGCACAACATTTGACGGTTGGCTGACAGGTGTCGGGTCGAGATTGACCAGACCGATAGATGCGACGATTTGCTGGCCGGCAGTTCCTGTGGCAAAATCGATGAAGCGGGCAACCAGAGGATTTTTGCTTGTTTCCGATGCGTACAGGAAGAGGCGCCGTGACAGGATATAGTCCTCTGTCTTTACAGTAAACGGACTGGGTTTGCGCGCCTGTACACCGACATCGGAGAGGGAGAGCGCATGGTTAGAACCGATATAGTTCAAACCGATGAAGCCAATTGCATTCGGATTAGTTGCTACCGAGGCCGAAAGTTTTTTGCTGTTTTCCAGGAGGAGTGCATCACCAGCAAGGGTTTTACCATATTTCTTAAGGACTGCGTCATTGAAGAAATCCCTGGTGCCCGAGTTTTCATCACGAGCATAAATGGTGATAGCGCCATTCAGCCCGCCCACTTGCGACCACTCTTTGATCGTTCCGCTGAAAATATCTGCAAGCTGGGAGACGGACAAAGACTTTATCGGATTTGAGGGATGGACGATGACTGCGATGCCATCGAGTGCCAGAACAAATTCACTGCCATTTGATCTGAGATCGCCCACTACAGGTTTAAGCGCCTGCCATTCATCATTTTTAATTGGTCTTGAGGCCATACCAATATCGCACTGCCCATATTTCAAACCTTCAAAGGCGGTTTTGCTGCCATGAGCGGCAATTTCGATTCGACCCTCAACTCCATTTTGTTCGCCTACGATAGAGCATTCATCTTCGGTTTCTGAAACCTTGTGAACATTACTGTATCCCTCCTGTTTGAGGAATTGCTCAGCCAATGCTGGCAGGAGGTTAACACCGATGGTGTTCGAACCGTGAAAACGTAAAAGCGTTTTGCCGTTAAACGGTTGATTCATGTCTTGAACCAGGGCTGTACCTGGTTTCGGACTTGGGTTCGACCGCATGAAAAACAGCCGACCTCCGCCGATAATCAGAACCAATATGCCGACAATGAGAGCTATGGTTTTGTTGTCCGGCATCTTGAGGACTGTTTTCCCGACAGGAATAAGCTTGGATTTGCATTCAGGACATATCGGATCTGCACCTGCAGGAAGGGCAATCTGTTCCTGATTGTCAGCCTTGTGACAGTTGCCCAGATTCGGACATTTGTATGTGGTTGGCATGGTGAATTCCCGGTTTGATCGTTCAGTTGTTGGTTAATGACGTGATGGCCTTACGCGCAGCGGCTTCGAAGCGTTGATATGTCGGGTCTTCGAAATCTTCCTGCCGTTCGCTCAGGATTGCTTTCAGCTCATTCAGGATGCGCTGTTTCAGTTCGTTGATTTTGTCGATGTGTTTCCACTCATTCTCCTTGAGCTTGTCATTGGCTGTTTGTTCCAGAACCTGGGCCACCTTCAGATCGATGTTTTCGGAGATTTCCGGCAGCGATTTTCCAAGCTTTGTCCGAACGGTCATTCCAAGTTCATCTTCACCGATCAGGAAAAGATCGCTTCTGCCGGTGGTGGGATTGACGACGGCCGTAATCAGTTCCATCGCTTTGGCAATGAACAGGGATGGCAAGACTTTTTCGCGTATATCGCCCTCATTGGCAATGAGCAGTGCAGAATACTGGCTTCCGTCACCTTCGCTATGCAATTCAAGCTTGACCTGCTCCGGATTGTTTGCACTGTTGATGCGCAGATCGTACTTCTCTTTCAAAAAGCGCACCATCCTTGCATAACGCAGGGGGAACAGGTTGGTGATGCCAAGCAGAGTGATTTCGTGTGGTTTGGTGTCGCTCTCGATTATTTCAACGGGAATGCCACCTCTCAGATGATCGCGGAACATCGTTTTCAGGATTTCAGCGAATTCCGAGTGTTCACCGGCATTGGGCATGATGACAATGAATTGAGATACCTTGACAACATTGCCATTTCCTATTACAATAGCCTGTGGGTCGAATTCAAGATAGTTGCCGGCAGAGCGTACAAGATCGTTGACAAACTTCCTCAGCTCTTCAGGCTTTCCTGAATACTCCCGTTCGAGTTGACCGATAATATTGACGCCAAGCAAAGACTGGCGGTTATGGTCTGAGGAAACCAGGTTGTCGTGTGCGATCTGGGAACTGAGCGTACTCTTTTGTTCGAGAACGTTGAAAAAGCGTTGCCTGCTGATCCGGTTATGAAACGTGGCAAATGAAGGTTCCGAAGCGATCTGTTCGATGAGCGCATCTCTGATGATTTGCGAGTGGTTTTTTTGTATGGCAGCCTCTTTTTCCAGATCACGGGAAAACAGACGGACATTTTCGGCGTTATAGAATCGAACCAGAGACTGACGGAGATCGGGTTTTTCATTATCGTTGCACCGTTCATCGATACGTGTGTTGAACTCCTTGATTGTTTCGTCCACCAGCGTGGAGCAGAGCGAAATATCAGTGGCCAGATGGTTGAATTCCGTGATCGATTCCTGCAACAGGCGCTTGGCAAAGTTCCATGCTTCTGCCTGTGTGCGGAAGAGGTACAGTTCACGCAGGAGCTCGCCGTGAGTATCGAGTAGTTTACGGCGTCTACCGAGCATATGTGAAAGCAATCCTACTTTGGCCCACTCGTTCCGGTTTGCGGTAACCTTTTGTTCTGCATCTTCTACGTTAGCTTTAGCCTTGGAGATTCTATCATCTCCGGCACGGGCGCGTTCTTCCAGAGAGGCGATCAATGCCATGACACACCGACTCAGGTCATGCATGGATTTGACGCCATTCTGCCACTCCTGGAATAGCTCACTTTCGACACGCCGGCGCAATTCCTTCACATAGTCCTTTCGTGCTTCCAGTTTGGTCTCATAAAACTTGCGTACGCCCAATTTCCGGTAATTTTCCTCATAGCGCTGCACCATCAGTTTTTCCAGATCGTTCAGCCAAACCTTGTCATCCTGGGCCTGCACCATACCTATGAATAGCGGAACAATATCCAGCCATTCGTTGAGAATCGGTTTCCAGCTCTTGTTGTTGATCTCTTCGGCAAGGATTCCCCGTGAAAGCGTGAAGTGATCATCGGTTAACGACCAGCGCTCAAGGGTCTGCTTGTCTCTGACGAACTCCCCGAAATCCTGGTTTCGCGCATCGTTACGGAAGCCGAAGGTGTCGTCCCAGTTGTTAAAACGCAGTTGAAGCGCCGCCTGCCGGGCAAATTTGTAAGTCAGATATTCCCTGATTTCCGTTTCGGGAACAGCAAGTCTTTTGATACCAAAGGTCAAAAAGCGCTTGCTTCTCGCCTTCCCGACGATTCCATGATCATTTTCGGGGGTGCCATCTCCGTTTTCTGCATTCTCCATTTTGTCAAGGAGGCGCATGGTATCAGCATTGCTGACGGCTATCAGCTTCTGAAAAAGAAAGTCGGCGACGATGGAGGGAAGGGTTTTATTTACATCGACCTGCAAGCCGTTCTCATTCCGGTTGGAAAAGATATAGCATCCGTTGAAGGGATCCATGAGTTGCAGGCGCTTTCCGCTTTCGGCGACATCACAAGGTTGATAGCTCCCGGTGCTGAGGGCGTTCAGTTCGGCAAGCGCGGCATATCCATTGGCATGGTAATTACCGGTATCCCAATTGGGATTGGGTATCTCTTCAGGCAAGAGTGCATACACTACGATGCGGTAGGTTCTCGATTCGGGATAGAGCGCCCTGATTTGTGCAATGACATCGATCAGGCTTCCGCTTCCGGTGCCTCCAGCCAAACCGCAACAGATATGAAAGGTGATACTCGCTTCACCGCCAGTCGTCAGTTCGGAAGCGAGTTGTTTGAGCTGATCCTTGAAGGTTCGCGCCTTACTGGCGAAAAGAAAGCGTCCGAGACGGCGTTTCTGACCTCCCAGCGTTTCTCCGACGATGCTGTTAAGGATAGCTTTCCACTGTTCGTGACTGCCTATCCATGGTTTGATATTTGGATAGCCTCCCAGGTTATCGAGCACCTGCTTGAGATTGCTTCCGGTAATGAGCAGTTGATTGCGCGGTGAAAGTTGAACATTTTCGCCCAATATTCTCCAACTGACATCATCGACAGCCATCATCTCTTTACTGGAGTCTATATAGAGATATTGAAGGTTTATGATTTATGGATGATTGCTGCGAAACTCCTGAAAAACGTTTTTCCGTAATGCGCGAAGTATTTTACCTCCGGTTCCACCAAGGCCGATCAGTAAGTGGTTGTGCATATATATTTGTTATTTATTAGCAAACAATGTTGATCCTGGTGTGACCCGCGATGACGGGTTATTGCTCCAAAGTACTGTTGATAAATCATTGGTCTCAGCAAGTGAAATACAGATATCTCCTATGAAAAAAACAGCAAATTCCAACGGCGAACCAAAACACCTTCGTTAATCGATATAACTTCCCTGCAAATAAGGGAGTAGCTGATCTGTATTTTTATAAGAATTTTAATTTATCAAATACCAACAAATTTCTTTTTTTGTTACGGGGTATTTATGTTAATTCTTTGTGAACTCTTTGTTATAGTGGCAATTACAGTATATGATTGATACCTTCATAGGGCTTGTAGATATTGCTCATCTGCCGATGCTGTCAAGATTATACTCAAGCTCCAGAAAAAAGTCATGAGCAAGATCCTGAGAAATCGGTCTTTTATGGCCAAAGCTGAAAACAATGCTCTTAGTAGCAAAAGACAGTGCGCCCCTCTCTTGGCACTATCAGGGAGGAGTACCATTCGACCGGACTCAAGCTCATGCACAACTTCCTCCGGATTTCCGAGCTTGTCTGAGCCGCAACGCTTCATGATCGATCCGCGCCGCATCCGCCTCCTGAACGAGAAGCATGACGGAGAGGGCACGGTGATCTACTGGATGTCACGCGACCAGAGAGTGCATCATAACTGGGCGCTGCTCTTTGCCCGCAGAAAAGCGGAACTCCTGCAGCAGCCTCTTGTGGTACTCTTTACGCTTGCGCCCTCGTTTCTCGGGGCCCCGCTCCGCCATTACGATTTCATGCTCAAGGGCTTGCGGGAGGTTGAAGCCGATCTCCGGGAACTCAACATTCCCTTTGTGCTCCTGCCGGGTGAACCGGGAACAGCACTCCCCCGCTTTGCAGAAAAGATCAAAGCAGGGGTGGTGGTCACCGATTTTTCACCGATAAAGATTGCACGAGGGTGGAAAAAAGAGGTGGCCCGGCAGCTCACCGCTCCGCTCTATGAGATTGATGCCCACAACATTGTCCCCTGCTGGATCGCTTCCGGCAAACAGGAGTATGCTGCCAGAACGTTCCGTCCAAAAATAAACGCCCTGCTTGGTGAGTTTCTGACCGACTTTCCCGAGCTTGAGCCGATTGCTTCGCCCTCTGCATACCCGACTGTCGATTGGAGCGCTGTTTACCGTACCCTGAAGGCTGACCCGGAGGTGTCGCCTGTTGAGTGGCTGAAACCGGGAGAAAAGGCGGCAAACGAGTGCCTTGAGAGCTTCCTGCAAAACAGGCTTGCCTCCTATGCGGTAGAGCGCAATGATCCCAATGCAGGAGCAACCTCCCATCTCTCCCCCTATCTGCACTTCGGCTAGATCAGCGCCCAGTTCATCGCCATAGAGGCCGGTAAAAGCGAGGCACCGGAATCCGACAAAAAAGCCTTTCTTGAAGAGCTGATTGTACGGCGGGAGCTGGCCGATAACTACTGCTGCTATAATAATCACTATGACTCCTATGAAGGCATCCCGGAATGGGCCAGAGAGAGCCTGAAGCAGCATGGCGACGACCAGCGGGACTATCGCTACACCGTCGAAGAGTTTGCCGCCGGAAAAACGCATGAAAAGCTCTGGAATGCCGCGCAGCATGAGCTGATAAGAACAGGGGTCATCCACGGCTACATGCGGATGTACTGGGCAAAAAAAATTCTTGAGTGGAGTGAAACCCCTGAGCAGGCATTTGAGACGGCAATCTTCCTCAATGACCGCTTCGCCCTTGACGGAAGGGAGCCGAATGGTTACACCGGGGTCGCATGGTCAATCGGAGGGCTACATGACCGTCCCTGGTTTGAGAGGCCGGTCTATGGAAAAATCCGCTACATGAACGCATCAGGGTGTGCTCGGAAGTTTGATGTCAACCGATATATCGCCCGCAATGAAGGTGGTTCGAAGGGTAGCGCAGAGGGGTACACAGGGGCAAAGGAGCAGCACGACCTGTTCCCCTGAAGGTGCAAGAGCGCCATCAGGGGAACAGGTGAGCATATAAAAGGCCTTATTCGATAACCAGATCAATGGTGCGGCGCTGCAAATCCACACTGTTCACCTTGACCTTGACCCGCTGACCAATCTGCAACCGCTTTTTGCGCCGTTTGCCGACCAGAGAGTAGGTTGCCTCGTCATATTCGTAATAGTCATCGGTGAGATTGCGCATGTGCACCATCCCCTCAATGGCAAAATCAACCATTCTCACATAGATGCCGTAATCGGTCGCGCCTGAGATAACACCGGGATAGACCTTGCCGACATGGCTGGCCATATACTCAACCTGCTTGAGCTTGATCGACTCGCGCTCGGCCTCCACAGCGCTTTTTTCACGCTCGTTTGATATCTGGCAGACCGTCTGGATCTTGTCGGTCAGTTCAGCAAGGCGTGTTGCCGAGATTTTCCGGCGTTTCTTCCGGAGGTTCTCATACTCAAAGAGCATACGGTGCACAATCAGGTCAGGATAGCGCCTGATGGGCGAGGTGAAGTGGGTGTAGTGCTCAAAGCCGAGACCGTAATGGCCCACATTGTCGCCGGTATAGACCGCTTTCGACATACAGCGCAGCACCAATTCGCTGACTAGAAACTCAATATTGGAACCCTTCACCTGCTGCAAGAGCTGCCGAAGCGCTGAGGCTGAAACAATCGGCCCCTCCTTGCCCCGGTTCAGCTTGAGATCAAAGCCGAGCCTCTTGACAAAGTTTGCAAGAATAAGCACCTTCTCCTGCTGGGGAGCGCCATGCACCCTGTAGATCACCGGCTGCGGCTCCTTCTTGTTCTCCTTGAAGGTCTTGGTGAGATATTTGGCCACCTTGCGGTTGGCAAGCAGCATGAACTCCTCGATAAGACGATGGCTGCCGAGACGCTCCTTCTTCATCACTTCAAGCGGTTCGCCCTTGCTGCCAAGCTTGAAACGCACCTCTTCGGTTTCAAAATCGAGACCGCCATGCTTGAAGCGTTTTTCACGCAGAAGAACACTGAGGCGGTCAAGCGCCTGCAACTCATCAACAAAATCACCCTTGCCCTGCTTCAGAATCTCCTCGACATCCTCATAGGCAAACCGGCGCTTGGAGTGAATAACCGTTTTGTTGAACTCATGCTTGCGCACTTCACCATCAGCGCTCAGCGTCAGAAAAACGGAAAAGGCCATCCGGTCAACACCAGGATTGAGGCTGCATATCTGCTCGGAAAGCCGTGCAGGCAGCATCGGAATCACCCGGTCAACCAGATAAACCGAGGTAGCCCTTTTGAGCGCTTCACGGTCAAGAGGAGAGTTTTCCGGCACATAGTGCGATACATCGGCAATATGGACGCCTATTTTATATTGTCCATCCTCAAGCATCTCAATTGAGAGTGCATCATCAAAATCCTTCGCATCGACAGGATCAATGGTAAAGACAACCTTGTCGCGAATATCAAGTCGCCCTTTCAGATCCTCATCGGTAATACCCTCACGAATGGAGGCCGCAAAATCGAGCAGTGGTTTGTCGAAGGTTTCGTCAATGCCACGGCTCCGGGCAATGGCGCTCACTTCAACCGCTGAGTCGCCCGCAGTACCCAGAATTTCAAGCACCTTGGCCTGGATCTGCCCCTCCTTGCTGAAATCAAGCTCCCCTACAAGCACCTTCTGACCATCAACCGCCTTGCGGGCATTTCTGATTGGTACAATGATTTCAGGCAGAATCTTTCTGTCGTCAGCCTTAAGCACAAATTTGCGGTTTGCCTTGGTCAGTGTACCGACAATTGTGGTAATACGACGGGTAAGAACCTTCTGCACCGCGCCTTCACAGCGCTGATGGGGAGTGGATTTGGAAGAATAGGTATCCGGAACCTTCGAAACAAGCACCTCGACTTCGTCGCCATGGATGGAGAGACCCATATCGCCAGCCTTGATGAAAATATCGTCATCAAACCCTTCGACATCAACAAAACCATAGCCATTGGGATGGGTCGAGATATGGCCGGTATAGCTCTTGGCCACGGTGTACTGCTTCTTTCCGGGAAGAGGAAAGGGCTTGGCAAGCTCAAGATGATCTTCATAGGTGGTCGCCTCTGTGCCCGACATGCCATAACAGCGGTTGGAGTCCTTGTCAACGGCCCCCTCTTCCTGCAGTTTGTGCAGCACATACCAGAAACCGGGAAGTTGTTTTGATTCGGTATACCCAAGAGCTTTGGCCAACTCTACCGACTTGAAGCGCTCACCATCATGGTCAGCAAAAAAAGTAACAATTTCGGCACCGAGAGAGCTCTCTCCCCGCCTGAAAAGAAACTCGTTAATAAGAATATGGTCATTCGGCTTCACCCGCTCACCGGTAAACTGCACAGAAGGCCTGTGCCCCTTGTTGCCAGGGCTCCTTGTTTTTCGTTTAAAACGCTCTTTTGCCACTACATTCAATCGTTTATGTTAGCATTCCATTTCCGGCATCACGCACTATTGCGCAACACCGGATCTGTTCAACCAAAACCTTTTTATGCTTCCGAAAATTATTAACATCAGAATACTTCAGCAAAAAAAAATCAGCAATAGAAGCAATAGAGACAATGAACACGCTTGAAACTCATGAAGCTGCAAATGCAAGAGAAAAAAACCGGCGCGTTGAGGAAAAAAAGTAACGGCAAAAAGGTTAAATTCCTGTTTCAGGGGAGTTCTGTCAATAAGGTCTTGAATGAAACTTTAGAATTTTAACATAATGAAAAGTCGCCACAAAACACTCTGAAGAGCGGGAATTTTCATTGTTTTCAATAAGAAAAGAACCAGATATGAATCGATTTCTCTCATCAAGCCGTTACCTTATCCTGATTGCTGTTGCCGGAACATTCCTTGCTGCCAGCACTTTGTTGCTCTACGGTGGCATTTCCGTTTTTCAGCAGATCATCTATACCGTTATGGAGAGCTCGGTCAGCTCCAAAGGGGCAAAGGTGCTTATGCTCGGATTCATAGAAAACGCGGATATCTTCCTTGTGGGAACAGCCCTCTATATCATGTCACTGGGGTTGTTCGAGCTCTTTATTGACGATTCCATAGAACTTCCCGAATGGCTTGTCATTCATACGCTCGACGACCTCAAAGAGAAGCTAATCGGCGTGATTGTTGTTGTTATGGCTGTTGTCTTTCTCGGCCACGTCGTAAACTGGCATGGTGAAACCGAAATTCTTTACCTTGGTGGAGCCATAGGTCTTGTTGTCGTCGGACTGACCTATTTTACCGAACACAAGAAAAAAGCGCCTTACGAAAAGAAACCGTAATCTTCGACTGTTTGACGTTCAAAACCACCTTCGCGTACGAAAATAAGCCATCATGGCAACGAGAATGACACTCATGACTCCAACCATCGCCCAAAAGCCCCACTGCCACTCAAGACCCGGCATGGAACGAAAATTCATGCCGTAAACTCCTGCCAGAAAAGAGAGCGGCATGAAAATGGTGGCGATTGTGGTCAGCACCTTCATGATCTCGTTCATCCGGTTGTTGACTATGGCCAGCCAGGTATCGTACATGCCAAGAACAATATCTCGATAGGTTTCGATGGTTTCATTGATAAGAATGACATTGTCGTACACATCCCTGAAAAAAGGCCAGGTTGCCACATCATCAATAACCTTGTAGTGATCACGGCTGATACTGTTGATAATCTCCCGCATCGGCCGTACCGATTTCCGTAAAAGAATCAGCTCCTTTTTTAGGATATAAATAGATTGAAAGATATCCCCGCCAGATGTTGTGAAGAGCTCCTGGTCGAGCAGTTCAATACGACTTTCAAGCTCTTCAAGAACGGTAAAATAACTCTCCACAATGGCATCAACGAGAGCATAGGCAAGATAGTCTGCTCCCCGTTTTCGTATTCCAGTCCCCTGACTTTTGATTCGCTCCCTTACCGCATCAAACATATCTCCCGGTTTTTCCTGAAAGGTGAGGACATAATTACTGCCGATCACCATGCTCAACTGCTCTTCAACAACATCTCCAGTTACCTTTTCAAGTTCAAGCGTCCGGAGCACCAGAAAAAGGTAACTCTCAAAGTCCTCAAGTTTGGAACGCTGCTCCGTATGCAGGATATCTTCAAGGGTCAGGGAATGAATACCGAAAAGCTTGCCAGCCTCCTCAATTACCGACACATCATGCAGTCCGTCAATATTGATCCAGAGAACCCGCTGCTGATCTTTCCATTCCGCACATTCGGTAACATTGCCCACCGGCATGTGAAACTCACGCTCTTCATCATAGCCGAAAACCGTTATGACGCAATCGGCTGTTTTCTGTTCGCCGATATGAAGCAGTGTACCGGGAGGCTGCCCTATCGTCCTCGACAGGTTGCGCATCACCTTTTTCATGGGCTTGGGCGGAGCATGAACTGCCTTCCCCTTGCGTCGCACACTCTTTTTGGCTGTCATAACCATACGCTCCTGTTTTCCCGGCTCCTGACCAGTCGGCACCTTTGTTACCGCGTCCATTGCCAGTTCCTGATTTCCGGCATATCCTCGCCGTATTTACGGATATACTCCTTGTGGGCAATCAGTTTGTCGCGCACATGCTGCTTTACGTAAGCTGCCCGCTGCCTGAGACGGGGAACCCGCTCCACAACGTCGGCTACAAGATGAAAGCGGTCAAGATCGTTCATCACCACCATATCAAACGGCGTGGTGGTTGTTCCCTCCTCCTTGTATCCCCTGACATGCAGATTTTTATGGTTGGTACGCCGGTAAGTCAGACGGTGAATCAGCCAGGGGTAACCATGATAGGCAAAAATGATCGGCTTGTCGGTGGTAAAAATATCATCGAAATCCCGGTCTTTGAGTCCATGAGGGTGCTCTTCGCTGGGCTGAAGGGTCATCAGATCAACAACATTGACCACACGAATCTTGAGATCGGGGATTTTGTCCCGTAAAATATCGACAGCCGCGAGCGTTTCAAGCGTAGGAACGTCCCCGGCGCAGGCCATAACCACATCCGGATCACCATCTTCGGCATCGTTTGAAGCCCACTCCCATATACCAATGCCGCTCGTGCAGTGCCTTACAGCAGCATCCATGTCGAGCCACTGCCATGCGGGCTGTTTACCGGCAACAATCACATTGATATAGTTGCGCGAACGCAGACAGTGGTCGGTAACCGAGAGCAGCGTATTGGCATCAGGGGGAAGATAGACCCGAATCACATCAGCCTTCTTGTTCACCACATGATCAATAAAACCGGGATCCTGATGGGAAAAGCCGTTATTGTCCTGCTGCCAGACATGGGAGGTCAAGAGATAGTTCAGCGAGGCGATGGGACGACGCCAGGGAATTTCATCATTGGTTATCTTCAGCCACTTTGCGTGCTGATTGAACATCGAATCGATGATGTGGATAAAGGCCTCATAGCAGGAAAATAAACCATGCCGACCCGTTAGCAGATAGCCCTCAAGCCACCCCTGGCAGGTATGCTCGGAAAGAATCTCCATAACCCTGCCGTTCCGGGAAAGACTTTCGTCATAGGGCATAACGCTTTCCATCCAGGTGCGGTCGGTAACTTCAAAAAGCGATCCAAGCCGGTTGGATGCAGTTTCATCAGGGCCGAATACCCTGAAATTGGAATCATGCTCATTCTGCTTCATGACATCCCGTAAAAAGGTACCCATGACCCTTGTTGCCTCAGCCCTGACAGAGCCAGGTGAGGACACTGAGACCGCATACTCCCGGTAATCAGGCATATGCAGCGACTTCAAAAGCAATCCCCCGTTGGCATGAGGATTATCACCCATCCGCCTCTGCCCTTTGGGTGCAAGTTCTTTCAGTTCCGGCTTCAGCGCCCCTTCGGCAGTAAACAGCTCTTCCGGGTGGTAGCTCTTCATCCACTCTTCAAGCAGCGCAAGGTGGGCAGGATTTTCGCGCACCGCTGAAAACGGCACCTGATGGGAACGCCAGAAATCTTCAGTTTTTTTTCCATCAACCTCTTTCGGGCCAGTCCACCCTTTGGGAGAACGCAACACAATCATGGGCCACAACGGCCTTTCCGTTGCTCCATGCGCCCGTGCTTCGTGCTGAATTTCAGCAATCTCGTCCAAACAGTTATCGAGTGCGGCAGCCATCTTCTGGTGCATGATTGCAGGATCAGAACCTTCAACAAAACAGGGTTTGTACCCATACCCGATCATCAAGCTCTCCAGCTCATCGTGCGGCAGACGGGCAAGAAAAGCGGGATTGGCAATTTTATACCCGTTCAGGTGCAGAATCGGAAGAACCGCTCCATCACGGGCCGGATTGAGAAACTTGTTTGAATGCCATGATGTAGCCAGAGGGCCGGTTTCAGCTTCACCATCGCCCACAACACAGGCCGCAACCAGATCAGGATTATCAAAAACTGCCCCAAAAGCATGGGAAAGCGCATAACCGAGTTCCCCCCCTTCATGAATGGAACCGGGAGTTTCGGGCGCAACATGGCTCGGAACACCGCCTGGAAAAGAAAACTGCCTGAACATTTTTTTCATACCCGCAGCATCTTCCGAAATATTGGGATAATACTCGCTGTAGGTGCCTTCAAGCCAGACATTTGCTACAATAGCAGGACCGCCATGCCCTGGACCGGCAAGATAGATCACATTCAGGTCACGCTGGCAAATCTCACGATTCAGATGAGCGTAAATAAAATTGAGCCCCGGAGTCGTTCCCCAATGCCCCAATAAACGCGGCTTGACCTGCTCAGGTTTCAGTGGTTCCCGGAGCAGTGGATTGTCCATCAGGTAAATCTGCCCTACAGAGAGATAGTTCGCCGCACGCCAGTAGGCATCGATGCGTTGCAGTTCATCAACCGATAGCGGGCCGCCAGAAGAGAGTGGAGAGAGTGCCATACGTTCAGGAGCTTTAAATGAAAGAAGAGAGTGCGCTATGCATTACGAACGGTGAACAGTACCGGCAAGAATGGCCAAAGTATGCCGGACAATCATCAGCTCTTCGTTTGTTGCAATAACCCTGACAGTAACCGCGCTGCCATCAGGCGAAATAACCGGTGATGAAACAACGTTACGGGACAACTCAACAGCAATACCGAGAAAACCAAGCCCTTCGCAGATACGACTTCGAATTTCAGCGGCATGTTCACCGATCCCCCCTGAAAAAACAAGGGTATCTACACCACCCATCACCGCTGCATAAGAGCCAAGAGCCATTTTCGCCCTGTAACAGAACATATCAACAGCTTCGCGGGCTTTAAGGTTCTGTTCCATCGAAAGCAGCACCTGCATGTCATCACTGATCCCTGAAATACCGAGCAACCCCGATTGACGGTTGACCATCTCCTTGATCTGTGCTGCACTCATTTTCTCCTGCTGCAGGAGAAAGAGAATCACCCCCGGATCGAGATCGCCGGTGCGGGTACTCATCACAAGCCCGCCAGCCGGAGAAAAGCCCATAGTGGTGTCGATGCTTCTGCCCTCTTTCACAGCGGCCATACTGGCGCCATGACCCAGATGGGCAAAGACGACTCTTCCCTGCGCCACATCGCGGCCCCCCTGCTGTTCAAGCTCGTCCAATAAAAACTCATAGGAGAGCCCATGAAAACCGTAACGCTGCACCCCCTCGCTACGAATTGATTCCGGCAGCGGATAGAAGCGTGCAACCGATGGCATGGAGGAGTGAAACGAGGTATCAAAGCAGGTCACCTGAAGCGTTCCGGGAAAAAGTTTCGCGGCCTGACTGAGAGCCTTCAGTGCCTGCGGCAGATGCTCGGGAGCATAGGGAACCAGCTCCTCAAGTGAGGCAATCAGCTCAGGAGAAACAACCTGCGGGCTTGAGTAACGGGGGCCACCATGCACCATGCGATGCCCGATGGCATCAGGCCTGTATGCCTCACCCTGCTTGAGTATCCAGGAAAAAAGCCAGGCACAAGCTGCGTCATGATCCGACAGGGAAACGCTTGCACTGGCAAGAGAGCTTCCCTGCCCGTCCCTTGCAGAAAAGGCTCCTTTCTCATGGCCAATCCGCGTCAGGGAACCGGTACACAGAAGCACTTCGCCCTCACCGGTTTCGTACAGCGCAAATTTGATGCTCGACGAGCCTATGTTCAGCGCTAAAATCTTTTTTTTCGGATTCATGGCATGAAGAATAAAATCAGTTCCGGCATGATTATGGGAGTTGATTCATCGTTTATTCGACTGTTCCCAAAACCATTTTTACATGCAACTTCCCGCATCGCACCCACATTAGCAAGCAAGTAAAAAGACACCGATTAAAGTTAACCCTTTACGACCGAGTCTGTAGGGCCATTTTTTCCATGGCGACGACCCTGCGAAATTTAACAGAAAAACGGGAAGAATACCACAACCGCAAATCAATGTCCGGAGATCCTTGGGTTGGGGGTGTATGAGCACAGTTATCCTGCATCTTTCCCACATGCACATGTACACGAGGAATCTGTTGCTCCCATGCCCTCCCCTTCTTGCTGATGAAGCCATCAAAAAAGTTATACAATTTGCACTTTCAATTCGCAATTTGTATAACTTCAAGAATGCATTCTGATCGATTTTCAGCAATTCTCCCTGCTGGCTCCTTGGCATTCGTTCATCTGAACTCCTTGCTTTGCATCCCATGAGGGGAGCAATTTTTGAATCAGATAAAATCAGGCCAGACCATCACCAGCGACTCAATCCGTGCAGGCCAAAAAGCCGCACGATTTGCCGGTGAAGAGGCGCTTCAGCCCTGGCTTATCTATGGTGGTGACGACTCATACGAGCGAAACGGAGTAACCGTCATGAGCTGGCACGATTACAAGCAATGGAGTGAAGCCTGATATCAGCTCGCCGCTGCCACTCAAGCTCGCCGAATAACCGCTACCCTGCAATGGATAGCCGAAAACCTTCATGTGTCGAGCAAAATAGGATGAACAGATCTCAAGCAACGGCTTGCGGCCCGTTGCATTTGTCTGGCGCAGTTACTGGCCTACACTGATTTTGCAGTGTGGCAGCTCAACCTGAAATTTTACTTTTGCCTGCAAGGCATTGAAAACGCGCATCAGGGTGTCAATGGTAACATTGCTCGCATTACTTTCAATCCTTGATATCTGTGACTTTTGAACACCAATAAGTTTGCCCAATGCTTCCTGGGTTAAATTGCGTTCCTGGCGAGTCTGCTTGATGGCTTGCCCAATCAAGTCCATTTGTAATTCATACTCAAACCTCTCCCGCTCCGGGGTACCATGTTTGCCAATAAGTTTATCCTGAACTTCGTCTAATGTGTAGGTTTTCATCTCCTTTCACTGTTTTCTTTGTCTTCAAAATATTTTACCCGTAGTTGTGTCGCCTTTTGAATTTCATTATCAGGCACTTTACTGCGTTTTTTCACAAATCCATGCGTAGAGATAACCAGAGTGTTTTCGGAATTTGTCTTGTCCCAAAACGCAAGTAAACGGTAGTGTATTCCTTGAAAAAGCGTTCTGAATTCCCAAATTTCGTCGTTGAGCTTTTTGAAAAGTTCAGGATCGTGTTGTGTCTGAGCTTTACGTATGTTGAAAAGGATTTTTTCGTAGTGCTTCTTATCAAGGCAGCCGAGAAAATCAAAGGCCTGATCTAAAAATTTGATGTCAAAAAGTTTGTCCATTTCTCCTTTTCTTTTCAAGTCAAAGATAGACAAGGTTTCGTTAAATAGTAACTTTTTTTGCAGACAGATCATCTATCAGCTTTTTTATATGACCTATAACCATTTAACGATTGCCTCAACATGATCCCTGTGGACGCTCTTTTCGTTCCGCAGCAAGAACGTGCTGACCAAACGTATGGACGAGGCCGGGAGCGAGGCGATAAATCAGGGCTGTAAGACGGGCTCGGGCTGGAACAAGAATAAGGGCCTGATTGCGCTCCACACCGCGCAGGGCAGCATGAGCCAGCTTGTCAGGCGGAAAGGGTGTGCCAGCCAGCCTTTCGAGATAGCGCCGAACGTTTGGTCGCCAGGGAACCTCGTGCAGATCAGGCGGCATCCCCGCATCAAGAAGAGGAGTATCAACGGCGGCAGGGCAAAGGGCACTGACTCGAACACCGTAGCGGGCAGCCTCGAAACGAAGACTGGTTGTGAGCCCGACGACGGCGTGTTTTGTCATGGCATAAGATGAAAGCAACGGTGAAGGAGCAAGGCCAGCAAGAGATGCCGTGTTCACGATATGACCTCCACCCTGCCGGATCATCAACGGGTATGCAGCAACAATACCGTTGACGACACTGCGGATGTTGACGTCAATGATACGATCAACATGTTCTGTATCAAATTCATGGAACTCGCCAGACATGATGATCCCGGCATTGTTAAAGAGAAAATCAATGCTGCCAAATTCTCTTGCTGTGCTCTCAACAACATCACGCACTGCAGAAGCATCGCGCACATCAACTACCACCGGATGCGCATTCGAGCCAAGTACCCGTGCAGCCTGCCTGATGCCGTCGGCGTCAATATCGGCAACCCGGACTTGAACACCACGGACAATCAGCGCCTTCGCGAGGGCAAAACCAATGCCGGAAGCTGCTCCGGTTACGACAGCGCTTTTACCCTCCCAATATTTCTTCATGAGTTGATCATTCTGATGATACCCCGGTACCCATCCCCGGAGAGAAGCTTATAACAGTAAATATTAGGTATGTTAGTACAGATTTCCATAACTTGCAAACAGGACAGAAAAGCAGAGAGCTGCCCGGCTTCCATCCCCCCCTGTTGCCCTATGCAATCGCCTGTCACGTCTCTTGCAAGAAAACTGAACTGCACCTACAAGCCGGATCGTATGGTCGCCCCAGCCCCATAACTCAAAAGCCTCACCCTCTGGAGAAGAAGAGTCTGGTTAACGATATCATCTGCTTCTGCAACCAAAAATGCATGAGCAGGATATTTTTCTAAATCAACCACAAAATAGCACAAAAATGTATTAATTTTTATTATATTTGTTGCGATTGGCCTAATATATTCAGGAAATATGCAGTTAAAGGCTAAATAAAAAATATCGAATTATGATCTCGATACCATGTTTTGTTCACTGAAGAAACCTCCAGGATATGCGTATAGACAGCAGAACATCTTCTCATTCCATGATCAGGCCCTGGATTATCGACACAACACTTAGAGATGGCGAACAGGCTCCCGGTGTTGTCTTCAGCAATACGGAAAAAATTGACATTGCCTCTCTGCTTGCTGATGCGGGAGTCAATGAACTTGAAGTCGGATACCCAGCCATCAGTCATGATGAACGCAAGAGCATACAGAAAATCGTTACACTGAACCTGCCGGTACGCCTGACCAGTTGGGCTCGGGCAAAATGGCAGGATATTGAGGATGCCTGTACCTGCGGGACCGAAGCGGTTCACATCAGCTTTCCTGTTTCGGCGATGTATCTGGAGCTTATGGGAAGGGATTATGTATGGGTACAGCAACAGTTGCAGGAACTTGTTCCACGGGCAAAAAAATATTTTAGTTATGTGAGCGTTGGGGCACAGGATGCCACAAGGGCAGATGCTGAACTGCTCGAAAGCTTTGTGCTTGATGCTGAAGCATGTGGCGCGGACAGGGTAAGAGTTGCCGATACGGTCGGTATCGCAACACCAACATCCCTGATCGGGCTGATACACCGCCTGAAATCAGTAAGCCATGCGGCGCTTGAATTTCATGCCCATAATGATCTCGGTATGGCAACAGCCAATGCTTATACTGCCCTTGAAGCGGGATGCCAGGCGGTCAGTGTTTCCGTTACCGGACTTGGTGAGCGAGCGGGGAATGCTGCGCTCGAAGAGCTTGCCATAGCCCTGAAGCTCTCAGGAAAATATGAAACAAGCATTGATACCAGAAAGCTCTCATCGCTCTGCACAGCAGTAAGCAAAGCATCCGGAAGAGAGATCGTAGATCAAAAACCCGTTGTAGGCAAATCGGCATTCCAGCATGAATCAGGTATTCACTGTGCAGCGTTGCTGAAACATCCGCTCTCCTACCAACCATTTCTTCCAGATCAGGTTGGCCGTAACGGGCATGAGATAGTGATCGGAAAACATTCGGGAAGCGCGTCGCTGCAGCACTATTTTTCAGGCAAGGGCATCACCATGACAAGAGGCGAAGCAAACCATCTGCTTGCTCTTGTTCGTACAACCGCCACTGAAAAAAAACGGGCATTGCAGCCCGATGAGCTTGAACACATCTACAACACACTCTTGGTGAAACACGGATAATCATATTGCAAGCATCATGCTCATCGCACAGGAACAGGATCATAGCATCATCAGCCTGCTTGCTGAAGTCAGCAGGACCATAACCCATGAAAATGATATCAATAAGGTATTGCGGCTTGTTCTTTTCATCATGTCTGAAAACATGAACATGCTCAGGGGCATGATCACCATTCTTAACCGCGACAGCGGTGAAATTGTCATTAACGAATCATTTGGGCTTACGGAAAAAGAGAAGGAGAGAGGACGTTACCAGATCGGCGAAGGAGTTATCGGCCATGTCGTTAAAACCGGCAAAGCGGTCATTGTTCCCTCTATTGACAACGAACCGCTCTTTCTCGACCGAACCCGATCTCGAAGCAAGGTAAAAAAAGAGAGTCTCTGTTTTATCTGCATTCCCATCAAGGCGGGCACGGAAATCATCGGTACCCTGAGTGCAGACCGTCAACTGGAACCCGGAGCGGCAGACAAGCCCTCAAAAACAGGCAAAGGGGGAGAACAGCGCACCGATATGCTTCAGCACTATGTCGACCAGCTCTCCATTATCGCATCCATGATTTCACAAGCTGTTCGTATAAAACAACTTGCACATGAAGAGAGCGAAAAAAAATCTCTGCAAACAACCATCCTGGAAAAACCTTCAAGACAGCTCTATCAAGAAGAAAAGGGAGATGATGAGAAAATTTCAGAGGCCGAACGCCCGGCAAATATTATCGGCAACACAAAACCGATGATCTCGCTCTACAAAATGATCGACAAGATCGCAAAAACCAACGCAACCACCCTTGTGCTCGGAGAGAGCGGCGTTGGAAAAGAGCTGGTGGCAGGTGCCATTCACTTTAAAAGCCATCGAAACGAGAACCCATTCATCAAGTTCAACTGTGCAGCATTGCCTGAAAGCATTGTTGAAAGCGAACTCTTCGGACATGAAAAAGGGGCTTTCACGGGAGCCTCGGCTACCCGACAGGGGAGATTTGAACTTGCCCATACCGGCACCATCTTTCTTGATGAAGTGGGCGAACTCAGTCTTGCAGTGCAGGCAAAACTGCTCAGAATCATACAGGAAAAAGAGTTTGAGCGGGTAGGAGGATCAAAAACCATCAAGGTTGATGTACGGGTCATTGCCGCAACAAACCGCAATCTTGAAGAGTTGATACGAGGCGGACTTTTCCGCGAAGATCTCTATTACCGGCTCAACATTTTTCCCATAACCGTTCCCCCGCTGCGCGAACGCAAAACCGACATCTTGCTGCTGGCCGACTATTTTGTCGAAAAATTCAATGCCGCTAACCATAAAGGAATCAGGCGAATTTCGACAACATCGATCGACATGCTGATGCGCTATCACTGGCCAGGTAACGTCAGGGAACTGCAGAACTGTATGGAACGGGCGGTCATCCTGAGCGAAGATAACGTCATTCACGGCTATCATCTGCCGCCGACACTCCAGACTGCCGAATCGAGCGGAACGCCCTATACCGGATCGCTGCAGCAGAAACTTGATGCAATAGAAAAAGAGATGATCATGGAGGCACTCAAACGCACACAGGGAAACATGTCTCGTGCGGCCGTGCAACTTGGCCTTTCAGACCGAATCATGGGGCTTCGCATAAAAAAATTCGATATCGACTACCGCAAATTTCGTCCCTGACCCAAAACAGGAGGGCGGGGAGCAAACGTCAGTTGGTATAAAGGCCTCTATACTTTCGAAGGTTTTCAAGAATCTCGCCCGCACCCTTTGCCACAACCGTCTGGGGGTCCTCACTGATATGCACAGGAACGTTGGTCTCCTCCTGGATTTTTTTGTCAATACCCTTTATCAGCGCTCCTCCACCGACAAGAAACAAACCATGATCAAAAATATCCACCGACAGTTCCGGCTTGATCACCAATGCCTCAAGACATTTTTTAATCGACGAGATGATCTGGCCAATCGGAATGGCAATAACATTCCTGATAGAACCAGAACCGATCATCCGTACTTCGGGAAGCCCGGACTCAACATTGATACCCCTGATTTCCATGCTGGTCTCCTTTTCCTCCTTGTATGCCGAGGCAAGGGTTATTTTGATCCTTTCGGCTGTTGACTCACCAACCGCTATATTGTACTCCTGGCGAAGATGACGAATAATCAATTCAGTAATATCTGCGCCAGCCACCTTCAGGCATTCACCGGAAGCGATACCGCTCAGTGAAATAACAGCGATTTCCGATGTTCCACCCCCGATATCAACCACCATATTGCCTATTGCCTCCCTGACCTCAAGCCCGATACCAATAGCCGCCGCCATGGGATTGGTAACCATATAAAATTTTTTTGCACCAACATGCTGGGCAAAATCGCGTACCGCCCTCTTTTCCACTGGCGTGATACCCGAAGGAATACTGATAACCAAATGGCGAATACCCAGGGAAAAGCGCATTTTCGTTTTATTGATCAGCCCTTTGATCAACTCCTGCATAGCCTGATAGTCACCAATGGCACCATTAAAAAGCGGTCGGACCGTAACAATACCGGGATGCAGTTTATCATGCATAACAAGCGCTTCCTGCCCGATGGCCAGTACCTGACCGGTATTACAATCACGGGCAACAATTGAGGGCTCATTCAACACAATACCAAGCCCCCGGACATAAATCAACGTGTTCGTTGTTCCAAAATCAATAGCAATATCCCTGTACAAACTGCTGAAAAACGACATAGCCAAACATCTTGCTTGTTGTTTACAAAAACGATAACACTACCAATAACCAAACTGCTCTTCCAACCTATTTCGGCATATCAGCAATATACTTAGTGCCAGAAAGAAAACCCCTGTTTTTTGAAAATTTGACAACCTCCCGCCGGATTAAAAACCATTTTTAATGATCAACAAAAGGCGTTTTTGTGCTGATCGTGACACGCCATGGGTAAACTACCGAATTTTGCTCCAGGAAGCGTCATAACGAACGGATCTCTCCCTGCGAATTGGTAAAAAACTCTTTTTTTGGGGAGAGAACTCAGGCAGCTTTTTTGTAGGGCCCTCGATGTCGCTTCGCATCCTGCTTGTACAAGAGTGCTCCATAACGATGAATGTTGCGAGCCAGCACTGCAAGGGCAACATAGCGATTGAATCCTTTGATGCCATCATCAGGGCATATATCCAAGCCGTGAACCTCAAGTGCGTTGATTGCTGATTCAACTGCCGAATGCTGCCGTCGCAGTCTCCTGAATTCCGGCTCGGATTCATGAGCTTTGTCGATTTTTGAGAGCTTGCCTTTTTTCGGCATAACAACTTTTTCAAGAAGCGCTTTCAGGTCGCGTTGGTTATCCGGGCTATGAAAGCCTTTGTCGTAGCTGATCGATCGCAAGTTTGGAAAACGTTGCTTGGTCTCTTCGATAATGGACACTGCGATGTCGCTATCGACAACTTTTTCCATGACCTGATGATGCAGGATAAAACGATACTGATCTTCGATAATACAGACCCGTAATCCCAACTCAACCGGCACTCCCGCCTTGCCTTTACTGATCCACTCGGTGTGTGGCTGAAAAATTGAAAAGACTTTCTCCGCATGCGGAATAACCTCGTCATTTATCCGACGACGAATTTGCCCCATTTGTACCTCAGCATGAGCAATATAGCCGTTAAGCTGGCTGAGCCGCAACGGATTTAAGCCACCCAGTTCTGCGCCGGTACGCACTGCCCGTTGTAACTGATAATCGACTGCCGCAAGGTAATCGAGGAGTGCTTGCTTTATTTGTTGATCTTTGAGAGCTTTCTTTTCCGGCTTTTTTGATGTCGAGTGCTTGAGCTGTTGCACAATACGACGCATTCTTTTGATATGCCGGATGTTATGATCGTATTGGCGCCATTGACTTAATCCTTCATCAAAAGACCATTTCGCACAGACCTCAATGGCTTTGCGAATGGCATCGAACAACTGGCTTGTATCAGCAGGAAAGTGAACGTTGGTTTCCACCACAAACGAATCACCTCGGGCCATTAAAGGGAAATTTTCTTCCTCTTTTTTTTTACTAACGTATGACCTGCACGGACAATTTCCTGGTTGATTCGATCAAGCAATTCGGGGGTAAACAGTCGGACATTATCTTTGATGGTCTGGAGTTCATAAGATGTTTTATCAGTCCAATCGTTGTGACCAAGCATCTGGCGAAGCGTATCGTGGTGATTGACCAATTCATGAAGCCGATCGTAATCAGCGTTGATTCCCAGTCGAACGACACCCAGTACCAAAATTGCCCATTGCTCCATACCGGGACGCCCTGTGTTTGGGTCAGCTTTTCCTTCTCCTTTTTTCCGTTCAGGACGAACCTCTTCGAGGATGGCAAAAACACGCTTGCGCAACTCCTCGTCGGTGTAGATGCCCTGAAGGCCCCTCAAGATTTTTGGGATATCATCTCGTGATTTCGGATCGAAAACAATGGCAGAAATATCGGTACGACCGAACATCATTTGGTGGTTGATGACGCTACGCATAGTGGATTTCAAAAAACGAAGTTTGGAGTCTGTTTCTCTTTGAGGGCACCCTGCAACACCTTTTCTCTATCAAAAATGCTTCTAATGGGGTATTATTACGCTTTAGCTCAGGGCTCCGTCAAATATCTTTGACCATGAAATAACAATATAAACTATTATTTTATAATATCATAACAGTTTTTCCGTTCATCCACTACTTACCGATAGCATCAATCTCCTCTCCGCTGAGCCTGAACTCCCCTGCTCCGATAGTCCCCTCAACCTGGGCAGCATTGCGCCCGCCAACGATTGCGCCAGTTACCGCCGGGTTACGCAAAGTCCAGGAAATAGCAACCTCCCCGGCAGAGCATCCATGTGGCGCACCAATCCGCTTGAGCAACTCAACAAGTTCAAGATTGGCAGAAAGCCTCGGCTCCTGAAACTCCTTGTTCTGACGACGCCAGTCATCTGCAGAAAAATTGGCTGCCCGTTCACGACTCATAGCGCCTGTCAACATGCCCGAAAGCATCGGAGAATAGACAATCACACCGATATTCTGCTCCAGACAAAACGGCAGAATCTCCTTTTCAACTGCAGGCCGCAACATCGAATAGGGCGGCTGCAGAGAGGCAACAGGTGCAATCGGGATAACCCGGCGCAGTTGCTCAACAGTGAAATTCGAAACCCCGATATGACGAACCAACCCCTCCTCCTTCAGACGAGCCATCTCCTGCCAGCCCTCTTCAAGATCACCTTCAGGGTTCGGCCAGTGAATCTGGTAAAGATCAAGAGCATCAACCTGCAGCCGTTTCAGACTCGCCTCACACTCGCGCCGTATCGAATCAGCCTTGAGACTATTGCCAACCTGACGCTCAGCATTCCAGACCAATGAGCACTTGGTAAAAATATAGGGCTTCTGCTTCATACCAGCCAGAGCCTTCGCTACCAGCTCCTCCGAATGGCCAAGCCCATAAACCGCCGCCGTATCAATCCAGTTGATACCAAGCTCAACCGCACGCTCAATGGCCGTTATCGCATCGCCATCATCCTGTGCACCCCATCCATAGGCCCAATCAGCACCCCCGATTGCCCAACTGCCAAAACCGATCGGGGTGATCTGCATATCCGTATTGCCTAACTGTTTTTTCTGCATCATCGTTTCAACTTGTTTAAAATTATGCCGCCACTGTTTTTTCATAAAATGGTGACGGAATGGTCGGGTAAGCACGAGAGACGTGACGGAAAATCTCCTCTGACCTCTCCTTTACCTCCTCTTCTGTATAAAACTCCACCGACAAACCTGTAGCATCACTCCAAAGAAAATCCTCAATTGCCGTGCGAACCGCATCGCGAATCAAAGTCAAACACCCGCAACCGCTGCTTCAGGCGCTCCCCCTTTTCATACTGGAAGGTGACCAGCACCCCGTCGCGGAAGAGCGTGTACTTCTCCAGGTTCGTCGCCAGCAGCGTCTGCGTCGCCGTCGTTGTCACAATCTGGCGCAGCGCATCGTCATAAGCCGTATCAGGCAGCCCCGGATTCAGCTCAGTCAGCTTTGCCCGTAACATGCGCGTCAGCACCACCTCCCGGTCATCCTTGCGCCCCAGGATACTTTCAGGGCCAAAATCCTCCCGGTTACAGGCATAGACTGACTCCCAGCGCAATTGCTGCTCAAGATAGTCCGCCGTCGTCTGTTGAACAAGGGAGTCTTCGGTGTAGGGTGATGGGGTCATAGGCTCTGCGATTGCAATGTCGCCACCTTTTCAGTGATTACTCTTGCTGGCACGTTTAACCCTAAATTAACGTATCTGAACGAATAAAGCACCATACCTTTATCGTTTACGCCAGGATTGCGTAGCTCATAAGGTATTGAAAAAGAGTGGAATGCCTTTTATCCTTTAAGAAAAGGGTTTTCATCAAGGATGGAAGAAGAGGTCGACGATTGCACTGTATTGATATTTCGACAAACAACGTCAACATTGTAAAACACTTTAAAACAAAATCTGAAGTTTGGTCAGGTGGTGATACTCACCCACAGAACAATATGACTTGCTACCAGAAGTTTTTGAGCAGTTCAATGTGTTCGAAAGCTGGCAAACTCAATCAGCAGAGCGCGATACAAGACAAATTGAACATCAAACTGCGTTTATCCCGCGTCTTTTTCCTTTTTTTGTCGGGCTTGTGATTGATAGTTTTCCTTCATTGTACTTATGAATCAGCATTGATATAAAAGATTGATATGGAATACCTTCTTCGACCGCCTTGGCACGAATTTTCATTAAATCGCGCTCACTCATTGTTATGTTGATTTGTTTTTGTGTGTTCAGGCTATAGAGGGCAGTCTTTTCATATTGATTTTTTTCTTTAGCGTCAAGATCGGAAATCCAGTTTTCCGTTTCAAGTGATTCCGCTAATTCTTGTTCATCTTTATCAACGTAGCTCGTCTTTTTTTTCATTTTTTTCTCCAAAAAATCTCTTTGTTGCTTTGCTGTTTGGTATTATCGTTTTCAAAAATATTTTTTCTTCATCTTCAATGTACGGTACTGAATAGACATAACTTTCAAGCTCTACCAGAAAAATTTTCTGGTTTGGATATTTTTCCTGGTTTGGATGTCTTACGCGGTCGAGCAGTTTTCCGGAAGCTATTGCCAGTTCAACCTGCTCAAATGAGACACCTCGCTCTTTTTTGAGTAAATCATTTTTATCATCATTCCAATCAAAATATTTCATCAGCGGATACCTGTTGTCTTCAATTTTAATGATAGCAACAGCTTATGATTTCTGTCAAACAAATTCTCTATTTTATTATGAAAAAGATAATGTAACGCCATTGTAGCGAAATAATAGCAACACATCAAAAAACCAGCCAAAAATACATCAGAATATCAGACATAAACCTTGTGAAGATAAAATTCCTGGCCAAACTGCTGCTCCAGATAGTCTGCCGTCGTTTGCTGAACGAGGGAATCTTCGGTGTAGGGCGATGAGGTCATGGGCCTCATCATGGGCCCCGACATGAGGGGTTGACTCTGGCTGTAACTCTGGCTGTCCAGAAACTGGCTCAAGAAGAATAAAATCTTTACACAGATTGCTCTTCATCCGTTTCAGGCTTTATGACAAGGGATTGACCGTCTATTGACATTTCGACAAACAATGTAAATACTATAACTCATTATTAATTAATCACTTAATAATCTATCAGAGAAGTTATCGACGCAAGTTATGAACGTAACGCCCTTTATTCGGGCCAATTGCGACAATAACTTGATAATATTGTGCGCAATGCTCATACCACCACCTCCCCGCTCATCAGGCGCGGGAGGAGAATGTCGCGGGCTTTGCTGAGATTACGATTTTCAAAACTGAGTGTTTTCAGTTGCTGAAGAATTGGGTCAATAATGCTGTTGTATCCCCAACTCCTCAAAATTCTTCTTGATGGCGATGGGCGGGCGGGCGCGGTTGAGGAACCAGAGTTCGCAGCTCAACAAGGAGCGTTACAAAGCCTTTTTCAGGCTATTCGTCACTTTTTGACGGCAACGCGGAGCAGACAGTATCCCGGGAAGTGGATTACCACGCATTCTGCTTTATTGCATCATCAATCATTCATGCAAAGTAAAAATACTGTAATAACTAACATGTTTAGCCCTGTAAAGTCGGCTATCGTGTTCATATCAATACCCTTACCTGCCATATTCAATACAATGGCCTTTGATGCTGCATTGACTCCTTCCTCTCTCCCTTTTTCCATGCCCTTTTCCAGTGCCGAGGCAATTTTACTTTCTGCTTCCACCAATGATTGCTTGCGAACTTCATATACCTGACGCTCCTCTTCATCAAACATGCGATCTATGGCTGTAATAGCTTTCACTATATTTTTGTCGATGGCCAGCTCTTTGGGCGTATGCTCCCGGTCAAGCTGATGCGCTGTCATAAAAAAAGGTCGTCCAGCGATCAAGTGTACTGCTAATTTCATGGTGCAGTTTATTGAACTTTTTCAGCTCAATCTCCACCACCTGATCCTCTTCGGAGACAATGGCGTTAATGAGGGAGATGAGCAGATCCTTATTCTCTTCGCTGCCAAAAAGCTTTTTAAAGGCGAAATCGACGCGGGGATTTATTTTGCATATGGTTCTATCCGGTTCAGCCGCTCATCAAACTCCAGTTCCATGTCTGGTGATGGGTTGATGTTATGCAATTTCAGAAGTGTCCGCATGATGGTCCTCTGTTGTCAGTTTGTGCCTGGCGTTTTTGGGCTTTAAAGAAATATTCTGAAGATAGTTCGTGTATCTGAAAGGAAACCCTTGTGTTTTTTTGAGAACAGGTCACCGTTTTAGCGTAATGACCACTATTTTTATGATGCACCAGTTCATAATACTCTTCTTTGGGCAGCAAACACAGCAGATTGATGTACCCGACTCTCACCCTCCTTCAGCGATGCCAAATAGTCAAACTGCGCTTCCGGTTTCAGGTAGATGGCGCTCTTGCCGGAAAAATCCTCCTTGGAGAGCGGACGGGTTTTGCCCCCGCGAGTGGGCAGAGCAGCTTCGAGCCCCTCCCGCACTGCCAGAAAGCGGCTGTAGGCATGGCGCAAAAAAATCAGCCCCATGACCGGCAGAAAGTACTCGTTACTCGCATAGTTTGAGCTCGCCCGCAAGGTATCCGCCGCGTTCCAGAGGCGCTTTTCTATAGCTTCGATGTGTTCAAGTTGCGACAAGTGGTTGTTTTGTTAATCTGTTAAAAGGAATCCATACAAGCATCCATCATCTGAGTCTTGTCGTCTGGTTAAGATATGCTGTTGTAATGGCACAATTTACTTTTTATTAAGGCGTTACCCATGCAATTTGCTGGATACAACAGTTAAATACAGCTTGTCATTTTCAATTCTAACGTCTATAAAAACGGAACATCCAGCCCCATGAGCCATGAAAATCGTCAAAAAAGCCTGAATGTCATGGCTTGGTATTACAAAATATTCAGTTAATTTTGGCATTGAGTCAACTTTTGAGGGTATCGCGGATGCGAGAAATAATTTTCTTCAAAAATTCTGCCGGAAAAAGTCCTGTTAAAGATTTTTTGAGTGCCTTGTCTGCAAAAGAGAAACAGAAAGTTTTTTGGGTACTTGCTTTAATCAGAGATATTCAGATAGTACCAAAAGATTATTTTAAAAAGCTTTAGAACACCGACGGAATCTGGGAAGTTCGAGCAAAACACGGCAACAACGCATTCAGATTGCTTGGTTTTATGGATAAGGGTAGCCTCGTTATTTTAACAAACGGGTTCATCAAGAAAAGTCAGAAAACACCAGATCAATAGATCGCTCTGGCAGAGCAACGAAAAAATATATACAAGGAGGGAAAAAGGCATGGATGAGCTACAGGCATTTATTGATGAGCAAAAAGCTCTTGATCCAGAGTTTGCGGAGTCGTTTGATGAAGGGTATGAACAGTTCAAGATAGGGGTGCTCCTTCGTCAGGCTCGTGAGAGTGTTGGTTTAACACAGGATGATATTGCTGGTAAAATGAAGACCAAAAAATCCACGATCTCCCGTATTGAAAATCACTCGCAGGATGTACGACTTTCAGTGTTGATGCACTATACTGAAGCTCTTGGAAAAAAACTGAACCTTTCGATTCAGTGAGTGGGAACAGCGCGCCTATTCACCCTTACCCATCTGCTGCGACAACTGCTCCCAGCCGTTGAAGCTTCATAGCCGTTTGCTTTAAGGGGACTGATTCTACCACAGCATCATCTCCGCCCATGAACTTCAGCGCCGTAGCATACAAGCCGGGAATGGCAAGATTCAGCGTCACCAGTTGTTTGGCCAGCTCGTCAAGCAGTTTTGGCTGGTCAATAATCGCCGTTACAAAGCCCTTCTCAAGCTCTTCGTCACTTTTTGACGGCAGCGCGGAGTAGACAATATCATCATCCATGATCGGGCTCTTGTTGCAGGTTGGGGGATGCTGCGATAGTGTCGCAATTTACTCTTTATTCTGACGTTGCTTATGCAGTTCACAGAAAAAATCAGTAAAATACAACTAAACAAGCAAAGCGAATCTATTCGATGGAGTTATCAATAGAGTCCCTGTAATAAATAATTTCTGCATCATGCCAACGATTAAAGAACTGTCGAATGGATTTCGATTCTTTTTCTTTAGCTTCGATTGTAACGAGCCTTTGCACGTGCATGTGAGTAAAGAGAGCAAAATCTGCAAGTTCTGGGTGGAACCTCTTTCGTTGGCAAAAAACCACGGCTTTTCGTCAAAAGAGCTTAATGCCATTTACAAGGTAATCCAGCTTGAAAGCAACCTCATAAAAAGTTACTGGTATGAACACTGCGGTCAATAATGAACCAAGGATCAGTGCCGTTGAAATCACTGACGAGGTGATTTCCGCAACTCTTGATGACGGGCGAACGATCAGTGTTCCCCTGATTTGGTCATGGCGTTTAACCGAAAGCTCCGTGGAGCAGAGAAACAACTATGAGATCATTGGTAACGGTATCGGCATTCACTGGCCTGATATTGACGAAGATATCAGTGCAGAAGGGATGCTGTATGGAGTTCCCGCACAACGATCAAGAAAAAAAATATCGGCGTAAGGAGAAGGAAAAATGTAGTATCTGACAAACTCCATCAACAAGCACGCTTCACTTCACGCTGCAAGGCTCTTCTGCGCTCTTGCTCCCTTCACAGTCACATTCACAATGCGCGACAAGCAACTTGCCGATTTCAAGCTCACCAATACGCGCTTTGCCAATGACAAGTTTACCAAGAGCGAGTCGGCCAATAGCCACGGCGCCGATAGCGAGCGCACCGATGGAGAACGCTCCAATGGCGAAGAGGCCCAAAGAGGCGAGCAATGAAGAGCTGACAAGAGAGGGCTTGAGTGGTTCAGCTTTCAGCCTGGAAGAAACAGAATCGGAGCCACAACATGAAAAGGCTGAACCCTTCTGCCCTTTTGCTCCAATGTTCAGATGACGATGCAGGAATGATTGCATAATGATAGATGATGAGTTTGATGCCGGGGCGACGACTACCATAACTCAAAATTGCAAAAAAAATATGATTCCATTACCGTTCACAAAGCAGTTTTTTTATTGCTTCGACCTGATTATTCATCCCCGCCCTTTTGCGAAAAAGAGGTGATTTCCAACACCGTCAAACCTGTGGCCTCAGCAATGGTGGCGATCTCGATGCCTTTGCCCAACAAGTTCATTGCAATGGCTTTCAAAATATTTTTGTCGGAAGCCAACTCGTTTGGAGTATGCTCCTGGTCAAGCTGATGCGCTGTCGTTAAAAAACTGCTCCAGCGATCGAGAGCACTGCTTATGGCGAAATCGACGCAGAGGGATTTATTTTGCACATGGTTGTATCGTAGAATCACCCGAAGGCCCAAAAGATTGACAACAGTTATCGCCGCTTTACACGGTCGAAAGACGCTCTTTCTTTACATCGGTTTTGATCACATAACAGCCGTCGAACAGAGCTGCTCCTTTCAGGATCTCTTCATTGATCGTTACCTTGAACACCCTCTCCTAATGGGTCAGTTCCAGTACATCGTTGAGCTTGTACTGGCTGATCTTTTTCTGAAGAAAGCGTTGTGCAACATCCTGGTCACGTTTGACGGAACCGGCGAGATAGCTGTTTTTTTCTTCAACGTAACGCTGGATTTTTTTAACCCGTTCTTGGCGATTCTTTGCCATCTCTGCCTCTCGAACAGGATTTCTTCTCAGCACATATCGTACGCTTTCTGTTTTATTTTCAACCTCATACAGATCATTATCAAAAAAATCCATTTGCAGCACTTCCGTCTTGAGCAGTGTCCTGATTTCTGGTTTTGAGAGTGAGGTGATGTAATGAAATCCCGCCTCGGTCAACTCTTTGGCCTGTGGTGTTTTGATCATTCCTTTGTCGCCAACCATCGTGATCTCGTCAATTCAAAAGGTGTTGGCAACAGTACGAATCTGCTCTGCAACCGTTGACTTGTCGCCGGTATTGCCTGCAAATACCCGGACAGCAACCGGATCGCCATCTGCTGTACACAACAAGCCGATAACGCGATCTGCTTCTTCCCCTTTTTTCCATCTCGGTTGTACCCAAAGGCAGCAAGCACATTCTCCATCCCTTCAAGATATGATGAAGTAAAATCATAGAGCAATAACTCAGGGCCTGCAACTGTCGAATGCTACTTGAATAACTTCCGCTCAATGCGCTCCTGATTCTGTGTCAACCATGCCAGGTTTTCAATACTGTATTTTTATTCTTGACTGTGTTGTACCAGATAGAATTTTCGGCAACTGCGCGACGCGCACAGAATTGATATTAAAAAAGAAGGCGGTATTGGCGACTGGATTTGTGACCGGGTTCAGTGCTCCGTTGAAGGCGATTGGCCAATCAGCCGCCGGAGCCCAGATGTTCATGTGAAGTGCCATCGGATGCTGTGGAATAGCATTTGTCTGCTCCCGAACCAACTGACCATCAACATACCATAATATTGCATTTTTGAACCACTCAATGCGGTAGGTGTGCTCATCGGTTAACGCACCTGAAATTGGATTAAAAGCAGGATGACCTGCGCCAAGGGGTTCATTCGCATAGAAGTTTGTCTGAATTTGATTGGGCCTATTCGATACCGCTGTAAAATCGATTTCGTCATGGAAGGTACCGGTGGAATTATAGAGAAACATGCCTCCGACAATACCAGCCGCCAACGGTTTTTCGAAATAAGCCTTGATTTCGACAGAAACTCCAGGGGAAAATGTCTGATTAGAGATAACTTCTGTTCCATAGAAGGATGGTGAAGAGCCATTGATTGGGTTGTATGTATCGAGTTCGAGACGTAACACACCGTTTTTTCCTTCTGGAAGCAATTGGCGCTGTTGAGTGCGTCCGTAAAACGAAAAGTTTGAAGTGCCATTTTGCCAGTGGTTGTAGTCCCAGTTATTGAAACTATCCGCAAAAAGGATTTTTAAGTCATTACCTTCATTATTTCCTGATTCAGTGTCGTTCAGTATCTTTTGGCCTTTAGGTATTTCAACGGTTTTAGATGTATACGAAATAACTTTTGGTAGAATAAACACCATGACTACTGCTAATGCTAATAAGGCAATAATTAATGTTTTCCAGCTTATGACTTGCCAGGTTCTTAGGCCCGCAACTGCTGAGATCCCTTTTTCAACCCTCGTACGCAGAGGCTGCAGCTTCGACATTGAGGATACCTTTACTGGTGCTGACTTCGGGACTGGAGCTGAAACCGTATCTGGCGCTTTACCCGGGAGAGCTGGTTTTGAAGAATAGATTTTTGAGGTAACAGCATTCACAAGTTCCCTGAATGCCCTACAAGAGGTATCTTTTTTCCAGTCAGAAAGGTCTGCGGCATGAATATGACTCAATCCAAATGGAGGCTCAACGGCGTCAAGAAGCGCTGGAACAAGAATCCCCCTTTTATCCGCTTCATCTGCTTCGGCAATGACCCATTCGGAAGTGATGGAAAAATGAGACCATAAAACAAGCACGCACCGTGATTCATCCAGCCTCTTCTTGATATAACTCCGCCAGCTCTCACCCGGAGGAATCTCCAGATCCCAGAAAACACTCCAGCCCTTTTTTTGCAGCTCTTTGACAATTGGCTGAACCCGTTTCAGGTCTTTGCGGGCATAGCTTATAAAAATATCAGTTTTAAACTCATTGCGTTGCGGTCCGGGTGGCGCCTCTGCTCCATCGGTTGCACCAACACTACAGCCATCATACACCGACAAAAAGTTTTTCATTTCGCCGACCCAGCGCGGCCGTTCATGATCACTCAATCCATCAATATAGTGTTGTCGTTTTTGTTCGAAGCGTACCTTGTCGTCACCCCTGAAGGGCAACTTCGCCGCTTCAAGCAACGCCTCGCCAATGGTCGCTGGATTTTCGAGCATCCTGATGATCTCTTCAACGGTCATTCGTTTTGCCTCTTCTGAATATTATGGGGTACAATCAAAGGTACTGTGCAAGAAAAATTTTCATTTCGCCAACCCAACGTGGCCTGTCATGATCACTCAGTCCATCAATGTATCTCTGCCGTTTTTGTTGAAACCGTACCTTGTCATCACCCCTGAATGGTAACTTCGCCGCTTCGATCAGGGCTTCACCAATGGTTGCAGGATTATCGAGTAGTTGCATGATCTGCTTGCCTGCTTTACTGACGGAGGAAGCAAGAATAGTGTCGGTGGTGCCCTCTGCCCGTTTCAGTTGGCTTTCGCTCTGAGTCGGGTTCAGCTCCCGGTGCTCGTAGGCTTCAGGGTGTGCGGCCATACGCATCATCTCCATCTTGATCTCTGCAAGTTTGCTGAACATCCTGTCGCGCTCGCTTTTGTCCCTGATATTGGCAATGGTCTGGCAGAGGTCGTGCTGCTGCAAATCAAGGAGCATAAGCTTCTCGGATACTTTCACAAATTCGGGAGAGAGCTTGATTTGACCGAGATTGATATCAACATCTGCCAACGCAAGGGAAGACAAACCCGCAGAGAGTGCGGTGAAATCAAGCGTTTTTTCTGCGTAGGTGAAAAATTTCCGGCAGGCTGGTTTTGGAGAGAAGAATCCCATCGTTGTTTCCTTATGTTGAGAAATGAAGTGTAAAAGGCCGTTGTACTTCTGTGTATGCCACTTGCCCTGAACAACTCACCCGCGAAACCAACCCTTATTGTTCGCCACTCGTATGCTGCGATAAAGAGGTGATTTCCGACACACTCAACCCTGTGGCCTCGGCAATGGTGGCAATAGCAATGCCTTTGCCCAACAAGTTGAGTGCAATGGCTTTCGATGCTTTTTCCATGCCCTTTTCCATGCCCTTTTCCAGTGCCGATGCAATTTTGCTTTCTGCGTCCACCAATGATTGCTTGCGCACCTCATAAACCTGACGTTCCTCTTCATTAAACATGCGATCTATGGCCGCAATGGCTTTCACAATATTTTTGTCGACGGCAAGCTCTTTGGGTGTATGCTCCCGGTCAAGCTGATGCGCTGTCGTTAAAAAGGTCGTCCAGCGATCAAGTGTACTGCTAATTTCATGGTGCAGTTTATTGAACTTTTTCAGCTCAATGTAGTGCAGTTCAAAAACGTCGTGCAGCCGGTCATCCTTTCCTGTGGCGGTATTGATGATTTTGTAGCAACTGTGAACATCCGTTGTATCAGGAACAAAGTTATAGTCGAGAATGTTGATACTGATAGTTTTCTTCAGCTCTTTGTACATCATCCCTTCGCTGAGCTGTTCGGTGACCAGCTTGGCCCAGTAGAAAATAGCCCGTTTGTCGAAGTTGTAGTCTTCACTTATCTGCATCTCAACGTTGAACCAGCGGCCATTTTCAGCTTTAGCCTTGATGTCGAGAATAGAGATTTTTCCTGCACGGTAATCCGCCAGATTGTACGGGTTTTTCAGCTCAATCTCCACCACCTGATCCTCTTCGGAGACGATGGCGTTAATGAGGGAGATGAGCAGATCTTTGTTCTCTTCACTGCCAAAAAGCTTTTTAAAGGCGAAATCGACGCGAGGATTTATTTTGCACATGGTTGTATCCGGTTCATGTATCAACAATACTTGGGAGAAAATTATACTAACGCTGTTAATCGGCGCAACATCTTGACTGCATATTTTAACGTATAGTTGATCGAAGTACAAGAATTTTTGTGCTCACCATGCGTATCACAGGAAACCGAACCGGGGAACAGGCGCTTCCTTGCTCAAAAATCCGGCCGCCACGAGGCGGCTCTGTGTCGTTCGCTGAAGCAAAAGAGTTGTGCACGGCGCTCATCCTTCGCTGCCGTTCTCAACTCTTTTGTCAGCTCTCTCTTGCTCAAAGTAAAGAGCGGAATGAGCTGCCAACTGACTACGGGACGAAGACCAGGCGGAAGCCAACAAAGTAGCTACGGTAGTCGGGGGGGCCGAGGCTGCGAAAAGCCGACCGACAGTACCTCGCATAGCTGACCCAGCGGCCACCACGCAGGACCCGGCACGAACCAGTTGCTGGCCCTGAAGGATTTTCAACCGTACCTTTCGTCTTGCACTCTTCGTAATATTTATCTCCGTACCAGTCTCCGCACCACTCCAAGACATTGCCGTGCATGTTGTACAAACCCCACGCATTAGAGGAAAAACTGTCAACTGCAACCGTATTATCCCGATACACTCCTTTCTGATTACTCTTATATGGATAGTTGCCGTCATAGTTCGCCTGTCCGGTCGACAGATTCTCTCCCGTATTGAAAGGCGTTGTGGTTCCTGCCCGACAGGCGCACTCCCATTCGGCTTCCGTCGGCAAACGAAAAGCCTCTCCTGTTGTTGCCGACAGCCATTTGCAATAGGCAACCGCATCATTCCAGCTCACATGTAATACTGGATGGTTCTCTTCTGCATCATTCCGCTCACTGCCCGAGATGCCATAACGCCAGTTAATGCCAGCCATCTTGTTCCACTCATTGCCATTCCAAACATAGCTACCATCTCCTTTTTCAGCATCAGTGCGATACCGTGACGCTTCGATAAATTCCCGAAACCCGGCAACCGTCACCGTATAACGACACAGATAAAAGTCACTAACCTTCACCTGATGCTGGGTCTCGTCATCAAATCTGTCAACTTCACCTGTCGGACTTCCCATAGGAAAAATACCGCCACGGATAAGCACAAAGTCCGAAAACACCTTCGGCTGGATGGGTGGTGGAACTGGTGATCGCACGGCACTCTCTCTCCGCTGCAAATCTCCAGGCAAAGGAACTTGGGATGCAATTGCTTCAATAAGTTGCAGGAACTTGGGATGTGAAGTGTTCTGTTTCCAGTTAACAAGTGTTTCAGCCTGAATTGTCCGAAATCCAAGTGGCGGTTCCACATCATCAATGCAGAGGGGAACAAGAACCCCCCTCTTTCTTCCCGTCTCGGCCTCCTCCCTAACCCAATGATGTTTATTCAAATCTACTGAAGCAAAAGACCAGAAGACAAGCACACAACGCGACTCATCAAGGGCTCTGGAGATTTCAATGGGCCAATTGTGACCAGCTCGAAGATTTCTGTCCCAGAAGATACACCATCCAAGTTTTTCAAGCTCTTGCACAATCGGCTCAACCCGTTGCCGATCTTCCTGGGCATAGCTGATAAAAATATCGTTCTTGAACTCCCAGCTTCTATACACTCCGTCAGACGTGCTGGCTCTCTTAACCTCACGGGGGTCACCATCAAATAAACTTTCACACAACGACAGCAAATTTTTCATTTCACCAACCCAGATTGGCCTTTCATAATCGCTCAATCCTGCAATGTATTTTTGCCTTTTTTGCTGAAACAAAATCTTGTACTCGCCCCTGAATGGCAACTTCGCCGCTTCAATCAAGGCTTCGCCAATCGTTGCCGGATTATCGAGCAACCTGAAAATTTCATCCACAGTCATACCTTTTATCTTTTTTTTCGGGCGTTGCTCTGCCGTTTTTTCCAGGTAAAAAAAATGCCCGTAGTCTTCGAAACGGCTATCCGGCTCGTCCTACCAACAACGGGCATTGCATCGTCTGCTCTTCGCCCTGAAATTTCAGGGACAGGGCCATCAATCTGTTCAGAGGCAGTCATCCGACTTTACTTTGAGCTACGGGACGAAGACCAGGCGGAAGCCAACATTGTTGCTACGGTTGTCGGGGGTGTCGTTGTTGCGATAAGCCGACCGACAGTTCCTCGCATTGCTGTTCCAGTTGCCACCACGCAGGACACGGTTCGAACCCACGACTGATGCCCTTACTCTTCACAAGCAAACCAGTTACTATACACTTTTTTTCTGAATTCTCTTGCATTGGCATACTCTGTAAAGGCCACCAATGGCATGGTATGGTCTCTGTACTCCCCAAAAAATCCGGCCGCCACGAGGCGGCTCTGTGTCGTTCGCTGAAGCAAAAGAGTTGTGCACGGCGCTCGTCCCTCGCTGCCGTTCTCAACTCTTTTGTCAGCTCTCTCTTGCTCAAAGTAAAGAGCGGAATGAGCTGCCAACTGACTACGGGACGAAGGCCAGGCGGAAGCCAGCACTGCGGCTGCGGTAGTCGGGGGCGTCGCTGCCGCGATAAGCCGACCGACAGCCCCTCGCACTGCCGTTCCAGCCGCCACCACGCAAGACACGGCCCGAACCGGTTTCGGGGCCAACCGGATTTTCAACCGTACCTTTCGTCTTGCACTCCTCGTAATAATTGCCCCCATACCAGTCGCTGCACCACTCCCAGACATTACCGTGCATGTGAAATAATCCCCATTGATTAGGCTCAAATCGTTCAGAACTACCAACCGCAACCGTAGTCTCTCTGTATCTTCCCTTGGCATTATTGTTATACGGATAGTTGCCGTCATAGTTTGCCTGATCGGTTGTAAGATTCTCACCGGTATTGAAGGGTGTGGTTGTTTTTGCCCGGCAGGCGTACTCCCACTCAGCCTCCGTTGGCAAACGGAAAGTCTTTCCTGTTTTATCCGTCATCCACTTGCAATAGGCCACAGCATCATTCCAGCTTACATGCAAAACCGGATGACTGTACTGATCCGATGGCCTTTTTTTACCCGATACGTCATGCCGCCAGTTTACTCCCTCTTTGTCTTTCCACTCCTTTCCATCCCAAATCCCGCTGCTGTTCGCTTTTTCGGCGTCAGTCTGATACCCGGATTCGTCAATGAATGTTTTAAACTCGGCAGGGGTAACTGCATATTTACACAGATAAAACTCACTCACCTTGACCTGATGCTGCGTTTCGTCACTGCCATATCGCTCTGGCTCTCCTTCCGGGCTGCCCATGGCAAATTCGCCTGCGGGGATGCGCACAAAGTTTGGGGGCACCTTTCTTGCTGTTCTGATCAGTGCCGGGTCCAGTCCCATACGTCGCAAAACATCGTCCGGAATGTCAAAAAATACCGGACTATACTCATGCTCATTGATCAGATGAATGCTCACCATATCGAGCAACTCTGTTGTCTGCTCAAGGGTATTGACCAATTGCCGCGCTTTTTTCTCGAAAAGCTCTTTATCCGTTTCGGCAAGCAATTCGTAAACGGCAAGTTGCAGGGTACAGCTCTCAAAATCAGCTTCACCCTGAAGTGGACGGTTCTGACTGAGCTGATCGTAGAGAAATTGATAGACACGGGCACGCTCTTCAAAAGTCAGCCACTGCTGCTGAAGTGCCCTGCGAAAATCGTCAGGAATTGTCCCTTTTGTGAACCAGTTGAGACGCAACAACTGGCTGATACTCTTGCATGACGGCAAAACGCTCTTTTCAGTCGAAAACATCTTGCCCAATGCGAGGGTCAGATTCCAGTCGAGTTCGGGGTAGATCGCACAGGCTGCAATCCAGCGCTTGAGTTGATCGTCAAGAAACAATCCGATGTAGTCGAGCTTTTTTCCTTCGGTTTTTATGGGCACCAATGAATAGTCGGCATGATCAGGCCAGTAGTGGAGGCAATCGAAATCGGCGCCTGCATCCGATGAAAGGTCAGCAGCCATTATCTGCATTCCCTCAACTGAAAGCGGCAAGACGAAGGGAAAGAGCTCCTGCAGCAGTCGCTCCCGTTCACCCCACAACGCGGGGGGCTCGGACGTGTAAAAATAGCGACGCTGCCAATTTTTGAAGATCTCTGTCCATGAAAACACGGCGGCTCGACGGGTATCAACACATTGCAACCCATCAGTAAAAATCAACAGCACGGCCTGTTCGTGAAGACTCAGAATCTCCTTCAATGCAATACCCCCGGGATGGCGGGGATTGCTGCAAAGTAAAGGCGAATAACCAAAATAGAAGCGCTCAACGAAGATGTTGTTTGCTTTCAGTGTTTCATAAAGGTTATTGTGGAGGTGCGCCTGATGGTCACGCGAGTTGTTGCGGTCAATGAGCATCAGGTATTCGACATGGCGGCGGGCAGGACTGAAAACAGGTTTTGCCAAACCACCTTCTTGGATAGTTTGGCGAATCGTTTTTTCGATGTCGAAGGAGTAGCGACCTGAGTGTTCTGTGTAGCGGAGTTGGCGCACAACCCTGAGCAACAGAGGGTCGCTCTCAATCTCCGTCGATTGCACAAAGCGCTCAAACATGTAGGAGCCGCTGCTTCGGGCTTTCAGCGAGGCCACTATTTTTTGATTCTCATCATCGATCTCTTTCTGTTGTTGCCTTGCCGGGCCGCCTGTTTTTGGTACATCGCTCTTTCCTGTTGACATCGGCGATTTTTCTTCCTTGCCGTCAGCTTCGGGCTTCTGCTGTTCAAGAAAAGGAATAAAAAAACGCTTGTAGAGTTCAATAAATGTCGCCTGCTGTTCTGCGGAATGAGCGAGCGCCGGACATAACCACATATCGAGCTGTTCCAGGTCACCCGATTCAATGGCCTTTATGATGAGGTAGTGTACTGTTTCAAAAGTGTCAATACCAAAGCTGAAACCCTGTTCCTGCAGGATTGTAAAAAACTCATCGAACGGATAGTGCCGATTGGCTGAAATAGAGGTTGCCAGCGAATCCATCGTTATTCCTTGAGAGCATGTGATGTTATGGCCTCGGTAAGATTCGTCAGATCAACTTCCTCCTTGGCTAAAACAGAGATTCCGCTCAAAAGGGTTTTCGCATTTTCTGCTGTTTCATCATAATGGTAGATGTCAGCGGGTGTAAACCCCTGCTTTCGCATCCACCATATCCATAAAATCAATTCGTGTGTGGCCGGTTTTTTCCCTTTTACCAGATCGCGAATCGTAAAAAAAAGGTTGATAAACGCACTGCTCTCCGGTTCCGTGATACCGCGTAAAATCGACTTTTTGCCCGCCAGAATTTCCATCAGGTGCTCTTTATCAGGCATGTTGATATGAAAAAAGACGCAACGGCGAAGAAACGCTTCGGGCAGGGTCTTCTCGGAATTACTGGTGAGAATAACAACCGGTTTGAATGCATCATTACCTGTTTTTTTATAAATGGCCCCTTCTTTACCATTGAGTGTTTTGAGTTGCGGCACCTCAAAGCTCATATCCTCAAGAATCGTCAGTATATCGTTGGGCAGGTCGCGGGGCGCCTTGTCGATTTCATCAATAAGCACAACCCTGCGTTTCGGAAGGCCTTTGTTATTCTGGCCGATTGAATCACAGATTGCCCGGCCCAGCGCAACATAACTGATGAACAGCGTCTCAATCTCTGAAGCAGTCAATTCGCTGCCACACTCTTTTTGAATATTCACCTTATGAAAGTGGGCAAGGCTATCGTACCGGTAGAGCAGGTCGGTTGCCACGGAATCGGTTCTTGTAGCAAAAGGCTCCACCTCGCCCCAACCGAAATGGTCGGCAAGATGATAGGCAAGATCTGACTTCCCCGTGCCGGGTTCACCGGTGAGCAACAAAGGCTTGTGCAGCATCAACGCCACATTGACTGCCCGCTTCAGCTCCTCGGAAGGTGTATACCCTTCGCCCCGTCTGATAGCATCCGAAACCGGAGAACCGTCACCCCGTCTGGTCATGGGAAACTGCTCATCCGGACTAAGATGGAACGGCTTTAAGTTCTTTTCAGATGGATGGCAGTTCCTGTTCTCTTCGTCCCTGTTCGCGTAGAAATTATATTTTTTCATTGCTCAATTTCAGGGTTAACAATAGTGTAGTTTTTTTACCGCATCACTAAAAGACATTGGAGTGCACCTGCATAGATCTTCATCCCTCAGATAGCATTTATTGTCTTTAAAAAAACAGGAGAAATGATACGGCGTTACGGTTTCATATTGATCGCAATAACAGAGTATCCAGTGGGGCAAAGGCTCTATATCCCTCGGCAATGAATGCTCTTCCAAAAACAGGCAAAGAAAAACAGGGTGCTCGGGATCCAATGCTGCCCAGAAGCTGTAATAGAGCTGAAAATTGTCACGAAAAGCGCTGTCAAGCTTGCCAACAGAGTGCACAATAATATGTGACTTGGCGTAAAAGTCCGTTTTTCGTAACTCCCCGGGAATCTTTTCATGGATTGGTGGAACATGAAAAAACTTTCTCATAAAATCAGCCCAGGACTTTTCCAGTTTTTCCCTGTTGTCGAAGTTAATAATATGACCCATTTTCCCCTCGGGAGGGCTCAAACTCTTATGAATCTCTTCATGATCTTCCTTGATAAATGATTTCAGGATTTCATCCATCTGATCTGAAAGCGCATCTTCGTTTTTCTCAATAAAAATCACTTTAACAGCATTATCACTGTCCCAGCAGATCTCTCTTACTCTCTCTCTGAAATTCACCTTGTCCAGATAATGCCACTGATTGTCCCTGTCAAATGTATAGTTTCTGAAGCCTTCTCCATCGGTTGTGGCAACAATTAAGCCATCATACATTGAGAGAAAGTTTTTCATTTCGCCAACCCAGCGTGGCCGCTCATGATCGGTCAATCCATCAATATAGTGTTGCCGTTTTTGTTCGAAGCGTACCTTGTCGTCACCCCTGAAGGGCAACTTCGCCGCTTCGAGCAAAGCATCGCCAATAATTGCGGGATTATCGAACATCCTGATGATCTCTTCAACGGTCATTCGTTTTGAATATTCTGAATGTTATGGGATGCTCGTTTTCTGGGATAAAGAGGTGATTTCCAACACACTCAAACCTGTGGCTTCGGCAATGGTGGCAATAGCAATGCCTTTGCCCAACAAGTTGAGCGCAATTGTTTTTGATGCTGCGTTGATTCCTTCGTCTCTTCCTTTTTCCAGTCCCATTTCCATGCCTTTTTCCATGCCCTTTTCCAGTGCCGATGCAATTTTGCTTTCTGCGTCCACCAATGATTGCTTGCGAACCTCATAAACCTGACGTTCCTCTTCATTAAACATGCGATCTATGGCCGCAATGGCTTTCACAATATTTTTGTCGAGGGCAAGCTCTTTGGGTGTATGCTCCCGGTCAAGCTGATGCGCTGTCGTTAAAAAGGTCGTCCAGCGATCAAGTGTACTGCTAATTTCATGGTGCAGTTTATTGAACTTTTTCAGCTCAATGTAGTGCAGTTCAAAAACGTCGTGCAACCGGTCATCCTTTCCTGTGGCGGTATTGATGATTTTGTAGCAACTGTGAACCTCCGTTGTATCAGGGACAAAGTTATAGTCGAGAATGTTGATACTGATAGTTTTCTTCAGCTCTTTGTACATCATCCCTTCGCTGAGCTGTTCGGTGACCAGCTTGGCCCAGTAGAAAATAGCCCGTTTGTCGAAGTTGTAGTCTTCACTTATCTGCATCTCAACATTGAACCAGCGGCCATTTTCAGCTTTAGCCTTGATGTCGAGAATAGAGATTTTTCCTGCACGGTAATCCGCCAGATTGTACGGGTTTTTCAGCTCAATCTCCACCACCTGATCCTCTTCGGAGACGATGGCGTTAATGAGGGAGATGAGCAGATCTTTGTTTTCTTCGCTGCCAAAGAGCTTTTTAAAGGCGAAATCGACGCGGGGATTTATTTTGCACATGGTTGTATCCGGTTCATGATCAATAAAAACGGGGAGTAAATTGTATTGCTGCTCAGCACCGTGGCCACCGGTGTTAATCGGCGCAACATCTTGACTGCATATTTTAACGTATAGTTGACCAAAGTATACAACTTTTTCTTCTTTAACTGCTTATGAGGGCAACTTTCCAGCTCAGCAAACCACTCTGCTGGCTGGACAAATGATGGGTGTGGCTTATTTTTTATGAAAAGCAAAAAATGGCGTCACACGGCACAATCCTCAGTAAGCGGACACGCTTTCCTACATTTTTGTGGGATTCACTCTGATCAACGGCCAGTTTATCTACGGTTACAGCGTTTTACCGTGAGCTGTGGCAAGGAAGAGCTGATTTTTCGGAGAGAGAGCGCTCACAGCTACCCTCTTGTTGCTCGTTTCTATCCCTCAGGTTTCCTACCAATATGTAGTTTTCGAGACTTTCCTACAGCTTTGTAGCCCTTTCCTTCATTCATGGCCCGCTGCATCCTGCTCATTCTGCTCCTCAAATAAAAAAAACAGCCCTCTCGCAAAAGGCTGAAACCCTTCTGCCATGCGGCTGTACGGCCACTTCCCTGTTTATTCCAAAAAACTTTTCCGGCAAAAGCTACGACTTTGGCACGCATCTTGCTCCTTAAAAGCATAACTATTCAGGGCAAAGACAGGATAAGCCTGAAGAGTTGACGAGAAAGGCAATGAAAACCTAAAAAAGTACGAAAATGAGAAAAGTAGCTATTTACGGAAAAGGTGGCATCGGCAAGTCAACCACGACACAAAACACGGTTGCCGGTCTTGCGGAAATGGGCAAGAAAATCATGGTTATTGGCTGTGACCCGAAGGCTGACTCTACCCGTCTGCTACTCGGTGGACTGCAGCAGAAGACCGTGCTCGACACACTTCGCGAGGAGGGTGAAGAAGTTGAACTTGAAGATATCATCAAAGATGGTTACAGAAATACCCGTTGCACCGAATCCGGTGGTCCTGAACCAGGCGTAGGCTGCGCAGGTCGTGGTATCATAACCTCTGTTAACCTTCTCGAACAGCTTGGCGCTTTTGATGATGAATGGGATCTCGATTATGTCTTCTACGATGTGCTTGGTGACGTTGTATGCGGAGGATTCGCCATGCCGATCCGCGACGGTAAAGCTGAGGAGATCTACATCGTCTGTTCGGGTGAAATGATGGCCATGTACGCTGCCAACAACATCTGTAAAGGTATCCTGAAATATGCCGATACCGGTGGAGTTCGCCTTGGTGGCCTTATCTGCAACAGTCGTAATGTTGATAACGAACGCCAGATGATTGAAGAGTTGGCCAAAAAAATCGGTACGCAGATGATCCATTTTGTACCGAGGAACAACTTTGTGCAGCGTGCCGAGATCAACCGTAAAACCGTTATCGAGTACGATCCAACTCATGAGCAGGCAGATGAATACAGGGCTCTTGCACAGAAAATCAACGATAACAAGATGTTTGTCATCCCCAAGCCGCTTGAGATCGAAGAACTGGAAGCTCTTCTCATTGAATTTGGTATCGCTAACTAATAAAAGGAGTACTCAAACATGTTAATGATCAGAACAATCGTCAGGCCGGAAAAAGTGTACGAAGTTATGCAGGGACTGCTTGACGCAGGCTACCCTGCTGTCACCAAGATCCCGGTTGTCGGTCGCGGCAAACAGCGCGGACTTCGCGTCGGGGATGTGATTTATGATGAAATTCCCAAGGAGATGCTGATTGTGGTGGTACAGGATAGCGACAAGGATTTCGTGATTCGCGCCATTCTTGATAAAGCGAAGTCTGGCCCTGATGGCAAGTTCGGTGATGGTAAAATCTTTGTTTCAGCCGTTGAAGAGGTCTATACCATCAGCACCGGCGAACAAGAGGGTGAACCAAAGCTCGCAGCAGCAAAGGAGGCCTGAATGAAAGAGATCATTTCAGTAATCCGGATCAACAAGGTGAACGAAACCAAGAAGGCGCTGATCGATGCAGGTATTCCGGCATTCACAGCAACAGGAAGGGTGATGGGCCGAGGCAAGGGCCAGGTTCATTATGATATCCTCAATGGCGCTGCTGAAGGTCATCCGGAAGCCATTGCCCAGCTTGGCGGTGCACCAAGACTTGTAGCCAAGAGAATTCTGACTGTCGTTGTCCCTGATGATTTATGTAAAACCGCAGTAGATGTCATCATCAAGACCAACCAGACGGGTAAACCTGGAGACGGAAAGATATTTGTAACACCAATTCTTGAGACCATCAGGGTCAGAACTGGCGAAACAGGGCGGGATGCGCTGAACTAAGAATAACATTTTCAAGGTGTAAACGGAGAGAGTTTTATGGAGGCGAACAGAGTTTATCCGGATCCTTCCCAGGTCAGGGAGGAACTGATACAAAAATATCCGGCCAAGGTTGCAAAAAAACGGGCCAAGTCGATCATCATCAATGACCCGGAGATCATTCCTGAGGTGCAGGCCAACGTGCGTACCGTACCGGGTATCATCACACAGCGCGGCTGTTCTTATGCTGGATGTAAAGGTGTTGTGCTCGGCCCTACCCGTGATATTGTCAACATCGTACACGGACCAATCGGTTGCAGCTTTTATGCCTGGTTGACCCGCCGGAACCAGACCAGACCCGAGACCTTGCTGGATGAGAACTATATCCCTTACTGTTTTTCAACGGACATGCAGGAGGAGAATATCGTCTTTGGTGGTGAAAAGAAGCTGAAAATTGCAATCCAGGAGGCTTATGACCTCTTTCATCCAAAGTCCATTGCCATCTTCTCGACCTGTCCGGTTGGCCTGATTGGTGATGACGTTCATGCCGCTTCACGTGAAATGAAGGAGAAACTGGGAGACTGCAACGTTTTCGGTTTCAGTTGCGAAGGGTACCGGGGTGTCAGCCAGTCGGCAGGCCATCACATTGCCAACAACGGTGTGTTCAAGCACATGGTTGGCCGCAACAACACGCCGAGCGTGGGCAAGTTCAAGCTGAACCTGCTGGGTGAATACAACATCGGCGGTGACGCTTTTGAGATTGAACGCATTTTCAAGAAGGTCGGCATTACTCTTGTGGCCTCATTCAGTGGCAACTCGACGGTCGGCCAGATTGAAAACGCTCACACTGCCGATCTGAACGTGATCCTTTGTCACCGGTCGATCAACTATATGGGTGACATGATGGAGACGAAGTACGGAATTCCGTGGATGAAGATCAACTTTGTCGGAGCAGAATCAACGGCAAAGTCGCTCCGCAAAATTGCTGAATACTTTGGCGACGAGGAGCTCAAGGCGAAGGTTGAGGCTGTGATTGCCGAAGAGACACCAAAGGTGAAAGCGGTGATTGAGGAGATATTGCCAAGGACAAAAGGCAAAACTGCCATGCTCTTTGTCGGTGGATCACGTGCCCATCACTACCAGGATCTTTTTTCCGAGCTGGGCATGACGACGGTAGCTGCAGGGTACGAGTTTGCTCACCGCGATGATTACGAAGGGCGTGACGTACTGCCTAAAATCAAGATTGACGCCGACAGCAAGAATATTGAGGAGCTGAAAGTGGTCGCAGATCCCGACTTCTTCAACCCGAGAAAAACCGAAGCGGAACTTGAAGCGCTGAAAGAAAAGGGGCTTGAAATCAACGGTTATTCCGGAATGATGAAGCAGATGACCAGTAAATCGCTGGTTGTTGATGACCTCAGCCACTATGAGTCTGAAAAGCTGATCGAGATCTACAAGCCGGATATTTTCTGCGCCGGTATCAAGGAGAAGTATGTGGTTCAGAAGATGGGTATTCCGTTGAAACAGCTTCACAGCTACGACTACGGTGGACCTTACACTGGCTTTGAAGGAGCGATAAACTTCTACAGAGACATCGACCGTATGGTAAACAATCCCGTTTGGAAGCTGATCAAGGCTCCATGGGAAAAAGCCGGAAACGGTGCAGGACTTGCGGCCAGTTACGTGACACAGTAATGAGGGAAAACGGAGACTATTAAATTATGCTATTACGACACACATCAAAAGAGGTTAAAGAGCGTGAAGGGCTGACGATCAACCCGGCAAAAACCTGCCAGCCAATCGGCGCCATGTATGCTGCGCTCGGTATTCATGGCTGTCTGCCTCACAGCCATGGCTCACAAGGATGCTGTTCCTATCATCGCAGTACCCTGACCCGCCATTACAAAGAGCCTGTCATGGCGGCAACAAGTTCGTTCACCGAAGGTGCTTCAGTGTTCGGCGGCCAGGCAAACCTCCTTGCTGCCATCGAAACCATCTTTTCGGTCTATGATCCCGATATCATTGCGGTGCACTCTACCTGCCTTTCTGAAACCATTGGTGATGATTTGCAGCAGATCACACGGAAAGCAAAAGATGACGGCAAAGTCCCGGAAGGCAAGCATCTCATTTTTGCCAGCACTCCAAGCTTTGTCGGGTCGCACATTACCGGTTACGCCAATATGGTGACGGGTATTGCTACACAATTTGCCGTCTCAAGCGGAGTGAAAAAGCGCCAGTTCAATATTATTGCCGGCTGGATGGAACCTTCCGACATGCGCGAAATCAAACGCCTGACGAAAGAGCTTGGCGTCAAGATTGTCCTGTTCCCCGACACCTCGGATGTGCTTGATGCACCGCAGACCGGCAAGCATGAATTTTATCCGAAAGGGGGCACAACAGTGGCAGAGTTGGTGAGCGCTGGCGACAGCCTCTCCTCCCTTGCGCTTGGAAGCATCAGTGCAGAACCGGCGGCTATCGCTCTCGAAAAGAGCTGCAAAGTGCCGTTCGAAACGCTCGATATGCCCATCGGTCTCTCTGCAACCGACCGCTTTATCATGACGCTCAGCCAGCTCGCCGGGGTAAAGGTACCTGATGAGATCACTGCTGAAAGGGGACGTCTTGTCGATGTTATGGCCGACATGGAACAGTACCTGTACGGCAAACGAGTCGCGCTTTTCGGCGATCCGGATCAGTTGCTTCCGCTTACCGAGTTCCTGCTCGATCTGAACATGAAACCCGTTCATATCGTCAGCGGCACACCCGGTCAGCGTTTTGAGAAACAGATGCGCCTGCTGCTTGATGCACGGTCACCGGAAACAAACTTCCGCAACGGTCTTCAGGCAGATATGTTCCTGCTGCACCAGTGGATGAAAAATGAACCGGTTGACCTGCTGATCGGCAACACGTATGGCAAGTACATGGCACGTGACGAAGATGTTCCTTTTATCAGGTTCGGATTCCCGATTCTCGATCGTATCGGCCACAGCTACTTCCCGAATGTCGGCTACAGCGGTGGACTGAGACTGCTCGAAAAACTGCTCAACGCTCTCATGGATCGCCAGGATCGTGATGCTCTTGAGGAAAAATTTGAACTGGTCATGTAAACAGCAATAGTTCTTCGGCCCTGCAGGGGCGGCATTTTGTTCATAAAGAATGCCTGCCCCCCAGGGGAGAGAGGGACAACAATATTTTATGTAAAGGGGTAGACGCTATGGAACAGATCTCGATTCTCGAAGGACGGCAGAAGCAGATTTTTGAAAAGAAAAAGGGAGTGCCGCAGGCCGATATCGCATGTGACACCTCAAGCCTTTCAGGTTCTGTGAGCCAGCGTGCCTGCGTTTTCTGCGGATCACGCGTGGTACTCTATCCCGTAGCTGATGCCATTCATCTTGTTCATGGACCGATCGGGTGTGCCGCTTATACCTGGGACATCCGGGGAGCGGTCTCTTCGGGACCTGAATTGCACCGGTTAAGCTTTTCCACCGACCTGCAGGAGATGGATGTAATTTACGGTGGCGAAAAAAAGCTCTACCACTCGTTGATTGAACTGATTGAGCAATACAAACCCAAGGCCGCTTTTATCTATTCGACCTGCATTGTCGGCCTTATCGGCGACGATATTGATGCCGTCTGCAAAAAAGTTGCGAAAGAGACTGGAATTCCGGTATTGCCGGTTCATTCCGAAGGGTTCAAGGGCACCAAAAAGGATGGCTACAAGGCTGCCTGCCATGCCCTGATGAAGCTGATCGGTACGGGATCGACCGAGGAGATCAGCAAGTACAGCATTAACATTCTCGGCGAATTCAACCTTGCCGGAGAGGCGTGGATTATCAGAAAGTACTATGAAAAAATGGGCATCGAGGTTGTCGCAACCCTGACCGGTGACGGACGTATTGATGCAGTACGGCGGGCACACGGAGCAACCCTCAACGTTGTGCAGTGCTCGGGATCAATGACCTGGCTTGCCAAGGAGATGGAAGAGAAATACGGCATTCCCTATATCCGGGTCTCCTATTTCGGTATTGAAGATATGTCGAAATCGCTCTACGATGTTGCAAAATATTTTCCCGACCGCCCGGACATCATGGAGGCGGCAAAACAGGTTGTCAGTGAGGAGGTAAAAACACTCTACCCTTCACTGCAGAAGTTCAAAAAGGCGCTGACGGGCAAAAAAGCGGCCATCTATGTCGGTGGCGCATTTAAAACATTCTCGCTCATCAAGGCCTTGCGTTCAATCGGCATGTCGGTCGTTCTTGCCGGTTCACAGACTGGAGACAAGAACGATTATGCACGACTGAAAGAGATGTGCGACGAAGGAACGGTGATTGTGGACGACTCCAATCCCGTCGAGCTTTCGAAATTTATTCTTGAAAAAGAGGCCGATCTGCTTATCGGCGGGGTCAAGGAGCGCCCGATAGCTTTCAAACTCGGCATCGGCTTCTGCGATCATAACCACGAGAGGAAGATCCCTCTGGCCGGATTTGAGGGCATGTATAATTTTGCACTGGAGGTCTATCAATCGGTCATGAGCCCGGTATGGCAGTTTGCTCCACGAAAAGGAGGTACCCTATGAAACACGCAAAAACAGCAACACAGAATGCCTGCAAACTCTGCAACCCGCTTGGAGCATGTCTTGCCTTCCGGGGCATAGAGAATTGCGTACCGTTCCTGCACGGTTCACAGGGGTGTGCCACCTATATACGGCGGTACCTGATCAGCCATTACAAAGAGCCGATCGATATTGCCTCATCGAACTTTCATGAAGAAACCGCCGTCTTCGGCGGCAGCCATAACCTGAAAATCGGACTGAAAAACGTCTCTGATCAGTACAAACCAGAGGTTATCGGGGTGGCAACCACCTGCCTGAGCGAAACCATCGGCGATGATGTGCCCGGAATTTTGCGGGAATATAAAAAGGAGTTCAAAAACGGCACACCAATGCCGATACTGATTCACGCCTCAACGCCGAGCTACCAGGGCAGTCACATTGACGGTTTTCATGCCGCAGTCAGGGCGACCGTCAAAACGCTGGCCGAGAAGGGCGAAGAGCAGAGCCTGATCAACCTCTTTCCGAACATGGTCTCGCCAGCCGACCTGCGCTATCTCAAGGAGATCTTCGCTGATTTCAAGGCTCCGGTGATGTTGCTGCCCGACTATTCCCAGACCATGGATGGCGGCCCCTGGGGCGAATATCATCGCATACCGCCTGGCGGCACTCCGGCAAGCGCTATTGTATCGGCAGGAAGCGCCGCAGCAAGCATTGAGTTCGGTTCAACCCTTGAAGCATCGAAATCGGCTGCCGGCTATCTTGAAGAGGCGTTTGATGTGCCAAGATATCATCTCTCCCTGCCCATCGGCATCAAGGAGAGCGACAAATTTTTCAGCCTGCTTGAAACACTGACCGGCAAGGCTCGGCCCGATAAATATGACGATGAACGACGCAGGCTGATTGACGCCTATGCCGACGGCCATAAATATGTTTTCGAGAAAAAGGTAATTCTCTACGGTGAAGAAGACCTTGTGGTTGCCATGACCGCATTTCTCACTGAGATCGGTATGACGCCCCTCCTCTGTGCTTCGGGAGGAAAAAGTGGTCTTCTAAAAAAAAGGATCAGGGAGCTGATCCCCACAATGGATGAACTCGGTATCAAGGTACGTGAAGGGGTTGACTTTGTCGATATCGAGGATGAAGCCAAAATACTGAAACCCGATTTTCTTATCGGTAACAGCAAGGGCTATACCATGTCAAGAAAAAACAACATCCCCTTGCTTCGGCTCGGTTTCCCCATTCACGACCGTTTCGGAGGACAAAGAATGCACCATCTTGGGTACAGGGGAACCCAGGAACTCTTTGACCGGATCGTCAACACCGTTATCGAAGAGCGGCAGAATGCTTCATCAATCGGTTACACTTATATGTAAAGGGAGGAAACCATGACACTGAAATTAGCAAACCACCCCTGTTTCAACGATGCGTCGCGCCACAAATTCGGGCGTATCCACCTCCCCGTTGCACCGAAATGCAATATCCAGTGCAACTACTGCAACAGGAAATTCGACTGTATGAACGAAAACCGTCCCGGCGTGACGAGCAAGATCCTCTCGTCAGGTCAGGCCATGCACTATCTTGATCAGGCAATGATCCTCTCACCGAACATTGCCGTTGTGGGCATTGCCGGTCCGGGAGATCCCTTCGCCAATCCGGATGAGACAATGGAAACCCTTCGGCTGGTTCGGGCAAAATATCCCGAAATGCTGCTCTGCATGGCAACCAACGGACTCGATCTGGCGCCATATATCGATGAGCTTGCTGAACTGCAGGTAAGCCATGTCACCATTACCATCAATGCCATTGACCCGGTTATCGGATCGGAAATCTACGCATGGGTACGGCACAACAAAAAAATGTACCGCGACCTTGATGCGGCAAAACTGCTGATCGACAAACAGCTTGAAGCCCTGAAAAAGCTCAAGGCGGCAGGAATCACCGCCAAAGTGAACTCCATTATTATTCCGGGTATTAACGATAACCATGTCATTGAGGTCGCACGGAAAGTGGCTGAACTGGGCGCCGATATCCTGAACTGTATGCCCTATTACAGCACGACTGAAACCGTATTTGAAAATATTGCCGAACCATCTCTGGATATGGTCAGCGAAATTCAGAGTGCGACAAGCGAATATCTGCCACAGATGAAACACTGCGCCCGCTGCCGCGCCGATGCAGTCGGCATTATCGGCGAAATCAACAGTGAAGAAATTATGCAGAAACTTGCAGAAGCTGCTGCACTGCCTAAAAATCCCGATGAGATACGCCCCTATATCGCCGTCAGCAGTATAGAGGGGGTACTGATCAACCAGCACCTTGGCGAAGCGGATCGCTTTCTCATCTATGGCATGGACGATACCGGAACATGCGTACTTGTCGATTCAAGAACCGCTCCTCCTCCCGGCGGCGGGCAGGAGCGGTGGGCAGCACTGGCCGATACCCTGAAAGACTGCCGGGCGCTGCTTGTCAACGGAGCAGGCGACTCGCCCACAAAAGTGATGAAGGCCAACGGGATTGAGGTCATGGTTCTTGAGGGGGTCATTGAGGAGGCAATCTACGGCCTCTTTAACGGTCAGGATCTGAAACACCTGATGAAAAGCAGCCAGATCCATGCCTGCGGATCAAGTTGCAGCGGCACCGGCGGAGGATGCGGATAAACTACTGACCACTGACTACTGACTACTGACTACTGACTACTGACTACTGACTACTGACATAAAATTTTTAACATTCAAGAAAAACGATCATGGACAAACCAAAACATCACATTCTTGTCTGCGCAAGCTTCCGGGCACAGGGAACACCTCAGGGAATCTGTCACAAAAAAGAGTCGCTCAGCCTGATTCCCTATATCGAAAGCGAACTCTCCGACCGCGGCATGACCGACGTCACTGTCTCGGCAACAGGGTGCCTCAACCTTTGTGAAAAAGGGCCGGTTTTGGTGGTCTATCCTGAAAATTTCTGGTACGGCGAAGTGGACGGCGAGGAGAAAATCGACGAAATCCTCGACGCTCTTGAAGAGGGGGAAGCCTGCGAAGCACACCTGATAAGCTGATTCATTGTGGTTGTGCTATCTTTTAGCTTCAAAAGATAGCACGACACATTTTTTTGGTCAGTTTCCTGCGACTACAGCAGACTGGTTTGTCTCTGTAGAACTTGCAACACTGTTACCATTTTTTGAAGCATCCTGATTACCGGCGGCGCCGACGCTGCCTTTGAGTGAAGTTGAACACCCTGCCAGAGCTACCAGCATTACCATCAATACGGTATAGATTTTCATAATTTCTGAAGCTCCCGTACCGTTCACCTTGGCATATTTTTGTGTTTTCGAGAAATAAGTATGTAAATTGAAATTGGCATATTCAATCTGCATACTTACGACAATGAAATATCTGAAGCGCTTGATAACAACCGAGGTCGAGAACGGGCTGAAGAATTCCCCGGTCACCGCAGTTATCGGGCCAAGACAATGTGGAAAATCAACCCTGACACGCCATCTTCTGACCTACAATCGTCCATTTCTCTACCTCGATCTTGAAAAGCCCTCCGACCTGCGAAAACTCGAAGAGCCGGAATGGTTTTTTATCTCGCAAAAGGAAAAGCTGATCTGCATTGATGAAGTACAACGAAAACCCGATCTCTTTCCCCTTATCCGCAGCATGGTGGATGATTGGGGTGAAAATGGCCACTTTCTTGTTCTCGGTTCAGCCTCCCGTGATCTTCTAAGGCAGAGTTCGGAATCACTTGCCGGACGCATTACCTACAAGCAGTTGACCCCTTTTTTGTGGGAGGAGGTTAACGATCATGTCTCATACGAGCACTATCTCACCGTTGGCGGCTTCCCGCGAAGTCTGCTGCAAAAGATACCGGAAGTTTCATATCAGTGGCGGGAAGATTTTATTGCAACCTTCCTTGAGCGCGATCTACTGCAATGGAGCGGTTTTTCACCACAGACCATGCGACGATTGTGGCTGATGCTGGCCCATAACAACGGACAGACCGTGAACCTCTCGACAATCGGTGGTTCTCTCGGAATCAGCCACACCACCGTGCGAAACTACCTTGATTTGCTGCAGGAGACCTTTATGGTGCACATCCTGCCGCCGTTCATCTCCAATACCGGCAAGCGCCTGATCAAAACACCCAAAGTCTATATTACTGACACCGGCATTATTTCTGCGCTGCTTGGATTGTACGATTTCAATCAACTTGCAGGCCATCCGGTTTTCGGTTCATTATGGGAGAGCACGGTGATTACCAATCTCAAAGGGATATTTCCGCGTGCAGAACTCTCATTTTACAGAACCTCCAACGGAACAGAAATCGACATCCTGTTCCAGCTTTCAGGAAGCCTGCTTGCCATTGAGTGCAAGGCATCCGCAGCGCCAACACTTTCAAGAGGGAATTATTCTGCAATAGAGGACATTGCACCCTTACATACATTCATTGTCGCCCCGATTTCACAGAGCTACCCGCTCAAACAGGGATTCTCCGTTGTGACGCTCACTGATCTTTTCAAGGAAATACGGGAGTACATCAAAAGCACCTGAATACGCAATGTTTGAGAATTCTTGACCATTCGGGTCACCAACGTCCTCAGGGTTTCCGTCAGCATATCGTCAACGAAGGGCGCCTTCCCGGTGGTTACAGAAAACGGAATGATAGGCAAGGCTTTTTAGCTCACTCCACAACGCACGACATGGATATTTGAAGATAGAGAGAGAGCCCCGTATCTTGACAATGGAGGAGGACGCAAACGTGCACTCCTATAACGTTAAACCGGGAGAACAAGCGATGCAAAACGCTCAATCAGAATTGCTGGAGGCTGCCAGAAAGAAGTTTTCGAGATTCAGGGGACTTCGCGCAGAGTATGGAGAGGAGCAGGCCTGGGAAACGATGCTCATAGGGTTTCCCGAGTTGCAGAAGCAGCGCATGGGGCCGCTGCTTGCACTGCCAACCCTCATCGAAGGGTTCCGCCAGTCCATCCCCATATTCAATACAATCGGCATGGAGATGGAGGCCGTAGACATCTCAAACAGAGGTATCGACGCCGCCCTCGAAATACAGAAGGTCTGCCCCTACCTTGAAGTATGCAAGGAATTCGGCTTCGATATACCCTGCCATGTCATCTGCGAACTCGATATGGATGCAACCCGCAGGGCTTTCCCGGAGATGAAAGGCGAAATTCTCTCTCGTCAGGCTCTCGGCAGCCCCGTCTGCATCTTCAAATATGAACGCCCGGCAAAACAGAAAGCAGATGCAGAATAATCAAGAAAAAAAGATCGAAGCGGTAACAAAAATGGCGCTGCAGTTCCTTGCTGAAGCGATCGGGCAATGCCCTGTCGGATTGGAACGCAGCACGAACCCGGATATCGTCTTTGCGGTAGTTGGCTTCCAGTACGGCGCAATACAGAGCGCCGCCTACGTTGCCGGTCTCGGCGAGGATGCCTCTGCCGGTATCACAGCAGATGTCCTCGGCAGAATCAACGGCATGGACAAAGAGAGGATATCGAAATTCCTTGCCCTGATGCCGACACTTGCCGAAAAAGAGTATCCCCCGATCGGTATCGGCGGCAACTCCATTATCGGTTTTTTCAATTCCATCACTGACGAAGAAAAGTTGGCAAAGAGCGTTTCACTGCGGGAAATCCTCCATCAGATCGAAGAGATGTAAATCCTGAATCAAGAGATCCTCCGCTCCCCCCTCACTTCTGTGCAGGGATCTCTTCCGTGACCTCACAGCATAAGGGAGTGAGTAAATTCATGAAGGCTGATCATCCTCTTTGCTGATAGCATTACTCTCAACGTGCCGATTCCAGCGCTGCAATCCGGGATTCAAGGGGCGGGTGGCTGCTGAAAAGCGCCATCATGCCACCGCCGGCAATCCCACTGGCTGCCATCTCTTTCGGCAACTGACCGGCATCGAGGTTCCCCAGGGCACGCAGGGCGTCAATCATCGGACGCCGGTCACCCATCAGTGCAGCCGCTCCCGCATCGGCCCGGTATTCCCGCTTGCGTGAAAAGAACATGACAACAATGCTGGCCAGAATACCGAAGAGGATTTCACATGCAATACTGCTGATCCAATAGCCAATGCCCGGACTGCCCGACTCATCTTCGTCCCTGCGAAGAAAGCTGTCCACCGCATAGGCAATGATACGCGACAGAAAGATCACGAAAGTATTGAGCACTCCCTGTATCAGCGTCAGGGTCACCATGTCGCCGTTGTTGATATGGGAAACCTCGTGAGCCAATACGGCTTCCACCTGTTTGCGATCCATGCTGTGCAACAGTCCGGTCGAGACCGCCACCAGCGATCTGGACTTGCTTGGGCCTGTGGCAAAGGCATTGGGAGCGCCATCATAAATGGCCACCTCGGGCATTGCGAAACCGGCTTTAGTGGAAAGTCTTCTCACAGTCTCCACAAGCCATACCTCCTCCTGGCTGGAAGGCTGTTTGATAACCTGTGCGCCAGTGCTCCATTTCGCCATGGTTTTGGACATCAGGAGCGAAATAAAGGAGCCACCAAAGCCAATCAGGGCAGCAAATACCAGCAGCATACCCATATTCAATCCATTGCTGGTCAAAAAGCGGTCAACACCCAGAATACGGGCAGTGACCGACAGCACCAGCATCACGGCAAAGTTTGTCAACAAAAAAAGAATCACCCGTTTCATACAAATCCTCCTGCGTATATGTTATAATTTTCGATTAATGCATGCATCATTTACAAACCCAAACAGCTCTTCCCGCGTTATCGACCCAAACCCGGCTCCCCTGTTCTATATCCCGAATCATCACATGATAGCCAGGTTCACAATGCGTCCAGTCTCGCTCGTCATGGCATTGACCTCTCCTTTATCAGATTTTCATAGTGGAGATACCCTTGCCAATATACAAAACAGGGCAACTTTTTTTTATTTCCGGATCAGCATCTCCAGCTCATCCACTCCCTCACATCCATTGCTGCGTTTCCCGACAACCATCTCTCCTCAATCCGAAAGCTGATCAACACGATCCCGTATGGATATCATCCCATACCTGGCGGCAATACCGAACATCAACCCCCCAAAATCAAAAGCAATACCTGCAGAAAAAGAGCAGAACAGAGTGTCAAACCAGCTCAATAAAAACCATCAAAAAGCTGAAAAAGCCATGCCCAGAGAGAATAAACAATTGTTATATAGTTTAAATTCAATAAGATAGCTGTACATTACGGTCAGTGGTACGGTTTACTATAAATCACTAACCAAACACCGGATATCATGAAAAAACTGATCCTCCTCCGGCTGGTACCGGTTCTTGTTTCTCTTTTTCTTTTCTCTTTACTCTTTGCCAAACCTTTCCACCAGCCAGTTGATCCCCTGATCAGGTCAACTGCTGATCATTCAAAATTCCAGGAGCTGAAAAAGGAGTTCAAAAGCGGGCCCGAGGTAACGGAAGCCTGCCTGAAATGCTATACCGAAGCCGCCAAACAGATTCATCGAACCAAACACTGGACATGGGAAGTTCCCATGACAGATGGAAAAATGCTCGGAAAGCAGCACGTCGTCAACAATTTCTGTATTTCTGTTGGGGGTAACGAACCGAGATGTACATCATGCCACATCGGCTACAACTGGAAAGACAAGCAGTTCGATTTCACCAGCGAAAAAAACGTTGACTGTATTGTCTGCCACGACGGAACAGGCACCTACAAAAAGCTCCCTGCCGGAGCGGGACATCCGGCCTATACCAGCACCACTTTTGAAAACAAGCTCTATCCTAAAGTCGATCTCTCTCACATTGCCCAGCATGTGCAGAATCCCGACCGTCACAATTGCGGCGTCTGCCATTTCGAAGGCGGCGGAGCCGATGCGGTAAAGCATGGCGACCTCGATAACTCACTGATCAAACCCGACAAAAGCGTCGATGTGCATATGGCAACCGGAAAGGGTGAGCTCGACATGACCTGCATCGACTGCCACAAAACCAAAGGGCACCAGGTGCCGGGCAGCCGTTACGAACCTACGGCACGCGATATGCATGGTTTCGACTATCCCCTTCCCGATGACTACCCGACAACATGCATCTCCTGTCACGGTTTGAAACCGCATAAAAAGCTGAAAAAACTCAATGATCATATCGACAAGGTCGCCTGTCAAACCTGCCATATACCAACTATCGCAAAAAAAAGAGCGACAAAAATGTGGTGGGACTGGTCTCAAGCAGGCAAATTTGATAAAGAGGGAAAAGAGATTACCCGCGTGGACGCTTCCGGCATACCTCTCTATATCAGCAAAAAAGGGGAATTCAAGTGGTCGAAAAATATTGAACCCGAATACCGTTGGTTCAATGGCAAAATGAATTACGTAACATTCCTGACAAAAATCAACGATTCGACCGTTGTCGCCATCAATCATCCTGATGGCCATCCGGGCGACACCCTTTCGAGAATCTGGCCATTCAAGGTTCACCGGGGAAAACAGCCCTACGATCCAGTGCTGAAACAATTTGTAAAACCACTGCTTTACGGAGAGAAAGGGTCGGGAGCCTACTGGTCTGACTTCAACTGGGGTACGGCAATACAGAAAGGTATGGAGTATGCAAACCTCAAGTACAGCGGAACGTATGGCTTTGTTGAAACGGAGATGTCCTGGCCCATTTCGCACATGGTATCTCCCAAAGAGGATGCAATGAGTTGCGCTGAATGCCATTCCCGGAACGGAAGGCTTGAAAAACTGGGTGGCTTCTACCTGCCAGGAAGAGATGCCAGCCCGTTTGTTGAAATTGCAGGCTTTGTTACCATTGCTGGCTCCCTTATCGGAGTGTTGATTCACGCCTTCATGAGATATTTTTCCCATAAAAAAACCAAGTCGGAAGGTGCATCATGAAAAAAATCTACCTTTATGCAAGATTTCAACGTTTCTGGCACTGGATGCAGGCGTTCATCATCTTCTCGCTCCTGATTACCGGTCTCGAAGTGCATGGACTGTTTAACCTCATGGGATACGAAACCGCATTCCACGTACACAACCTCTTTGCCTGGGGCCTTGCAAGCTTTATCCTCCTGGCATTTTTCTGGTACATCACAACAGGTGATTTCCGCCAGTATCTGACCGAAGGAAACCTGCTTGAAAAAATAATGATGCAGGCTCGCTACTATCTGATCGGGATCTTCAAAAACGAACCGCATCCGTTCAAAAAAAATGAAATTTCACGGCTCAATCCGCTGCAGCGCATTACCTATCTGATGCTGACGCTCGTAGGATTACCGCTGCAGATCATTTTCGGGTTTGCCTACTACTACTTCAACGAACTTGTTGCAGCAGGCATGAACCCCGGCTGGATTGAGCCTATTGCCCTTATTCATACCTTTCTGGCATACATGCTTGTCGGGTTTGTCATCATGCATATCTATATGACCACAACCGGCCATACCCCGACATCCAACATCAAGGCAATGATCACGGGTTGGGAAGAAGTTGAAGAGTGAAACAGCAGCCACGATTAATCATGCAAAGAAACCTGTAATGGAGGAGTTCCATGAAAAAAGTTATTTCAATTCTGGCCACAGCAGGCATAATCATTGCCAGCGCCACTCTCCAACCGGTATATGCTGCCGGGTTTGATCTGAAACTCCCGAATTTGTCGGGGATTATCCTTAATGGCGGAAATGAGGAGGAGACAACTGCTGATTCCGCTCCAAAGGGCTCTGGCGGCGAATCAGAAGGCCCAGCACCTAATTCCGGTGACGGTATCGCCGACGGAAGCGGCATGAGCGCTCCCAATGGGCCAAAAAAGTAACGTAACGCTCTCTGCGATTGCGTCAACGTCTGCAGATCACCATGAGTGAAAATATTCCCCGTTCAGTTCAGTAACCATCACTGTCCTGAACGGGTAATAAATCCATGCACGTCGACATTGTCCCAAATAGAAACTCTCGTCACTCCATCTTGCTCAGTGAGTCCTGGCGTGAGAACGACAAAGTCAGAAACGCACCTTGGCGAATATTTCGAACTGGCCTCCGGAAACAGGTTACTGCGTTACGACGGGGTTTGAAGCATGAACCAATGCCCTTGTTGCCGAAGGATGGCCAGAAGAATCTTTGCCCGCGGTTCGTACACTTTCAAATATTTTGAATCGTCAAAACTACCGTCTACGTACCGTTCAGAAAACCAAAGTCGAAAAAAAACAGCAGAAACAGATGCCATCTTCGACAATGTCAGGCAAATGAATACGCAGGCAGATGCTGATCCTGAATTCGTCAAGCCGGATCGGATGGATAGTCGACAATCCTTTTTTCAGGCGGATGAGGGTCTGTATACTCTTGCTTACAATATCTCTAAGTGCCATATAAATGAGTTGATTTTCTCTGCTCTATGTCGTAAATTGACAACATGAAAAAGTTACAAGAGACACTGCTCTTCAAGATGAGCAGCCGCATCAGGCGCAAGCGCAATGACGTTCTTGTGCGACAAGATTTTCTTGATCTTGGAGGCTATGATCAGGTTGGCCGCTGCCTGCTTCGGTTGGTTAAAGAGGGAACACTTATCAAAATTGGCCAAGGCATTTATGTGCGTGCGACTCTCTCACCGATTGATGCCCGTCCCTCCTTGCCCAAAAGCCTTAACAGTCTGGTACTGGAGGCACTGAAGAAGCTGGATATTCCTACAGGCCCAACAGCAATGGAAATCAAGTACAATGCGGGCAACACGACTCAGGTTCCAACAGGTCGCGTGATCGGTGTGCGAAAACGTGTTCGTCGCCGTATTGGATTCAGCGGGTATAGCATGAGGTTTGAACATGCCGATTAATCAAGTTCTACCAACAAAAACGGCCATTGAACGTGCTGCTGGTATACTCGTTACAACTGACGAAGCCTTTATTGAGAAAGATTGGCATGTGGTTCGAGCGCTTACATTGCTTAACGGTCTTCACATCCAAGGGTTACAATTGGCTTTTGGCGGTGGAACATCGTTAGCAAAAGCAGGACTTATCAAGCGCTTTTCTGAAGATGTTGATTTTAAAGCCACCATAACCCCTGCCGGGCACAAGTATTATCGTGAAACTCGCAAGAAAATAATTGCTGCTCTTGAAGATGGAGGATTGGTTCTGGTCGCCAAACCGATGGTACGCGATGGAAGCAGATTCTTTTCACTTGAACTGGATTATGGTGCAACATTTATGCGGAACCAACGATTGAGAACACATATCCGTGTTGAGGTGCGTTTTGTAGCGCCACAAATGCCTGTTGTGTTCAAGCCAGTGCAGTCGCTGTTAAGATTTACGGAAGGGCAGCCCGCCGAAATTGGCTCTATGCCATATATCGATCCGGTCGAAATCGCAGCGGACAAGTTAAGTGCGCTTTCGTGGAGATTGTTGGACGAAGAGGAACGCCAAGATAAAACCCTGATACGGCACGTTCATGATCTGGCAGCACTTGAAACGTTGATTGCATCGAACGTCAAGTTTCCAGACCTTGTTCGCCAATCCATTGCTGGCGATTACAATCGCAGTGATATTCCTCAAGAACAGCGGCTTCGTGGCGTTATGACAAATTTGCAAAATGCCGTATGGAAAGAAGCCTATCAATCGTTCGTGCAGGATATGTCTTTTGCTCGGGATGATGAAATCATTCCATATGAATCAGCGCTTGATGCGTGTGAGCGTTTGGTTTATCTGGTTGATCGCTAACGGAATTTTATTTCGCCATAGCTTCTCAAACCTTGCCGAATTTGCTCCCGTGTACATCGCGGTTTGATGCGTGTTCCGGTTTCAGAATTGGATCCTGCCGTCGGATCAGTGATGAAATCCTCAAAGAGTCTCTTGATGATTTTGAGTTGCGGGAGGGATGCTGCAAAGGAGTGATTGCCTGGTGTAGCCGGTATGGATGCTCGCTTTTGGGGCGGCATCCATTTTCCGCTTTTCCGTCGTTGTCTCCCCGGTTTACTGTTACAGGAGAACAGGCAAAACCGAGGGAGGCCCAGCATAGACGAAGCGTTTTTCATCGTCCTTTCGATTGAACATCGGGATGCCATTCCCGAACGGGTTATGCTCATTCCCTGTTTCGTACCTGAGTCTGCATCTGCAAAAAAGCTCAGCGTTGTAACCTATTCAGCTCCGACCTCCGGGGGGGGGAGTGCCCCCCCCGTTTGGCATGTTTTCCCCTATTTCTTATTGTTTCTCCTTCAATTTATTCAACAACTTTTGTGCTGGTGCATACCCCTGCTTTGCGGATAACTGCAACCAGTTATCCGACTCGGAATCGTCCTGTTTCACACCATTGCCGGTGCCATACATTACTCCCAGACTGTATTGGGCTTCTGCATTACCCTGATCTGCAGCAAGATGCCACCACTTTATCGCCTGGGAATAGTCCTGGGTAAGACCTTTTCCTGAAGCATACAGCACTCCGAGTTTGTATTGAGCCTCTGCGTCACCATGCCCGGACTTATACCGTAATTCCGACAGCTTATCGGCATGTTCTGTCCCCATACTATAAAGCAGATGAGTGTCTGCCAGAATGCTTCCCAAAGCCAGGCACACTGAAAAAAAGAGATATTTACTTTTCATGTTCTTTTCAAGTAATGTTTCCCCGATATTTACGGAATGGCTTGCTCTGCAGTTCTTTTGCGCATTATTGTATTCGTGTTGCGGTCTCAAGGAAAAGGATGATGCGAAGCGACGTTACGGGCTATCAATTGATCCAGTACCCTACAGATCTCCATGCGCTATCGTTTTCGAACATTAATGTCACTGTTTCAACGGTAGATTTATTATGCTCAAATTCTGTTTGAAACGTGATGACGGCATACTTTCCATCTGGAACGCCCGGAAGAGTGTTTGACTCCTTGACGTTCTTTACTTTGCGATTGAGGAGCTTGCCGAGCGGCGTGCGAATCCCTACCGATAGTTGTACCCATCGTTCTTCAGTTTCAACCTTTTTGAAATAGGTAGAAGCTTCATTCCAACTTCCAGAGTAGTTCCCGCCGTCTAATAAAGAGAGACAAGGTTCAGACCGTCCCGCGTGAATAAATTGTACCGACATTTGGAAAACTTGATGATGCCTCAATGCTTGCCGTTAACCGGGTGCTCGCGGTGTGGCTTGGATTCGCATAGGCCGTTCTCATCTTAGTCCATACATACCCCCGTGTTGCATGCTCTCCAAGCTACCTCAGTTCGTACCAGACACCACGCCCACTGCCGTGCCGAATAAGATGACCGCGTTCGACCAGGTTTCGGAAATGTCCCTTCAAGGTGTTGCGGTTGCCGCCAGTCAATTTGATCGCATCTCCTATTGTTATGCGCCCATGTTCACGGGTAAACTCGACGATTTGGAGTGAGAGTTCCGGCAAGGAGGCTAAAACGATCTTCTCTCGCGCAACCTTTTTCTCAAGACGGTTTACCTGATCGGAGAGCGAACGCAGGAAAAACACCAGCCATGGCTGCCAGTTTGGCGCATCGGTACGGATCGTCCCCTGGGTAGAGCGCAGTGCCAGATAGTAGGCTTCCTTGTTGAGTTCGATAACACTTTCCAATGAACTGTACGGGACGTAGGCATACCCCGCCTGAAGTAACAGCAAGGTGGTCAGCACACGACTGAGCCGACCGTTACCATCCTGGAAGGGATGGATTCCGAGAAAGAGCACCACGAAGATAGCAATGATCAGCAGCGGGTGCAGTTGCGCAGACTCACGTTCATCCTTCACCCAAGTCACCAGTTCGGCCATGAGACGAGCGGTGTCGAAGGGGGTCGCTGTCTCGAACACGATACCGAGCTGCTTGCCATGTACATCAAAGGCAGCGACGCTGTTGGAGTTGGTTTTGTACTGCCCCCTGTGCCGGGCATCTTTCTCACTGTGGTGCAGCAAGATTTGATGTAACTGTTTGATGTGGTTCTCGTTGAACGGGATGCTCGGCCACGATTCGAACACCAGGTCCATCAGCCCGGCATAACCGGCAACTTCTTGCTCATCACGCGTATCGAAAGAGTTGATTTTTAGGTTAGAAAGCAGACGTTCTACCTCTCGATCAGAGAGTTTGCTGCCCTCAATGCGAGTTGATGATCCAATACTCTCAATGGTCGCGACCCTGCGTAAAGCTGAGAGGCGATCTGGAGCGAGTGTGCTTAAAGCACGCCAAGCGCCTTTGAACTCGTCGATCTGAGCGATCAGGTTCAGGATCTCCGGGGTAATTTGAAGAGTGTCGGTTCGAAGCATAAACCAATAATACACCCATTAACACCCATTTCCAAGTCAAAGACCCAAAAAAACGGGGCAAAATGTACCCTTGACGAGATCCGACACTTGCCAAAAGAGTTCACATGGAGGGTTGAAAAGAAAAGGGAGGGGTGGAGATGTGATCGGAAAACAAGAATAGGCCAAAAACGGAAAATCAGACTTGATATTGACGGTTGGTACCCTCATCTTTATCAGGGAAGGGGGAAAAAGCTAAAAAAACTTGCAAAGAAGTATCTGTATGGATACGGTAGTGGCGCATGAATACTTTTATTCGATCATCCTTTTTTGATGCGTGATTGTCGGCTCTTTCAGACCTGAAGGCGAAAGCCAGAATCCTGACCCACCTTCAGAGTGCAATCCAAGGGAACTTTGGCGACTCTGAGCCTGAGGGGTAAGGCATTACAGAAATGCGGATCTGTAAAGAGCAATTCAATTCGACGACTTCACGTCGCACCGGATTTTAAAACTCGTTAAGGATTATTAGATGCAGGAATCCATCGGTAAGGCGTCGAAACAGATACCCCGAGATCTTTTGCGACATCCCAAGGGGTAGGCCATTATTAAAAAAGTTTATCCAGTTATCTGAAAATGGCTCCAAAACAAAGTAATATCGCTATGAATAACAAGTATTACATGTTATCTCTTCCAAAAAAGTTTACTTCTTTTTTTGCTTCTATCCTTCTTTTGGCATGAAAAAATCTTTTCATAACGTCGCTCCAGTTGCACTTACCGGTGTTCGAGTATTGATCATTATGGTAATAGCTCTTATCGGTATTGGCTTTGACTGCTTTGGTGAAATCACCAGAATTGATAACCGTGCCAGGGAATTATATCTGCAAGGTCAGAACTATGAACGCCAGATTAACTACCCCGAAGCCGAGCGGTGCTATAAGCAAGCGGCCACGACTGATGATCAGGATCCTGTGTATCTCAATGCTTACGCACTAATCCTTCAAACGGTAGGCAGGTACACTGAAGCAGAGCCGCTTTTCAGGCGTGCGCTTGTGATCAGGGAAAAGCGGCAGGATAATAAGACATCGGAGCTATGATGGGCGGCTATTTCCTTTTTCAAAAAAATCGTCGGACCACCTTCGGTGGTCATTTCTGTAGTCGGTTGTTACCGGAACATTTTGGCGTGCAGCGGTTCGTCCCTCTCCGCTGCTCACCAAAATGTTGGTACTGCCCTCTCACTCAAAAACAAAGCCGGAATGAGCTGCCAACTGACTACGGGACGAAAACCGGGCGGAAGCCCACGAGGTCGTACCGGTAGCCGGGGGCGTTGTTGTCCCGATACGCCGACCGACAGTAAACGGCAACGTAGTTCCAGCCCCCGCCACGAATTACACGGTGCGAACCCGTTGTCGGACCTTCAGGGTTCTCAACAGTGCCTTTCGCCCTGCATTCGTCGTAATAATTCTTACCATACATGTCACTGCACCATTCCCATACATTGCCGTGCATATTATACAAACCCCAGACATTGGGTTCTAAACTGTCAACAGGCAGAGTGTTTTTTCTGAAAATCCCTTTTACACTATTGTTAAAGGGATAGTTTCCATTATAATTTGCCTGGCCAGTCGTAAGATTATCACCAGTATGAAACGGTTTTTCTGATCCTGCACGGCAAGCGAACTCCCACTCAGCTTCAGTCGGCAATCGGAAAGTATTACCCGTTTTTTTACTCAACCATGCGCAATATGCTTCCGCATCATTCCAGCTTACATGCAATACCGGATGATTATATGCTGATGGCTCACGCACATTACCCGACAAATCATGAGACCAATTGATACCATCTTTTCTCTTCCCTGATTTCCCATCATAAACAAAACTGAAGTTCTCTTTTTCAGCATCAGTCTTATAGCCCGAATCATCAATAAATCTTTTAAAATCCCCGACACAAACAGCAAATTTATACAAAGAATAATCAGCTATTTTTACAGAATGCTGTCTTTCATCTTCTCGATGACCCGCTTCATTTTCCGGACTTCCCATGACGAATACATCGCCTTTAACCTCGATATAATTTGAAAGCACAAAAGGATTTATGCCAAATTCAAAACAGAATGACCTTGCCATATCCATACCTGAAAAATCAAGGGTACAGGCAAAATCAAAACGTCCAACCGCTTCTTTTGCAACAAGAAACTCCAGAATTGATTTGTGTGAAAATTTCCAGTTCATTTTTGCGTCACAGGTTAAGCGCTCATCAAAAAGTCATTACGTAATCAGTACCAAAACCAGCTAAGATTTTTCGAACATCTTCTTCAAGGGTTTTTTCATTTCGCGTCTTGAATTCCATCAATTCATACTTCACCTTGTGCCAATACTTTTCAATTCGATTGAGTTCTGGACTGTAAGGTGGCAAGAAATAAAGAGTCAGCCCCTTTTGAGCCAGCACCTTTAACATCGGTTGAACCGCTTTCGCTTTATGGAATGACGCATTGTCCAGAATGACCGTTAAAGGTTTACCCACGTAGTTCATCAGCAGACCAAGAAAGCCGGTAAATATAAGTGAATCTGTTGTTTGCCACAGCGCAACTGAGAACAAATCACCCGTTGAGAGCATGGCTCCGATGACATTCAGGCGTTTTCCCCGGTTGGCGTCAATCTTGTGACATTTGCCTATCGGAGTCCAGGCGCTGCGGTTTGGCTGGGCCAGTGCGAAACCAGTCTCATCTACAAAGGCTAAGATCCTCTCATCGCGTTCGACTTCATCTTTCATCAATTCTATTTCTAACTGTGCTTGTCGAAACCGGACTTCATCTCGTTTTTTTTTAACCACAGGCGTGTACGTTTCCAGACAAAACCAAGTGCTTTCAACGCATTAGTTGCGGTACCAACGCTCACGTTTACATTGCACTCTTCCTTTAACCGAGCCACTATCGCTGGAGCTGTCAGTGCTTCCTTTTCCGCCCAAATCGTGATCTGTTCAAGGTGAATGGCGTTTAGTTTCGGAGGTGCGCCGCTTCGATGCCTGTCATATAAAGCAGCAAACCCCTTTGATAACCAGTTCTTACGTCGGTCATAAACCGTATCGATATTCAGGTCTTGCAATGCCACGATGGTCTTTGCACTCAACCCGTCGTTGAAATATAACAGTGTTTGAGCCCGATGACGTGCTTGCCAATCTCTTCCTTTTGCCACAATTTGTTGTAGCTTTGCACGATCGATGGCAGATAATTCAAAGTAACTTAACTTCATGATTTACAAGGGCAGGTGTTTGTGTTTACCTTCTTGCCCTTATATTACGGAATAATTTATTGTTGAGCGCTTAGCAATGATTTTCCTGTTGCTTCGTGACGATCTATTGGATATTCACACTTTCCGGCAATTTCTATTGCCTTGTCCTTTGTAATATAAAATGTCCGATTATTCAGCCAATTGTTATAGATTTCTATAGCAACCTGTAGTGAAAAATTTTTCAATGCGCGAACAAAAACTTCCCGTTCAGACACCCTTTTCCATTTCGCACCTTCCCTCATGAGCCATTTTTCAATAAGTGCCTCATAAATCTGTACACTACTGGTATAAACCCTGTCATCTTCAACCAAATAATCAATATAGCTCATCAACATGGGACGAACCATCAGATTATTGCTGTTTTTCACAACCTGCAAGGCTATTTCTTTTTTTCTTCCATGAAGGTATTGCAAAACACTAGAACCATACTTTTGATTAAGATATTTATGCACATCTGCATCAGAAAAAGGATAAATATAATATTTCTGAAATGTATGAAATCCGCCTCCACCTTTTCTTATACTCAGTTCATAGAGGTCATCCTCTTGTTGGGGGAAATACTGTGTACGGCAGGTAATAACGACCTCTTTATACCGGCAAGTAGCATCAACAATTTGATCGACCCGCAGCTTAAATGCCTCTTCATCTGATCGGGATTTATCTTTTGGAAAGATAAAGGGATCTTCATCAAGACCATCAAGCAAGAGAATCGTATTTGGAATATCATCACAATTCATATTTTTTATTCTTTCCAGAATATCATCCGGTTTATCGGCATTCCGGCTTTGAAAGCGAAGAAGCTTGATGGTATATGTTTTTCCGAAAAGAAAATCAAAGAAATTTACATACGAATAATTCTGCAAATACAGATTAAGCATAAATGCAGTCTTGCCCATCCCTGAATCAGCAAGGACAAGATAATATTTGTGACTTTCTACGTTTTCATTAAATGATTTTTTTAACATAAAATCAATAAGATCGTATGTTTTCCCTGTATACTTATAGGCTTCACCCGGATTATCATACCTGTTAGGCGACTTTTCCGCCGCAGTTGTCCTGATGAATATGTGACTTAATTCCTTTATATCATCCTTTTCAAACTCAGGCTTCAAATCACGTGCTTTTTTAATGATACTATGCCACTCATTAATTTTTATCCATATTTTTCTGACAAATGTAATGATCACAACACTTACAGCAACAACAATAATCAGCGATAATAATGAAACATATTTTTCATCAATTCCTGCCAACTCAAGCAGCCCTTTAATCCAGGGCAATTCCGCTATCTGCTCATATATTGGGTCCATTTAATGAACTTGATTGATTATGATTGAAGAAATCAGCTCTGCAGAACAATCATCTGATTTTAACAAAAATACCATACCGAAAAATATCCATTTCAGCACTTCATCTCAAACCGCCCAGCCAGATATTCAAAGCTTGAAGTCGTAGCGACCTGATCATGGGGAATCAACAGGTATTTCCAGGGTTTTCCGTTGTTGGCGGTGGTAAAGCCGGTGGCATAGGAGCAATACCGCAGTGCAGCAGCGGTTTTTTCCAGAACTTCCCGGCTGTCGAGTTCGTTGGCAGCTTTTGTTTCGATCATATAGATAGAATAGGCGGTTTCAACAATGAAGTCGGGTTCGTAGCGTTTTGTGTTGTTCTGCCAGTAGATCCTGAACTGGTTTGGAGCAGGACGGAGCCATTTGAGCACCTGAATGTCGTGTTCCAGCACAAAAGCAAGCTCTTTTTCAGCTTTGGAGTCAAATTTGTATTCGAAGTGGCAGGCTTTTTCAAAGCCGCGATAGACGTATTTGGGGATGGTGTTGACGGGAGTTACCGGATCACGGTAATCCTTGTAACCATTTAGTGCGAGAGCAGAGCCGTCCCATTGTTCAATTTTGACAAAGGGCAGCACTTTCGGCTCCCGGTAGTGCGGTTCACCCATCCGGAAATGTTTTTTCATCTGATCACCGATATTGGCCGCAATAAACTTGCGAGCTTGATAGACCAGTGTCGGAAGTTGAGTCGTGTCGTCAAGAGTGGATTCAAGTTTCTCCAGCGCCTGCCGGGCAAGCTTGTGCAGAAGATCGGCATTGCTGTCGTAGTCAACCTCGGTGGAGTAGTTGAGCACTTCAGCAACAATCTGGTTTTTCGGTGTTTCCCGTCCCAATGCTCCCTGCTGCACACCGATCGTGTCCACCATGTTGTCTTTCAGGTTGCGGCGGATGATCTCTTCAGCCATGATGCGGAAATCGAATCCGCTCGTCACATCAAGATCAAAATCCTCAAACCACACGGGAACGTCACCCTTCACCAGATCCATTCGGGGAATATCAATGCTGTTCTTGCGGTAACTGGCTACGGTATCGGCATAAGCGATCCCGGCTTCAACCAGAATCTCTCCGGCAAAGAGGTTAATTTGCCCCTGACCAAGATCGTGCTCTACCTTTTGCATCACCAGTTGCCTGACCTCCGGCTTCAGCAGATCTGCGCTGCTGGTGACTCCCTCGGCAGCACTGAAGGATGGCAAGGCATTGATAATCGCTTTTTTGGCATCAAGTGATCGCGTTGCTTTCCGCCGTTCCCCTTCATCCTTTATGGAAGCTATGCGCTCAGTTTCCTGCTGCACCTCATTTTCAACACGGGGCAGTGCGGTCACCGCCACAGTTTTTGCTCCAAGCTCCTCTTCCGGAATCTCGATATAGGTGAATTTATTGAGCACCGATTCGGGGTTCTGAGCCTCGGCAATAACCTTGTCAAAATTATCATGGGCTACAACGGTCAGCTTGTCGATTTTGTCAACACCGGTCCGTTCACCGTTATAGGGAAGACGCAAACCCCGCCCGATTGTCTGTTCAATTAAAATAGAGGCGTTTGCTGCTCGCAGGGGAACAATGGTGTAGAGATTCCTGACATCCCACCCCTCTTTGAGCATGTTGACATGGACAACAATTTCAATATCGTTATCGGCGTTTTCAAGCTCGACAAACTGCCGCTCAACCTCATCATCCTTGCGCGTTGAGGAGTCAATCTGGAGCACCTTGTCACTGAACGCGCCATTGAAAAAAGAGGCGGATCGGAGATAATCAGCCGTTTCACGTGCATGGTTGATGTCGCGGCAAACCACAAGGATAAAGGGTTTGACCTTTTCAACGCCATTCGTTCGGGAATAGACTTCAAGCTCGGTTTTCGTATCCCAATGAAGGCTGACGGCATCCTCAAGCTTGATGATCTCGATCTCTTTATCGGTAAGCCCTTTCGGCTGAAAATTTTTGCGGGTTGCAATGGCCGGATTCTTGATGTATTTGCCGTCAGCCAGCGCACGGGCAAGCGTATACTCATAGACGATATTGCGGAACGGCAACCCTTTTTCATCGGTCGGGGTCGCCGTCAACTCCAGACCAAGCACAGGTTTTAATTCATTAATGGCATTGCGGGAGGCATCAGCATGGTAACGGTGCGCCTCATCCATCAGAATCACCAGATCATTCAGTCCGGAGAGATAGCTCCAGTAGGAGTGGCCAAGATACTCCGCCAGCCGTTTCATTCTGGGCGGCTTCCCTTTCTCTTTGCCCTTGCTTGCCGGAGCGGCATCACGGTTGAACTTGGAGATATTGAAAATGTTGATCCTGATTTCCGTATCACGAAAAAGGATACCCTGCTGCTCATAATTGTCGCCGGTAATAACCACCGGCCGGTTATAGACAAACTCGGCAATGCCGTTGAAGACATATTTGCTGTAGTTGGGATTACCGAAATCCTCAATCAGCTTTTCGTAGATGGTGAGATTCGGCGCAAGCACAAAGAAGTTCCTGATCCCTTTCTGCAGATAGAGCCAGGCAATACAGGCACCCATCAGGCGGGTCTTTCCGACTCCGGTGGCAATGGAAAAACAGAGTGAGGGAAATGCCCGTTCAAAATCGGTACAGGAGGGATAACGGGAAGAGACGATCTCAAGCGCACCATCAAGATCACCGTTTTTTTCAAGGGAGAGAGCTTCGGCAAGTTCTGCCACAATATCGAGCGCTTCACGTAGCGGTTCACGGAGGGAGAGGCGTTGCTTGATGTATGCTGCTTTAGAATTCATGAAGGGGGTTCTTAAACGTTTTGGTTGTATTGCCACTTCGCCCTTAATAACGATCTCTGCCTCAGGACAAGCTCTGTATCATCACTCAAAAAGGTCGGTCTGTCTTGACTCTTCAACTTCCTCACTCTCAATAGCCAACTCCGGTTCATCCGGCACCTCCTCCTCCGCACGATCGTAAGGCACCTGCACAATATTCAGGCTGTAATCCTCCCGGCCAAATTCGCACCGGCCAAGCAGCATGTTCGGAATTTTTTTGATGGAAATATTCGGGTAGCGATGGGCACACTCTTTCTGATAGGCCTTGCAGGCAAGCAGCAGGCTTTCATCCGGCTGCATCTCTTCATGAATTCCGTCAAGCATTTCAACCGTCATAAAGCCGGTTGTGGTGAAGAGAAAATCCTTTTCGCTGCTTCGAGCCTGCTTCCAGTAGACATGTTCATCTGGCAGGTATCGGAACCCCTCCTGCTTTGCCATTGCGGCTGCAAGCATATCGGGATTGTACTTCTTGCTGATAATCCAGTTCCCGTATTTGTCCCTGTTCAGGAGAGAAGGGGCAAGCGTATAGAACCTGAAGCCGCCGCCACCCTGCCACTCAACAGCTTTGCTGATACCACCCTGGTCGGTACCATCAACTACCTGCTTCAGGCGAGAATAACAATGCGTTTTTGCATGTTCACCAAGCTCAATACCGATCCATTTTCGGCCCATTTTATGCACTACGGCTGCAGTTGTGCCGGAGCCAAGGAAAGAGTCGAGAACAAGATCTCCTTCTCGGGAGGCAAGTGCCATTATCCGATAAACAAGCTTTTCTGGTTTTGGCGTAGCAAAAACATTCTCAGAATTGAATTGCTTCCCTTCTCTTTTTGCATCCTGGTTATCACCAACTTCTATACGATACCAAATTGTTTTTGAGACTAATCCTTCTTGAACATCACTTAAAAAACGCTTTATCGAAGGAACATTATTACCATCTTTTCCAAACCATATTCGATTATCCTTAACGAGTTCCTCGAATTTTTCTTTTGAAACTCTCCAACTATAACCAGCAGGTGGATTAACGATTCTGCCACTTGGTATTTGTATTGGGTAGTCAGTTGACGAGCTATATGTCTTTACGGATAAATCACTTGATTTCCAGAGACCCCGTAAATCATTATCATAATTTTTATATCGCTTATCCATTTCTTCAGTTCTCGGCAATAAATACGGCCTCCAGATCTCCTTGTTTTTGGCATAGACAAGAATATGATCATGGCTGTCAGAGAGCCATTTCGCATCATTTTGAGGTGAATATTTTTTCTCCCAGATCACATTATTGACAAAGTTGCGCCTTCCGAAAATCTCATCACAAAGCACCTTGAGGTAATGGCTTTCATCATCATCAATCGAGATCCAGATTGAACCATCATTAGCCAGCAGGTCGCGCAGGATTTTCAGCCGGGGTGCCATCAGGTTCAACCACTGGCTGTGCTCAATCCCGTCGTCATAATGCTCAAACGCATTGCCTGTGTTATACGGTGGATCAATATAGATGCATTTGACCTTCCCCGCATAGTCCTGCTCCAGCGCCTTCAGTGCAAGCAGGTTGTCACCCTGAATCAGCATGTTGCCGCTACCGGGGTCACCACAACTGTATTCCGGCTGCTCGATGAGAATCCTCGGCTCAAGCTTCGGCTCTTCACCCTTTCCTATCCAGGTCAGCTCTAATTTTTGATTTGGTTTCATTAATGCAATTCAACCCTTCAGTTTCAATACTCCAACAATCCGTTTTTAAAAACAAGTTATATATGACGCTTTTCGTTGTAAACACACCTCTGCACAAACCAGCGTGGGGTAATACAACACATCACTTACCATCTTTGCGTATGAGAGGCCAAATCAGACACTCCTAGATCCATTGCTTTTTCTGAAAGTCGCTGCAGAACATTCTTTTTGGGCTCAGCTCTTTGTTGCTGTGGACTCTCAATTTTAATCAAATACCTGTGATTCGGTAATAAGTCAACCTCTCCTTCGGGCAGAAGAACATGACCGTCATAGGTTGCATACAGCTTGTGTACCATAGTCTAATTCCTCTTTTAAATTATAGATAGCTCTCAACAATGCCTGCTTGTTATTGAAGCAAAACTTTGTTCGAACAACTGTTTGCCCGCTCTGCCTCAGCAAGGCGCTCTTCAGCTTCATTAATTTCAGCAATCCTCAGGCGGTAGTTGCGATCAAGATTCATCCAAAAATCAGCAGGGATACCGACAACGCGCTCAAGCTGTAGCGCCGTTTCAGGTGTAAGCTGAGCTGAGCCTTGAATAATATCATTTATGCTCTGTTCCGGCCTGCCCATGCGATCAGCCAACTCCGCCAGCGTTATCCCCGTAAACTCAAGATGTTCGGCAAGCGTAACACCCGGGCAGGAAACAAGTTCACGCGCAACAGCAATATCCTCTCTTGTTTTATATGCACTCTTCATGTCAGTTCATATTATTGTAATTCCCATCGAATTGAAAACAGAATGTTTTGGCTTACCTGTTGTTTCATTCTCGCTTCTACATCCTCTAATAATAGATCTTTTTTGCCTTCAATCTGATCCTGCGCCTCAAAAAGGTGGCGCCGTTTTTCGTCGCGCTGCTTTTCAAGTTCTTTTACGTTGCGACGCTCCTTTACCTTGCTTTCAAGATCGGAGAGCTTTCTGGCTTCAGCCTTGCGGAGCCTGATTTCCGCATCAAGGTCTTTAATCTCGCGCTCAAGGCTGAGCTTCATGTCTTCAGCCCATTTGTCGAGCTTTTCGTATTCATCATCAAAAAACTGCGCGTTTCGGGTGTTGTTTTCCTTGAGGATTACTTCGGCAGCCTCTTTATTCATGATTGTAAACCGCTCTCCAACTTCCTCCGGGAGCACAAGAGTTTTTCCCACTGTTGCGTCGAGTGAGAAAAATTTACGGCAGAGGTCGTGGTCGAGCAGTTCGCCTGTTTCGGTAAATCCGGTATGCAGCAGAAAGTCCTCGGTTTCAAAAGAGGAGATGGTCAGGCAGCGAAGCTGGAGCCATCCGCTCTTTCCAACGAAGGGCTCAAGAAGAGTGATCTGTTTGGGGGTGCCGGAATAGTCGAAGAGCAGCTCTCTCGGCTCAAGTGGTTGCTTTTTGCATGTTTCAATAATCCGGCGGGCAAGCGGATGGCCGACACGGTAGATGTTGGTATCGTCCTCTACTTCTATTTCAGACTTTTTTCTGTTGGCCGCCGTTCGCAGCAGCAGATAGGGTCCGGGGTGTATCTGTTCGCCGGGAAATGGATTGCTATGCAGCCTGAAGGCATTATCGGATTGATCGAATGCCGCACAGTCGCGCAGGAAGTACCGGGTGATCTGCCAGAGCCACTGCTCATACTGGTTGAGGTAGTGCCGTCCTGTTTCAAGGCTGAAGCGGAGCTTCTGGTGAACCTCTTCATCAAAGTTTTCCAGCAGGTTCTGACGGGTATTTTCGAACCGTTCCTCGATATTGTGTTCAAGCTCCTCCTGCAGTCGGTCAAAAGCCTCCTGTATCTCTTCAGACCTGCGACATTCCTGATAGATAGCGGCAATCCGTTTTTCGAAATCAACGCCGCCCTCTATGCTACCAAGTACCTCATCGCTGGCTCCGAATACGCCGCTGAAGAGCCGGAATTTCTGGTCGAGCAACTGAAAAACCCTGTTATCGGCTTCATTGGCCATGTTCAGAAAGTTGACGACAACGACATCAAAGCGCTGACCGTAGCGATGGCAGCGGCCAATGCGCTGCTCGATACGCTGAGGATTCCAGGGCATATCGTAGTTGACCACCAGCGAGCAGAACTGCAGGTTGATCCCTTCGGCAGCAGCTTCTGTAGCAATCATGATGGTTGCTTCGTGCCGGAAATAATCTACCAGAGCCTGACGCATATCGGCCGTAGGCGAACCGCTTACCCGGTCGGTACCTTTATGCTGCTCAATCCATGCCTTGTAAATTTTTCTCGATTCCGGATCGTTATTTGAACCGTTGAAGAGCACGATCTTGCCGCCAACTCCCTGCAGTTCGAGATTTTTTTTCAGGTAGAGCTGTGTACGGGTTGATTCGGTAAAAATAATGGCTTTTTCTGGCGCTCCGAGCTCCTGCAGTTTCCTGAATCCGCCGCTCAGGGCGGTTACCAGCTTGTCACCTTTCGAGTTTTTCTGAATGATTCTGGCAAGTCGGGCGAACTCCCTCAGTTCGTTCCGTTCAGCAAGTACCGCTTTCCGCTCTTCCTGCGTGAGAGGTTCTTCAGCTTCATCAAGAGGAGGTTCGCCGTTTTCCTGCCACTCTTCACGCAATTCGTCAAAGGTCTCGAAGTCGAGGGAAATGGTCTCATTATCACTGTTCGGTGCCTGCCGGTCAAGCAGGGCGTCAAGCTTTGCGGCAAGTCCTTCAAGGGTACCCTGAATGGCAAAGGTTGACGAGGCAAGCAGTTTTCGGAGTATCAGCGTCATGAGCTTGCGCTGACTGACCGGCAGGGCGTACAGGTCGGGCTTGATCAGATAGTTGGAAACGAGATCGTAAAGCTCCTGCTCCTCCTTGTAGGGATAGTACTCCTGAACAATGGCGAGGCGGTTGGTGTATTTGACATATTCAAGCACTTGGCGCCTCAGCGTTCGCTTACAAAGCGGCTTCAGGCGCTCTTTCAGCTCATTGAAATTACCATCTTCGAGGATGCGGGAGTAGCGGCTCTTGAAGCTTTTCAGGTCACCGAAAGCGTAGTCGTCAATGATGCTGACCATGCCGTACAGCTCCAGAATCGAATTCTGCAGCGGTGTGGCCGTCAGAAGCACTTTTTTGCAGGCGGAAAGTGAGTTCTTTATTGATTGCCCGATGCGGTTGGACGACTTATAGACATTACGAAGCCGGTGAGCCTCGTCAATAATGACCAGATCCCATTGAACAAAGCCAAGGAGATCTTCCCTGGCACGTGCAAACTGAAAGGAGCAGATAACAATTTCCTGGCACTCAAAGGGGTTTCGATTTCCTTTTTTTTTCTCGGCATTAAATGATTTCGATTCAAGAATAACCGAGGGAAGGTAAAACTTGTCGGCCAGTTCCTGATTCCACTGCTTGCGCAGACTTGCCGGACAGATTACCAGCAGCTTTCTTTTACGCTCAGCCCAAAGCTGGGAAAGTATTATACCGGCTTCAATCGTTTTTCCAAGACCGACTTCATCAGCAAGAATTGCCCCTTTGGATAAGGGCGATTTGAAAGCGAATAAAGCAGCATCAATCTGGTGAGGGTTCAAGTCAACCTGGGCATCCTGCAGCGATGCCGTCAACTTGCAGAGATCAGCAGAAGAGTGACGGCGTGTCAGCTCCCAGGCTATATATTTGGCATGATACTCTGTATTCACTGAAAGGATAAGGTTGAAGCCAGAAAACAACGCGTAAGGTAACTGATTGTATCGTTTTTAAATATACGATTACAGCCAAAGCACGGCAAGAAAAATAATTGTGTTTTTTGATGGTACCTCTAACCTGGCAGCACGATTTTGCAGTCTAAAAAAAACTTCGTTTGATGCAACAAAGCGCCTTCCTTTCTGCTGCATACAGAACCACTGAAACCGAATGCCATGCATTCGAAAAAATCATCGGCACCGCTGATCAGCGGCTTTTTTATTTCCGCTGCAGCACGCTTTGTACTTTCTCCATCAACACCTGTATCGTGAATGGCTTGTACAAGAGCTCCCGACCATTCTCCGGAATACCATACAGTTCGATCACATCGCTTGCATAACCGGTCATATAGATCACCTTCACCTGCGGCAGCAATCGCAGCAGTTGCTCACTGAACTCCCAGCCGTTCATGCCCGGCATAATCACATCCGTAATCACCAGATCAGGCTTCAACAGGCCCTTCGTCACCAGCCTGAGCGCCTCCTCTCCACCTGGTGCATCTGCTACCTCGTAGCCCTTCATATTGAGTGCCTGCACTGTGAACTTGCGCAGCAAGTCGTTGTCATCCACCACCAGCACTTTCTGTTGCAACACGGCTGGAGCGGCCTCCACTGCCTTCTGCACGGCAGTCTCCTCATCAAGAAGTGGCAGCAACACCCTGAAAGAGCAGCCATCACCTTCCGGGCAGGATACCACAATATTCCCTCTGTGCTGTCGCACGATACCGTACACCGTAGAGAGCCCAAGCCCGGTTCCTTTGCCAGGGCCCTTGGTAGTAAAAAACGGCTCGAAAATTCTCGGCATGTCCTCCGGCCTGATGCCACAACCGGTATCGGCAACCTCAAGCACAGCATACCGTCCCGGAGGAAGCCCATCCCTCTCTTCGCTCAACTTCTCGAATGAGGTTCTGAAGCACAACCTGCCTCCGGAAGGCATAGCGTCACGCGCATTCAGCGCAAGGTTCACCAAAACCTGCTCCAACTGTCCCGCATTGGCATGCAATGGCAGCAGGGAGGGAGCAAGCTCGAACTCCACCCTCACACCACTGCCCACGCTTTGGCGCAGCATCTCCCCAAACTCCTTGAGCATGGCGTTCAGTTCAACCTCCCCAAGCTCCAGCGTCTGGGTGCGACTAAAGGCAAGCAACTGCCAGATCAGCTTCCGCGCACTGGTCGATGCCCGCTGGATTGCCCTGACCTCCTCCTGTTGCCCTGCATTCCCTGCCAGCTCCATCTCAAGCATCTCCGCATACCCGAGTATCGGTGTGAGCAGATTGTTCAGGTCATGCGCTACACCTCCGGCCAACCGGCCGATCGACTCCAGCTTCTGCGCCTGTTGCAGTTGTGTTTCCAGCCGACAACGCTCCTCCAGTGAGCGTTTGCGCTCCCTAATGTCCTGTACGGAGGCTATCGTGTAAATCGGCACCCCGGCTGCGTCTTTCACGCATACCACGTCCATCTGCACCGGAAAGCACAAGCCATCCTTTCGACAGCGCTCGGTTTCGAAGCTCACCATCGCCGCCTCCTGCAATTGCGCTATGCACGAAAGCACAAAGGGATGCACCTCTGCAGGGTAAAAATCCAGAATCCCCCGGTTCGCCACCTCTTCAGCCTCCATGCCATGCAGGGCTGCAAAGGCAGGATTACATGCCGTAATGGTATTCGTCGCCGGATCGCCCACTGCAAGTCCGTGTACACAATAGCGAAAGGCATCTGCCCACAGCAGCAACTGCCGTTCCTCATCGCGCCGCGCGGTAATGTCACGCGCCACAGCAAAGAGGGTTCCGTCGTCCGCAGGTGAAGTATTCCACTCCAGCCAGCGATAACTGCCATCCTTTGCCCGGTACCTGTTAACGAAATGTGCCGTCTTGCTACCCGCGAGCTGCTGCTCCACCTCCCGGAGAGTCGATTCCCGGTCGTCCGGATGGATCAGCTCCATATAGGAAATTGAGAGCAGTTCACTCTGGCTGTAACCCAGCACCTCTTCCCACGAAGTACTCAGCCGCTTGAAATAGCCATCCGTCGAAGCGATGCAGGCCATATCCGGCATGGCCTCGAAGAGTGAACCGAGGTGCGAACGTTCCTTCCGCAGCTCCGCCTCGAGCTGCTTGCAGTACGCCTGCAAAACCTCTGGGCTGTCCAGAAGCTTCTCCTTGTCATCAAGAGGAGCCATAATACTGTATCAAAAACAGTTGAGGGAAAAAGAGCTGTAAGAAAAAGAACTTACCAAAATCGGTCAATACCGCAAAAGGAGAAAATAAAAGAGAATGGTTTCATTTTCTCCTTTGCCTGTGATCATGTATCTTGCCGATGCAGGGGCATTTTCCTGAGAATGACCAGAGGCAGCTCCGTGTCCGCTCCCCTGTCCGGTCATGGAGTATTCTGACTGTTAACGGCAAAAGAGAAACCACTTCAGGAGGAGGGTCTGGATGAAATGCAATAAAGAGGCGATAGGTCTTGAGGGTTCCATCTGGTTTCAGAAGGCGGAAAACAGGTTTCTCGGCGGTGACCGGATTGCCCTGCTGGAAAAGATTGATGAACTCGGTTCAATCAGCAGCGCAGCCAAAGCCGCAGGAATCAGCTATAAAACGGCCTGGCATCTGGTCAACATGATGAACAATCTCTCTGAAAAACCGCTTGTTGACCGCATGACGGGAGGAAAAGGGGGAGGAGGCACTGTACTGACCCGGGAGGGGAAAAAAATTATCGAACAGTTCCGGGTTGTTCAGGAAGAGCATCGGAAATTTCTCCAGAATCTTGAGGGGCGTCTCAGCAATGCCCATCTTTTTTATCAATTTCTTAAAAGGATATCCATGAAAATCAGTGCACGTAACGTTTTTGCAGGTACAGTGGAAAAAGTTACCAGAGGCGCAGTCAATGCCGAAATCACCCTCCAGCTCAAAGGCGACACCCGTATAACCTCGATTATCACGATCGGCGCGGTTGACAACCTCGGACTGAAAGAGGGAGTGAATGCCTATGCCATCATCAAGTCAAGTTCAATCATTATCGCCCAGGAGCTGCACGACACAAAACTGAGCGCAAGAAACATCCTGCCCGGCAAGATCACCAAAATTATCGAAGGGCCTGTCAGCACGGAAGTTGATCTTGAAGTTGGTGACGGCAATATCATTTCGGCCATCATTACCCACGGAAGTTCTGAAAAACTTGCACTCAAAGAGGGTGACACTGCCTGTGCGGTGTTTAAAGCCTCAAGCGTTATTATCGGTGTAAACTGAGCCCCCGCATCTCCCACTATTCTCGTCGTCATACCAGAAGGAGAATGAGATGAAAATGCTCTTTCCCTTTCTGGCATTAAACCGCTTCCTTGATCGAGGAGATGCTCCATTTATAAAAAATGGGTGCACACCACACGCTCATCACGACCTGCAAAGCTTCGGTACGAGATCCACGGACAGCCCCCACTCCTTAACTCCCTCATCCTTTACGACTCATCAATCCTGAAACTGACTGGAATCATACACCATACCTTTACTGCCCTGCCATTCTGAACAGCCGGGGTATATGTTGATTCAAGCACCGATTGCAATGTGACTGCATCAAACGCATTGCACTCTTCGGGAATACGTTTGATGATCATTGCCTTGAGAGGAGAGCCGTCAGCGCCGATTAAAACCTTGACTAACAGCCTGGCTGTAATGCCCGCGATTCTTGCCGCCTCAGGGTAACGAGGTTTTTTCTGTTCAAGAAAGGCGGGCATTACCTCGCATCTTCCAAAAATCGTTCCATCTTCGCCAAAACCTTCAAGAGCTGATGATTCACCCCCTTTTCCGGAACCAATACCGGAACCAATACCAGATCCCGACGTACTCTGGGCGCCCTGGGCCTCCTCATTCCGGTTGAGCTCTTTGAGTTCACTCTGCGTTGCTGCAGGCTGTGCAGCGATCACCTCCTCCTGCCTGACCTTGACAATTTTTCCAACCGTGAAGGGGGCCGCAGGGAGTGTCACTGCGCGAGCTTTCCCTGATTCCGGAGCAGATGGAGGCGCTGTAAACGCTATCATGGTGGTAAGCGTTTCATAGGTGTCGCCAGGAACTGCACGGCCTGACACTCCTTGTCCGGAAGCGATGAAATCCCAATTGATGATGACAAGCCAGAAAAACAGAAGAAGCGCTGTTGAAGCAAGAACTCCGCAGCCAAGAAACAGATGTGTCTGCCGTCGAAGAACAAGGTTACCATAATCCAGCTTCAGCAAGCAATCGGTATCCAGAAACTCTTCGCCCAAAAAGCCAGGCCGAAATCCCGGAAAACAACTCTTCCAACGACCTTTTTTGCTTGCCAATAAGTGAACTGCGTTTTTCATTGATGTTATAACTCTTCAATAAGCTCACCACTTCTCAGACGGGTGCGAAGTGCCAAGAGTTTATTGTCAAACTCTTCAAGTCGGACAAGATTCTCTCGTTCCTTGCCTGTTGTCTCGATGATTTTGTGAATTCCGCCATTTTTGATGATAAGACGCTGCTCGGCCATCAGGGCAAGAATGGGATCATGGGTTGCCATCAGCACAATTTTCTCCTTTCTGACCAGAAGAGAGAGTGCTTTTTTGCGATCGATACCGGCGTTTTCAATTTCGTCAATCAGCACAACCGGTGAAGAGCTTAAAAAAGCAGTATCGGCAATCATCAAGGCTCGTGACTGCCCTCCGGAAAGCGCAGTCAGGGGTGTTTGCGCTGTAAACGGCTCACCGGCAAGAAGATTGGCTTGCGCAATAATATCGGCGACAAGAGTATCGAGCGTGTTGATCATCCGGCTTTCAGCATGCATGAAAACAAACTCGGCTACGGTGGCGTCCATCACAAAGTTCATATTCTGCGACAACTGAGCGACAAGCTTATACTCAAGGGAAAAGCGAAGTTCAGGATCAGGTTTTTTGCCATTAACCCGTATCGTTCTGCCCGTTGGTGTATCGTTCTGCGCCATCCACTCAATATCGGCAAGCAGACGACTTTTCCCGGATCCGGTTGGCCCCACAATACTTGTAATGGAGCCACGCACAAGTGTCAGCTCGACCTCTTCAGGCGTTCCGCTTTTATCGTGACCACCGAGTATGGTAATATCTGACACCAGGGGCCTTTCGTCGATTTCGGCAAGGGCAATGCGCTGTAAAAAGCCATCGAGATTTTCAAGCAGTTTCTCACGATCAATCCCCATATCTTCATAGATCTCTTCCGATAAAAGGTCAAGTGAATCTCCAAGTGTTGCATGGAGATCGTTGAAGGTGATGCCGTAATCACTGAAAAATCCGGTGAGTGGAGGAAATTCAGCAGTCAAGTGCCCGATTTTCTTTTCAAGTATTGCAATCATGGTTGTTCCTGCTTGATTTTGATTCTTTTGACGTTTCCGAGCTGATGCTCCATGCCGATTTTAGTTTCACCGAGGCAGTAGGAGCATAATGCTGCCGGCATGGAAAAGCGCAGTATTCCGCCATCAAGGCTTTCTGTTTCAGGCGCCTTTAAAAAAAGAGAGGTCAGCTCGCTTGCTCCCTGGCCGGTAATGCCGTTAACATGCATGATTCTCGCTTTTGCATTGGCCCGTCGTACCTGAAAGGCAAAAACTTCACGTTCAGCCTGTGAGACGATATCACCCTTCGTAATGACAACGATATCGGCAAACTTGAGCATGGGCCCAATCTTTTTTGGCGTGGTGACTCCCATGAGATTATCGATGACGCATACGGCAAGCACTCCCTTGATATGCGGAGAACAGCGGTTGCAGAGCCCGGCGCTTTCGGAGACAAGGAGATCAAGATTCAGGGAGATACCCCACTTCAGGCACTCCTCAATATTGCTGACAAAATAGTGGTCGGGACAGAGATTACCGGAGAGCCCCGTCTGAACCGGAATACCAAGAGAGCGAAAAAGCTGATCATCGTCCGTAGCAAGACAATCGTATTTTACCGCTCCTGTTCGTAACCCGGAACTCTTGAGCGATTTGATGACATTGACCAGCACTGCAGTTTTGCCCGATGAGGGAGGTCCGGATATGGTGACAAGTTTCATGTGTTCATTCCATCAGAGTTGAAAAGCATCAGGACGAAGCCCTTGTTTCAGTTCAATATCGAGCATGGCGGTCAGCTCTTCATAGTCATTGTTCAACAGATAATCCCACGAGGGAAAGCTGAACGGCTCCTGCCAGTTAACATCTTCAGCAAAAGAGAGGTCTCCCCTTTTCAACGCCTGCCGAATAATATCGGTGTGAAAAAAGTTGACAATCGGCTGGCACTCTTCCATTCGTGATGTTTTGACGAACAGCAGCATAGGCGCAAGAACAGGCCCATCTTCAAACTCAAGAATGGCTGCATTTTTGCGTGACGGCATCTGCACCGTTGCCGCGTTCGGCAGCAGATTGAAGGGGGTACGGCGCGGTTCGGAGGAGTCGATGCGCTTGAGTATTTCAGCGAAATGCCAGATGTTACGAATATTGCGGGCGAAATCGGTTGCGGCCCCACTACCGAGCTGCTCCTTGAGAATCATCAGAAGCGTAGCGATGCTCGCCTTGCCATTGTAACCATGCACCGTCACAAGATCCTTGAAACGCGGCTCAACCAGATCCCGCCACCGGCGAGGATACGACTCAACCGGATTGATCGATAAATCGAGTACAATACTCCAGTATCCGATACCAAAAATCCCGATATTGTGCTCCGTGGCAAGCTTCCGAAAGCTCTCCGGCATAACCGCCAGCGCTGCAGGGCTGGTGATACCGGTATAGATACCTGTATCGATAAAGCTCTTTTTGAAATGCCGGGAGAGCACCGTATGCAAACCTGAGGCAACCAGCACTTCAGGCAGTTCATCCTCCGACTGCGCTGCTTTCAGCTCTCCCTCAATGCCTTTTGAATTTCCATCGTGCAGCATGGGTGAATAGAGCTGAATGTCGTGCGAAGCATTGTATTGTTCTGCAAATTCACCAATCGCCATTTTAGCGACCACCTTGAGCGGACAAGGCATATTCACATAAAGGTTCAGGGCTCCCTTTCTGAGCAGAGGCACACCATTTTCAGTGGTTTTTGCGTGCAGTGGCGGCGGTGCTCCACACACAGCCAGCACACCGCCGGTGTTTTCCATTATCGGTAATGGTTTCAGCATGAGATCTGGATTTAGTGGTTTCCTGATGTCGAATTTATCAGCAGTTGAGGGTTGGGGTGAAGGAGTGCGGCAAGCTCTTCATCAGTCAGTTTATAGTGATAAAAAATGTCGAAATACTCACGGGTAACCTTTTTCAGATCGTAGTGATAGATGCCGGGATAAAGCTGCTGCGCCGTCCAGATGGCCCCCATGATTCTGTTGGTAGAGGGAGGACGGTCGAACCATCCAAAAGGCATAAATGGTATCTGATAGAGTTTTTTATTTTTAACCGCCCGCACTGTTGCCCAGAGGTTATCATTCTGGATGGCATGCATGGTGCTCATTGAGGAGCCCATGCCTGTCCAGACAAGCACCACATCGGGATTCCACAACAAAAGCTGTTCCATGGATACGGCACTCATGCCCTGACCGGAGGCTACTGCCACCTGAGCGACGTTGATGGCGCCGACAACGTCGAGAATCTGGCTATGGAAAGAAGCTGAAGGATCGGTATTGAGACCACGCTCTCCCTCTGCGTAATAGACCCGAACGCGCTGCTTCTCAGGTATCTGTTTCGACTTGAGAGCAATCCCGTCAAAACAGGTATGGAGAAAAGCTCTCATCCGGCCCGTCTGTTCCTTACGGTTCAGAAGCTCGCCCAGCGCCTTGAAGGTCTGCTCATACATCCCCATATCAATGGGAACCATATAGACCGGAATACCAATTTTTTGGCTGAGTCTCTCCGCCTCATCTTTTGTTTTTGGATTAATGTTGAAACTGGAGATGATGATATCGGGTTTGAGCCTGACAATCTCCTCAACGGAGCCATCAACGTAGGGTAATTGCAGATAAGAGCTTTTCAAATAACGCTTTGTGTTATAGGTCAGCCATAACGATCGACTGACAAGCATATCGGGAGCAACGGCATACATCAGCACACTGCCGGGCTTGTTCACGTAGATACGCCTGATGACAGAGGGGACGACCATTTTCCGTCCGGCCATGTCGGTCACTTCACAAGTGGCGTGTGGCAATTTTCTCTCCGTGGAGCTGTAAGCCGAAAGCAGGGTAACAAAAAGCGCCAGCATAACCAGGATGCTCGATCGAACCAGTCTCATGCTATACCTCTTCATATCACTCTCGTTGATTTTCTGAAAATGATCCACATACCAGCATCTCCTCGCTCCACCATTCCGTCAATACCAAGCTTCAGCAGCAGAGCTTCAAAGTGACCGGGCGGATTTTTCTATTTTTTTAAAACGCCATGCTCAATTCCAGGCCAAGCGTGCGTCCTCTGTCTGGATAATAGCCTGTTACATAACGGGTTGAGTAGTGGACATCACCAAGGTTGTGACCATAGAGTGTTGCCGTCAGCCGTGAGCCCGAGAAGGTAAATGTCCGCATGATATTGGCATCAACCGTGGTATACTCCCCAAGATCTGCGTTCTGTATCCCAACCGGACTGGCTGATGTTTGCCACGAACTGACCTGTTTGATAGAGAGATTTGCCCGATACTTCTCCCACGAGTGGCTGAGCAGTGCTGAAAAATAATTCTCCGGGGTCGAGACTCCGACACCATCAGTAGTTACGCCGTTTGTTGTTGTACTGTTGGTGGTTAAATGTGTCCACGAAAAGCTGTATGAGGTGCTTTGCCGAACGTCACCCTTCACTGCAAGCTCAATACCTCTGCGCAAAACATCAGCTTCGGTGTAGTAATAGTAGGTTTCACCATTGACGGTATAGGTTTGCAGAACATTGTTCCCCATAGCAAGCACCGATTTTTGATTATCAATATCGTAGCTGAACCATGTGAGCATTGGCTTGAAATAACTTGCTGGCGCGGCTTCAAGAGCTAATTCAAAGCGCTTTTGTTTTTCAGCATGAAGTGGCGCTCCTGATTGCGTCGTCATGGTGAAATCACTTGGCGTACCTTCATCACCATGAAAATAGCGGGCATTCAATGCCAGGAGTTCATTCATTTTCCAGCGAGCGCCAAGTGCAACAACTTGTGCCGCTTCCATATCAACGTCATGGTTCGCAAGTGGTTTAGCGGCCACGGTACTCGATACATCACTATGTGTCAGGTCACGACGATAGCCACCGTCAAGCGATAAGGCCCCATCAAAGAGTTTTTGCTCAACACTGCACGACCATCCTTTAACTGTTGTATCAAAATTGTTATAGGGATTGCTCAGGTTCGGACCAAAACCATTACTGTTGTTAATTTGCCAGCCAAGCTGCACTAAAGTATTGCCAAATTGTGCATTATGGCGAATGCTGTAGCCACTCGACTCTTCCGAATAGTTCCGAAGCGACACCATGGCGTTTGCAAAACTTTCATTATGCTCTTCTTGTTCATATCTGGTTTTAAAGAGCGATAAAATCGTTACCTGATCACGATTCCACGCCATGGTCACCGTGGATGAAAGAAGTGAAGTTGTCAGCGGATCGTAGTACCATTTATCTGGAGCTAACGCACCCGAATAGGTTACACCTCGCTGCATTTCCAACCTGCCGGTATCGGTATAACCAGTTGCATCAACGCTTAACTTGCCAACCGTTACGCCTGCATTGATCATGCCGGATTGTCCATTTTGTCCATCAAACCACCTGTCGTTACTGGAGCGATCATAAGCGGCAGCACCACCAGCAACATAACCACGCAACGACGAGGCAGCAGTACCGAAACGGGTGCCTGCATAGAGATTTTCGCCTGTAGCAAATGGCAGTGAACCTGATTTTTCGGTATAGGCAGAAACCACACCTTCAGTTTTTTGGGGATGTTTTGTGCGAATCACGATAAATCCGGTATTGACGCCTGAGGTTGTGCCCCACTGACCGGGTGTACGTGTGGGACCAAGAGCAAGAGAGGTCGCTCCACGAACAATTTGAATCTCCTCAATATCCTGGAGGGGAATTTTTTGCAGAATTCGACTCGAAGAGGAGGGCAAAACAGCGCCATCAAGAATATAGGTAAGTTGTCCACCGCCTCGCTGGTCAAGCGAAAACGGGCTCCGCCTGCCCTGATAGGTCAGGTTCATACCGGCTGCTTTATTCAAAAGATCAAAGAGATCTTTGGGCGCATATGCTGCAATCTCTTTCCGGGTGAATATCTCTGTTCCAAAACTGGCGCTCGACTCTACCCGATAGGGGTTGGTGATGCTTTCGGGATCAAGATCATCACGCTTCGATACCGATGGTGCGGTAACGTTGATGCCGTCAAGTACTACAGGTTCTGCACTGGCGATGTTGGCGCTCTGGATCAGCAGAAGCGTCATGATAAACGACATGGAACCTTTCATTTTTGTCGCTGACATATCAGTTCTTGTTTGGGTTTAGAAAAAACGGAGCACATACTTTTCGTGAACAGATTCCATTATCTGGCGTATCAAACACCTGTACATCGACGCCATAGATCTGTTTCAGCGTTTCAGGGGTAAGCATCGTCTCAGGCGTTCCACAGCAGAACAAGGAGCCGTCGTTAACCACAACAACTTTTGAGGCAATCATAAAAGCGTGGTCGGGCGTGTGAGTAGCCATGAGAATGCCCACGGACTGTTTGCATAGCTCCCCGATTTTACGAATAATCCGTACCTGATTGCCGTAATCGAGGTTTGAAGTCGGCTCATCAAGAATGATGAATCTGGCCTCCTGCGTCAAGGCACGGGCAATAATCACCATCTGCCTCTCCCCACCGCTCAGCTCCGAAAATGCTCTCTCGGCGAGATGAGTGATATCGAGCAGTTCGAGAAAACTGTCGGCAATATCCCAGTCTTTCTTGCACGGAGAAGCAAAAAGAGGGAGATGTACCGTTCGACCGAACAGCACAACATCACGTACCGTGTAGGGAAATGGCGAGTGGTGAAGTTGAGGCACATAGGCAACCAACCGGGCAAAATCTTTTGGTGCAAAGCGTGAAATATCGGTTCCATCAATCGTAATCACTCCCCCAAGAGGCTTGATAAAACCGAGAATGGTTTTGAAGAGTGTTGTTTTCCCCACGCCGTTTGGCCCAAGCAGGCAGACAATCTCACCGGTCTGAATGGTCAGGCTGACATCGCGTAAAACCACCCGACCATTGTAGCCCAGATTGGTATGACAGAGTTCCAGCGATATGTTGTTCTCCATTACCATGACTTTCTGGATGATTTTTTCAGGAACCAGATGAAAAATGGGGCGCCGAGAAGCGCCGTGATAATGCCGATGGGGATTTCAACTGAAACCACTGAGCGAGCAATGTTATCAACCAGTAACATAAAAATGGCGCCAAAGAGGAATGAGACCGGCAGCAACATCCGGTGGTTTGGCCCTGCAACAAAGCGGGCAAGATGGGGCACCATAAGACCAACCCAGCCGATAATACCGGTGATTGATATGATGCTCGCCGACATGAGTGTTGCGCAAAGAATCACCAGCGCTCTCATCCAGCCCGTATGCACACCAAGCGAGCGGGCTTCATCTTCGCCAAATGAAAGCACATTCAGCCTCCAGCTTACCAGCATCAGGGGAATACTCCCGACCAACAGAAGCGGCAGAATCACCATCAGATCGTTCATCCGGATATTGGCAAGGCTGCCCATGAGCCAGTAGGTGATGGCGGGCAGCTTGTCATCAGGATCAGCAACATATTTGAGCATCGAAAGAAGGGCGCCAAAGAGAGAGGAGATAATGATTCCCGAAAGCACCAGCACAAGAACAGAATCGTGACTGCGGCCGATTGTCTTGCTGATGCTGACCGCTATCAGCACAGCGGTTATGCCACCGCCAAAAGAGAGAATCTGTATTCCGGCCACAGGCAATGAAAGCAAAATGGCCAATGCCGCCCCAAATCCGGCGCCGGAACTGACACCGAGGATATCAGGACTCACCATCGGGTTTCTGAACATCCCCTGATACGCGGCTCCGGACATTGCCAGAGCTCCCCCGGAGGCTATCGCCCCAATAAGCCGGGGCAAGCGAATGTTGAAAAGAATAACCGGAAGATTATCGTCTGTACATTGGCCGGTAGCGATCCATGAGAACAATGATGCCGGCGATACCGGATACCTCCCGATTCCCATTGAAAAAAAAGTGACCACTGCAAGAATAAACAGACAAACCACAATCAGAGAGAGACCTTTCATGGCTTGATCAAAAAGTTATCGTTATAGAGATGAAAACATAACGATGATTAAAAAAAAGAGAGCACATCAACACTGATCACCCCTGTCGGTATATACATCACTCTATAACGAAAACAAAATATATCAACAGATTATTGGCAATAAACCTTAACTATTCAGGCAAAAATCAAATTAAGCCCCTATTTCTTAAGAAAAGAGCAATAAAACACGCCGCACCTACCAACAACTGTTTCATCTCGAATACTCCTCTTGCCAGAAGGAGAGTATCCTGATATTGCGGATTTTCTCCCCCGAAAGGGTTTGAGACGCTCAGACAGATAAACGAAAATAATTTCCGGAAAATGGAAAGGAAACTTCTTTCAGGATGAATCAAGGGGCGCTGCATGTTCACAATTTTATGACAATCGGATTAAATGCTTTCGAGGCAACAAGCACCTCATCGCCAACCTTGAGTGTTGCGATGTCGCTTTCGCTGAGCACAACTTCAACCAGTTCGTTTCCAGCACCGATAACGGCAAGATAGATGCAGTCCACTTGACGGATACTCAGGATAGTGCTTGCAAAAGAAAATTTATTTGAGCTCTTGCGATCAAGAAAAACCTGAAGAGGGGTTCCACTGCGGATGATACCCCCCCGATCAAGCACGTTAACCGTATCGGAAAGTTTAAAAACCTCCTGTTTATCATGAGAGACCAGAATGGTTGTCAATCGGAAGCGCTTGTGAAAATTCAGGATTTCATCCTGAAGCCTGTTGCGGGTAACTTGATCGAGAGCTGAAAGCGGTTCATCAAGCAGCAGGATGTGGGGTTCCCGAAGTATGGCTCTTGCCAAAGCAACCCGCTGCTGCTGACCTCCGGAAAGGGTTGCCGGATAGCGATGTTTAAGGGCCTGAAGATCGGTCAGTTCAAGAAGCCGGTTTACCTTCTGTTCATCTCTTTTTTCCTGGGCAAACAGCAGGTTTTCCTTCACCGTCATCGTCGGAAAAAGCGAATAATCCTGAAAAACAAGCCCCACCTTTCTTTTCTGTGGCGGCAAATTGATTCGTGCAGTACTGTCGAACCATATCTGGCCATTAACTTCAATATGTCCGCTATCGGGTTTTACCAATCCGGCAAGAATACGCAACAGTGTGCTCTTGCCGCTGCCCGATTTGCCGTACAGGGTCTGCAGCGTCCCGGGCTGCAAAGAGAGATCCACCGAAAGTTCAAAAGTCCCTTGAGTGCCTGAAAGCGTTTTGGAAACCGAGAGGTGGATCATCGTTTAGCGGAATGTTCGTTATGAAGCAGCTCAAGCGAGAGTTGACTTGCCTTGATCAATACCGTAACGTCATCTTTTTCCTGCAGCCCCAGCCGTTCTGCAGCTTTCGCTGTAATGATACTCACGATCTCCCCTGCACTGCATTGAAGGGTGATCTCGGCAAGGAGAGAGCCTGCTCTTATTTTTGTGACTGCAGCAGGAAAGCTGTTACTGAAACTTGTTTCTCCCATGAGCCCCTTTGCAAGGGCAACCTCGGTTTCCTTAAAAAGAACATTTACCCTGCACCCTTTCCTGAAAAACGGCTGCAGGTCAAACAGCAGCATTCCAAGCTCTATGCCTGATGCATTGAGTTCAAGAAAACAGAGTGATTCCCGCTGATCTATGCCAGTAATGAGGACAGAGAGTTTATTCATGGTACAGTACGCCATCGTATTTCCTGAAAAGCTGACGCGCCGCTTATCAAAAAATAACTGTTTTGGTTTCTCCTGGAGCCTCCTGTCAAAACTGGCTGAATAACAGATGACGGTTCGGCTCTTCTGCAGAGCAAGCTATTAATCACAGAAAATAAGGCCTTTTCGATACTTTAACTAAATTTATTAGGTAAAATGAGTTTATTTTTTAATATTATCACGTATTACAAGCTCTTTTCAACATAAAGATGCACCACTACTTGATTGAGGCCAGCTTTTTTTTATTTTCCGTTATATAATTTAGTAAACAACGTATTGATTGCATAACCATGATATCAGACCACACCTCTTTCATGATGCCTGGAGAAGGTAATAAGGAATGAATAAAAAAATTTCACTTTCGCTATATTTTTAAGGTAATAACGAATAGGTAACAACTATGAAAAAAATAGCTCTTCTGGTTCTTCTCCTTGCTGTTTCCGAAATGGCTTCAGGCACTGAAATCCCTCTAAATTCTTCGGCAAACGGAGCAAGTGAGGTCAGCGCCACTGAAATAACCGTGACCGGGAAGAAAGGCGACATTCTGCAACGCGTAACCGGAAAGGAGTCGGAGCTGCTGAATCCCTCACAGATGTCAGTCTACAAGGCGATCAATCTGATGCCCTCGCTCAGCCAGCAGAGTGTTGATCCCTATGGGCTTGCCGATATTGTCAACTATCATGAATCATTTCGTTTCCGGGGTGTTGAGGCAACATCCGGTGGTGTTCCGGCCACAACGGTGAACGTTGAAGCTCTTCCGTTAACGGGAAGACCAGGTGGCGGCGCAACCATTTACGACCTTGAGAATTTCAGCAATATCAACATCTATACCGGTGTCATGCCCGCCAATGCAGGACTGGGGCTTGCTGATGTCGGCGGCAAAATCAATATGGAAATCCGTCGCCCCGAAGAGAGCTTTGGTGTGCTTCTCAAGCAGGGAATCGGCAGTCAGAATTTTTACCGCACCTTTATGCGTATTGATTCCGGCTCGCTCCCTGGCAAGGTCAAAAGCTTTATCTCATTTTCTGACAGTGCTGCGGACAAATGGAAAGGCGAGGGTAACAGCGAGAGAACCAACGTCATGGCAGGAGTGACAAAAGAGTTCAGCGACAACGTCAAACTTGAGACATTTGTAACCTACAGCAAGGGAGATATCCATGCCTACAAGCCACTGAGCTATGCTCAACTCTGTAACCCTGAAAGCGCCTATACGAATGATTACGGCACAAATCCTGACAGTTATGACTATTACGGCTACAACCGTAACAAATTTGAGGACTGGATGGTGATGGCCAACCTCGAGGTCAAAACAGGCGAGCATTCGAAACTCAACGTTAAACCCTACTACTGGAGCGACAAGGGATACTATCTCGAAACCATTACCCTTGCCAATAGCCAGAACCGGATCAGACGGTGGGACATCGACCACGATCTCAAGGGAGTTCTTGCCGAGTACACAACCAGACTCTCCGATATCGATCTTGATTTTGGCTACCTCTATCATACACAGGTTCGTCCCGGTCCACCGACTTCGTGGAAAAACTACAAGGTCGTCAACGGCAAGCTGGTTTTTGATCAGTGGAACATTCTCTCAAACAGTTCAAGCCATGAACTGCACTCCCCTTTTCTTGAGGCGACATACCGCTTCGGCGCCTATAAGCTTGAAGGAGGGGTAAAATATATCAACTATACGCTGCCATCGATCATTACCTGCAACACAACGGGGGTTGGCGACCTCAGTTACGATGCGGCTCTTGCCAGTGACCCGGCGATCAATACCAAAGCCAGCGCCCTGGATACAAAAAGCTTCAGCAGGCTCTTTCCCAATCTGACCCTTACAAGAACTGTTGGCGATAATGCCACCATTCATGCCGCATACGGGGAAAACTATGTAACACATGTCGATATCTATCCCTACTATATCTCACAGTTCAGCAGTTTTGACAGCAAGGGCATCACCTTTCAGCAGCTCTGGAGCGAGCGGGAGATGGAAACATCAAAAAATGTCGAACTCGGCATGAACGTACAAGGCAGCAACTGGAGCATTGCCCCAACCATCTACTATGCGCTGCACAAGAACAAGCAGGCTGTGCTCTATGATCCGGCGCTCAATGCAATATACCCGATGAACAATGCCGATGCCAGAGGTTACGGGTTTGAACTGGAAGCCGAGTACAAGCCTGTTGATAACCTGAGTTGTTACGGGTCATTCTCGTGGAACAGATTTTCTTTCTCCCAGGAGATCAACTCCGATGCTCCGGGAGGAGGAATCATCAAGGTGAAGGGCGAACAGGTTCCCGATGCTCCCGAATTCCTTGCAAAAGGGATGGTCAGCTACAAAACCGGAAACCTGACCATATCGCCCATTGTCCGATACACCTCTGTTCGTTATGGCGATGTGCTGCACAAGGAAAAGATTGACGGAACAACACTTTTTGACCTCGATCTTACCTGGAGCAGAAAAATGCCCGGTTTTAAACAGGTCGATTGCTCACTCTCTTTCCTGAACATTTTTGACAAGCAATATGTCAGCATGATCAGTACATCGGACTACAAAACCCTGAAAACATCCTATCAATCCGGAGCGCCATTTACCATGTTGGCAACGGTTGCATTCCATTACTGAGTTTTTTCCCATCAGCACCTGTTCTTTCTCTGTTACACCTTCCCGGCGTTTCTCCGGCGCCGGGATTTTTTTCCTCTGCACCTTCTCAAACGAAACTCACAGCATGAACAGAAAACTGTTTTTCCCGCTTCTTCTTCTCTTTTCCCTTTTTTCGCCAATCCTGAAAGCGGAAACCATAACCATTGCTGCAGGAGCAGGCTACAAGCGGCCCCTTATGGAGATCGCTGAACAATATGAACGGAAAAGCGGAAGTCACGTCGATGCCGTTTTTGGCAATATGCAGCAGGTTATTTCCCAGGCCCAAATGAGTGGCAATGTCTCGATTATTTTTGGAGACAGAACCTTTTTTGACCACTCTCCCATCACTTTTTCCAACTACTATCCCGTTGGCAAAGGAACACTGGTGCTTGCATGGCGCAGTGGCCTCCACATGAAGAAAATAACGGATATACGGGAAAGAGGGATTACAAGGGTTGGTATCCCTGATGCCAAAAAAGCCATTTATGGACGTGTTGCGGCTGAATACCTGAAAAAATCAGGGTTATCAGAAGCGGTAGGGAGCAAACTCCTGGTGGTCTCCACAGTTCCCCAGGTCTCCGCCTATCTGGTATCAGGGGAAATTGATGCCGGTTTTATCAACATTACGGATGCCATTGGCATTCAGGATAACATTGGTGGCTATCTTGCTGCCGATCCGTCACTCTATACACCGATTCATATTCAGGCAGGAGTTGTCAAAGGATTTGAGACGCAAGCGCAAGTAAAAGGGTTCCTGCAATTCCTGAAAGAGACCGAATGCGCTGCTATCCTTCGGAAATACGGGCTCTGATGGAGAGCAACAGTACCATGCTTTTCAGTCGTGAGGTGGCAGAACCGCTCATGCTCACGCTGAAAACGGCTGCCATAACTCTGACACTGCATCTTGCAGCAGGAGTGATTTCAGGCTACCTTCTGACAAAGGGCAAGAGCTTTTTTGGCTTTATTGCTGACGCTGTCATCACATTGCCACTTGTTTTTCCCCCCATTGCCACCGGCTTTTTGCTTCTTCTGCTTCTGGGACGAAACGGAATTATTGGCCAGCCCCTCCTCGCTATGGGGTCGGAAATCATTTTCAGCCAGAGTGGTGTCTTCATCGCTTCATTTATCGCCGGGCTGCCCCTGGTTGTCAAGTCAGTCCAGGCAGCAATTGCCGCCATGAACCCGGCACTTTCTGAAGCTGCCTGGACTCTGGGGAAAAGCAGATTGCAGACCTACCTTTTCGTAGTGCTTCCCGCAATCAGGCACGCCTTGCTTACAGGGCTCATCCTCTCACTTGGCCGTTCGCTCGGTGAAGTTGGTATTACGCTCATGCTGGGGGGCAATATTATCGGAAAAACCGAAACCGTCTCGCTGGCCGTCTATAACGCTGTTTTTGAAGGTAACTTTGAAAAAGCCGCTCTGCTTTCGTTCATGCTCGGCCTCATCTCTCTTATCATGTTCTATGCCCTGAAAAAAATCAGTAACACCTGAAAAAAAATGATGACCACTCTTTATTTCAAAAAAAGTTTTTTGGAAATGATCAAAAAAAGAGTTAACAATCGTTAAGAAACAACCAAAGAAAAGACAACCTATGAAATCGATAGCTTCGAACCCCTTTCCAATGCCCTGTTGCTGTTGCATAGGGCTGCACTATTCTGACAAAAGAATATCGGGAAAGAGATGGTAACTCGCACATGATTTCATGAAGTATGTAACCTCTTGCAAGCCGGTTCTGAATGTCAGAATCGGCTTTTTCGTTGTTTAACGAGATTTTTAATTTAACGGCTTATTCATTCATCGTGTTCTTTTCAACCCTCAAAACAGGTAACAACTATGGAACGCATCGCAAAAAAACTGACCGATCTGATCGGTAACACTCCTCTTCTTGAACTTGGAAATTTCACTCTTGAGCATCAGGCCCTGGCAACGATTATTGCCAAACTCGAATACTTCAATCCCGGCGGCAGTGTCAAGGACCGCATCGGTTTTTCAATGATTGAAGCTGCTGAAAAACAGGGTTTACTCCATAAAGAGAGCATCATCATCGAGCCGACAAGCGGCAATACCGGTATTGCACTGGCGTTTATTGCTGCGGCCAAGGGATATCGGCTCATCCTCACCATGCCTGAAACCATGAGTATCGAACGCCGAAACCTGCTCAAGGCGCTTGGCGCCGAACTGGTACTGACACCTGGTACGGAAGGAATGGGCGGAGCAATCAGGAAAGCAGAGGCATTGAGTGCTGAATATCCGAACTCATTTGTTCCACAGCAGTTCAAAAACCCTGCAAATCCGGAGATCCACCGCAAAACAACGGCCGAAGAGATCTGGAACGATACCGACGGGAACGTTGATATTTTTGTCAGCGGCGTAGGCACCGGAGGCACCATTACCGGTGTAGGAGAGGTACTCAAACAGCGGAACCCCGAGGTAAAAATTGTCGCTGTTGAACCCTTCGATTCACAGGTTCTTGCTGGCAATAAACCCGGTCCGCACAAAATACAGGGAATCGGCGCGGGCTTTGTACCTGCTATCCTGAACACTGCCATTTACGATGAAATTATCCCGGTAAAAAACGAAGATGCCCTGCGTACGGGTCGCAAACTGGCAAAAACCGAGGGACTTATTGTTGGTATCTCGTCAGGTGCAGCGGTTTATGCCGCCCTGCAGCTTGCACTTCGTGAGGAAAACAGAGGAAAACGTATTGTCGTCATTCTGCCGGATACCGGAGAGCGCTACCTCTCAACACTGCTCTATCAGTTTGAAGAAGAGCCCATTACTATCTGAACTGGCAGACGCAATTTGATCAATCCGGAGAAACATTCCGGTTCAACTATTATAAATCCTCAATGACAACCGCACCGATGAAATTCAGGCAACATGAGAGTTGAGGATTTATAAAAAAAATGGAAAATATCGGTTAACTTTGCTGCAGCCCTCTCCCGGTCAACCGTACCGAAAACCATTTCGACCTCCACAGAAAGGAGTTCTTTGAAGCATTCGGTCTGGCGCAGAACGAAACCGGGCGCAAGAGCATGGCGATCGAAAGAACATCAACAAAGCGGGAATCGTCTCTGATCCGCATTAACGCAGAAAACAATGCAGTTTGAAACCCTTGCCATTCATGACGGACAGGCTCCTGATCCCCATACAGGATCAGTAACCGTCCCTGTTTACCAGGCCTCTACCTTCGAGCGTGCTGACCTGCAGCGTCACGGTGAGTTCTTCTATTCGAGAATCGGCAATCCGACGAGAGCGGCGCTCGAATCAACCATCGCACTGCTTGAAAACGGTCGTTATGGCCTCGCCTTCGCCTCCGGAGTTGCCGCTACCCTGGCCGCGCTCCAGGTGGTCAAACCCGGAGAGCATATTGTGGCAAGCAACGATATCTATGGGGGAAGTTACCGCATTTTTGAGCAACTCCTCCGTCCGCTGGGGGTCACAACAAGCTATGCAGAAAGTTCAGATACCGCGAGTTATAAGGCATGCATCACCCCGGAAACCAGACTGATCTGGATTGAAACCCCGAGCAACCCGCTTCTTCAGCTCTCCGACATCCGCGCTCTTGCCTCACTGGCAAAAGAGCGCGGCATCCTGCTCGCGGTCGACAACACCTTTTTAAGCCCCTACTTCCAGCGTCCGCTTGAACTTGGAGCCGATATTGTTGTCCACAGCACCACAAAATATCTTGGCGGGCACAGTGACGTCATCGGTGGCGCTGTCATCACCTCGGATGCAGCGCTGCACACCATCATCAAAAACTATCAGGCCGCAGCGGGAGCCATACCGGCGCCCTGGGACTGCTGGCTCATTCTTCGTGGATTGAAAACGCTTAAAATCCGCATGAAAGAGCATGAGGCAAACGCCCTGCATCTTGCCAAATTTCTTGAACAGCACCCGGCAGTGGAGCAGGTTTTTTATCCAGGCCTCCCATCCCACCCGCAGCATGAGCTGGCGAAACAGCAGATGAGCGGGTTCGGGGGAATGGTAACCTTTGCCCTTAAAGGGGGGCTTCCGGCTGTCGAACAACTGGTCGCACGAATCAAACTGTTTATCCTTGCCGACAGCCTCGGCGGTGTAGAGTCGCTCATCGCATCACCGGCCAAAATGACACTCGGAGCCCTCTCGATTGAGGAGCGTGCGCGGAGGAGATGTACCGACAACCTCGTACGCCTCTCTGTCGGGCTTGAAAATGCAGAGGATCTGGAGGCGGATTTGTTGAACGCGATTACGTAAGGGCACGCCATGGCGTGCCCCTACAATGGCGGGATATTACCCGATATGATTCATGGTATGATTGCGGGTTTGCAGGGTTTGTGGGGTATGGCCCGATGTGATTCATGGTATGATTGCGGGTTGGTGGGGTTGGTGGGGATGTACCACGGCATATCTCCCCCCGCATGATTCATGGCATGGCACAATTTGACGACAAAAGAAACAATGAAGAAATGGCACAAATGATTACTATTGAACTGAACGGGCAGCAACAGCCACTCCCTGCCGGTTCTGCCGTGAACGATCTTCTCTCAATCATCGGCTCTGACGGAAAAAGTGTGGCAGTAGTGGTCAATCAGCAGATCATCCGCCCTGAAAACCGCTCAACCCGCCTCTTGCAAGAGGGTGATCAGGTTGAGCTTCTCATTTTCGCAGGCGGTGGTTAACCTTTTTTATTTATTATGGATGCTTTGCAACTCGGCTCTTATACCTTCTCTTCCCGCCTGATTCTCGGAACAGGAAAATTCAGCAATGCAACGGTCATGCTTGAAGCCGTCCGTGCATCCGGCGCACAACTTATTACCGTCGCTCTGCGCCGATTCAACCGCGAACAGGCTGAAGATGACCTCTTTGGCCCTCTTTCAGCAATTGAGGGCGTAACCCTCATGCCCAATACTTCGGGCGCTTCAACCGCCGCTGAAGCAATACGCGCCGCCCATATTGCCCGTGAACTCTCCGGAAGCCCCTTCATCAAGGTTGAAATTCACCCGAATCCACAGCATCTGATGCCCGACCCTATTGAAACCCTGGAGGCCGCGCGGGTTCTGGCAAGTGAGGGTTTTCTTGTCATGCCCTACATCACAGCAGACCCGGTACTGGCCAAACGGCTTGAAGATGTCGGATGCGCCTCGGTCATGCCTCTCGGCTCAGCAATTGGCAGCGGTCAGGGAGTCGCCACCGCAGCGATGATCGAGATCATCATCCGTGAAAGCGGCATCCCGGTCATTGTTGATGCCGGACTGCGCTCCCCCTCCGAAGCTGCGAATGCCATGGAGATGGGATGCAGTGCGGTGCTGGTCAACAGCGCTGTGGCGGTCGCAGGCAATCCACCGGAGATGGCTGAAGCCTTTGCGGAAGCCGTTGCAGCAGGACGAAAAGCATTCAGGGCCGGGCTCATGCAAAAAAGTGGCTCTGCCATAGCAACAAGTCCGCTTACCGCTTTTCTGGGAGCAAAGGGATGAGGGAGATACCCGACTGGCTCACGGACAATCGGGAGACGATGGCGCTTGCCGCCATGCTTGCGCCCCCCTATGCATCGGATTCCCTCGAAGCGCTTGCTGCCGAATCGAGAGCGATCACCCTGCGTCGTTTTGGACGCACCATGACGCTCTACGCCCCGCTCTACCTTTCGAACTACTGTTCCAGCGGCTGCGTCTACTGCGGTTTTGCCTCCGACCGAAAAACTCTGCGCCACCGCCTTGAACCCGATGAGATCGTCCGGGAGCTGAAGGCCATGAAAAAGCTCGGCATCAGCGACATCCTTCTCCTCACCGGCGAACGGACAGCCGCTGCCGACTTCGACTACCTCCGAAAAAGTGTTGAAATCGCTGCACAGGAGATGCAACGGGTCTCGGTTGAGGCCTTTCCTATGAGCGTCAGTGAATACCGCGCACTTGCCGACTGCGGCTGCACCGGCATCACCATATACCAGGAGACCTACAACCGGGAGCGTTACGAGGCGCTGCACCGCTGGGGGCCAAAAAAAGATTATATCGACCGGCTTGAAACCCCGGCAAGAGCCCTCGAAGGGGGCATAAAAAACGTCGGACTCGGAGTGCTGTTCGGCCTCTCCGATCCGGTTGAAGATGCTCTGGCCCTCTACCGGCACCTTCGATATCTTGGCAGAACCTGGTGGCGTGCAGGCATGTCACTCTCCTTTCCCCGCATGAGACCCCAGACCGGCGGTTATGAGCCCCCGTTCCCCGTTGATGACCACCTTCTCGCCCGCATGATCTTTGCCTTCCGCATAGCGCTGCCGGATACGGAGCTGGTTCTCTCAACAAGGGAGAGCGCAGCTTACCGCGACGGCATGGCAGGACTGGGCATTACCCGAATGAGCATTGAAAGCCGCACCACCGTTGGCGGCTACGATAACCCGGAGAACAAGGAAGAGGGACAGTTTGAAATTTTTGACGACCGCACCGCCAAAGAATTTTGCACCGCGCTGCGCAAAAAAAATATAGAACCTGTCTTTAAAAACTGGGAACCAGCCTATAATGGTCCGTCTGATGGCAACAAGACAACAATGCATCATGGAGAAGCGGAAACATGCCATTGAGTGACAACCAGCGGGAGCGATACGCCCGCCACCTTGCACTGCAGGAAATCGGCGAAGAGGGGCAGGAAAAACTGCTTGAAGCGAAAGTACTGATCATCGGCGCCGGAGGGCTCGGCTCTCCTGTCGCCTTCTATCTTGCAGCGGCAGGAATCGGTACCATCGGACTGATGGATGGCGACAAGGTCGATCTCAGCAACCTCCAGCGCCAGATCCTCCATACCACGGCATCAATCGGACAGGAGAAGGTCAACTCCGCAGAGGAGCGACTGCACAGCCTTGATCCCGATATCAGGCTCACGCTCTATCCCTATCGACTCACAACCGACAACGCGCCAAAAATTATCGCCGGATATGACTTCATCATCGACGCCACCGACAATTTTGATGCAAAATTCCTGATTGCACGAGCCTGCCACCATGCAGCCAAACCCTACTCCCATGCCGGTATCAGGGAGTTTCACGGCCAGACCATGACCGTTCATCCCGGCAAAACCGCCTGCTACCAGTGCGTTTTCCACGAAGAGGGAGTCCCTGCTGCATCCATCCCGAAAGGGCCACTTGGAGCGCTCCCCGGCCTCATCGGCAGCATACAGGCAACTGAAGCAATAAAAGAGATTCTTTCAATTGGAACTCCCCTCGTCAATACACTTCTGACCTGCGACCTCCTCTCCATGACCATGCGCAGGATCAGCGTTCAGCGTGACCCCTCCTGCCCGATCTGCGGAGAGCCGCATCAATAAAACAATTCAAATCCGTAAAAAGCCGTTGGAATGGAAAAAATTGCCGCGATACTCATTGCCGCCCACTTCATAGGTGACTATTTCCTCCAGCCAGACAAAATGGTTCGGAACAAACGGCTGCCCCTCATGCTCATCCTGCATGGAGCCATACACGCCGGAACCACCTGGCTGCTGCTCCAGCTCTGGCATAACTGGCAGGCGCCCCTCGCGGTTTTCCTCCTTCATACCATCATTGATCTCATCAAACAACGGCTGGGAAAGGCGAACACCGCCACCTTTATTACCGACCAGACTGCTCACCTCTTCAGCCTTCTCATGCTTGCCATGCTCCTTTCCCAGGGAGCGAATGGGGCCACATTTACCGGTTTCGGATATCAGCTCATGATCGGGTTTGCAGGCTTTATTGCAACGGTAAGAGGAGCCGGTTTTCTCGTCACCTTCATAACCAGAGAGCTGACGATCAAAAACAATCTCAGATTTGAGGGGCTGCAAAACGGAGAGACGCTCATTGGTCAACTGGAACGGGGGCTGATCTTTCTCTTTTTTCTGGCAGGCCACCCGGAAAGCATCGGCTTCCTGCTTGCAGCCAAATCAATCCTGCGATTTGAAGAGTCAAAAAAAGCCAAGCAGGGAGAATACATTCTTATCGGTACCCTGCTCAGCTTTTCGGCAGCCATAGCGCTCTCCTCCGCCACACTGTGGGCCATGCGGCTCTGAAGAGCGTTTGTTTGCCTCCATCCCCGAAAAGCAGAGGGTTGTTTCCGGAATTTCCTCACCGGTATGTATATTGAAAAAAGCGCAAGAGAGTTGCTCGCAAGTCGAGTGCTATCCCTATCAAAACAGAGATCATTATCTGATGCAGCAAGCCAAACAATTGATGGAGATTGAGACCGTCGTTGACCGCTTCACGCCGGTAACACCGGAAAGCCCTTTCTATGTTGATTTCAAAAACCTGAGAGGCGATTTTCAGGAACGTGAAGTTCTGAGCATGTTGAATGTACAGGCAAATGCCAACGGGCAGTATGAATTTCAATATGATCCGAATCGCACCAGTAAAACCCTTCTCTTCCTGGCCGGAATGCGTGGATCGGGCAAAACATCCGAACTTGCCAAATATGCCTTGTTGCTCAACTCACCCAAATGCTTTTTTGTGGTCACCTGCAACGTGGATGAAGAGCTCGATATGGATAACGTGCAGTACATGGACATCCTGATCTTTCAGCTCGAAAAATTGCTGATACGTGCCAGTGAGGTGAATCTGAAGCTCGACAGCACCATTCTCGAATCGATGAGCAAATGGTTTCAGGACAGGGTAAAGGAGATCAATACCTCGCTGAAAGGTGAGGGCAGTGCCGAAATAGAGCTTGATACCGACAAACCTCTCTCATTAACCTCTCTGTTTGGGCGAATGCTGGGGCTTACCGCCAGGCTGAAAATGGGACTCTCCGGCACTCGGGAACATGCTGAAACAATCCGCAACAGCTTTAAAAACCGGTTTGTTGATTTTTCCGCAAAATTCAACACCTTTATCGATCTAACCAAAGAACAACTGCGCAAGGAAGACAAGGCACGAGAGATTCTCTTTATCGTTGATGGTCTTGAAAAAACCATGAGCGCTGATACACGCCGCAAAATTATCATGGAGGAATCAAACCGCATTCGCCAGATAAAAGCCAACACCATCTTTACGCTGCCCATCGAGTTGATGAAAGAGGAGCAGCATATCCGCCACTTCAGTGAAATCATTGCCTTTCCCTTTATCAAACTCAAAGAGCGCGACGGAACTACCGTTACAGAAGCTGTCGCCCTGTTTGAAGAGTTCGTCTATAAACGTATCAGCCCCTCACTTTTCGACTCACCCGAAACGGTCAAAGAGGCGATCCGGTACAGTGGCGGTTCACCGAGGCAGTTGCTCCGCATTATCAAGCAAGCCAACTGGTATACCGACGAAACGAAAGGAAAGATCACACAACAAAGCATGGAAAAGGCTCTTGACAAGCTTGGAAATAATATGGCCAGATATCTTGAACCTGGCGATTTTGAGCTGTTAAAAAGACTGAAAACCGACCTTGCGGCAGGAAATCCGATTGGTTTCAACAACGACATTCAGGGACTCCTCGAGAAAGAGGTTCTTTTTGAGTATAACGATGGCACCCACAAAAGCGTCAATCCGCTGCTCGAACGCTCGAAGCTCTACAAGCACTACGTCTCTGACCGCCCATGAATGAGAGCCGCTTCACCGAGGAGCTGGATTTGCTTGCAAAGGCTTTGCGCCAGCATTCATTTCACTTTATCATCATCGGCTACAACCATCCCGACGTTTACCGTGACGTGTCGGAGTGGCTCCGTGTTCATCTGCCGGGGCGAGCGATACAGGAGTTGACGGTATCAGGCAAGAGTTACCGGGAGATCACCGGAGAACTTGAAGATGCCGGTCAGAACATTGTCATGATACCGGACTTTGATTGGCTGTTCAACCCTGAAAATGAACCAGTTTGTGTAGCGCTCAACCAGCGTCGTGATTATTTGGTACGTCGGGAGCTGAATCTCCTCTGCTTTATTCAAGCCAGCAAGTTCAAACTGCTTCCGGTCAAAATCCCCGATCTCTGGTCACTCCGCTCACTGGAGCTTGATTTTGCCTATGCACTCAAAGAGGAGAAATTCCCGATTGCAGGTAAAGCCAATATCGACTCCTCTTTGGGAGGAAGCACTATCCCGGAAAAAGAGGCTGAGGTGAGAAGGCTGAAATATCAAATCAGCAAGAGTGACAAGAGCAATACCGCACTGTTGCAGGCGCTCAAATCACAGTTGGCTACACTGCAAATCGAGCTGCCGCCACGACAAGAGAGTGAAGCATTTGAAAAAGATGAACCCTCCGTAGTTCAGAAAACCGGCAGGATCAAAATATTGCCGGAATTTTTAGATGTCAGCCTTGATCTCGGTAGGGAGAGTCCGGAAAAGATCCTTGCTGCCATGAAAGAGCTTGAAGAGGAGGAAAAAGCGATGCTCTCGGTATTTGCGCTCCTTCCGGCTGAACCGGTTACCTATACAACACTTGATGAGCTGCTGCCAGGAACAGAGAACCTCGAAAAAATCCTGCTCAAACTTGCACAGCAAGGGTTGATTGCATACCACAAAAAGGATGCAAGTTTCACATGCAGCCCTGTTGTGCAGGAGGTGTCCCGACGCCAGAACAGGGAAAAACTTTTTGAGCATGGTAAACTGCTGATTGCGACCCTCATCGAGAAGCTTGATTATGAACCTGGCATCGGCCATTTTTTAAACGCCACCTACAGTGAGGCTGCCCTCTTTGCGCACTATGCCGAGAGTAACCTGCGAACAATCAGCAAGGCAGATAACCAGTTAGCCATCCTTGCCGAGCGCATCGGCAACTTCCATAAAACAACAGGCAATATCGACAAGGCCCTGATCTTTTTTGAAGAATATTTCCGGTTACGCAAAGAACTCTATGAGGCTGATCCTCAAAATGTCGAATTCAAAAACGGGCTCGCTATTTCGTACTCTAAACTCGGCAATACCCACTCCGCTCTCGGCAATCTCGACAAGGCCTTGACCTTTTATGAACAAGACGCCCAATTAAGTAAAGAAATCTACGAGGTTTATCCTCAAAATGTCGAATTCAAAAACGGGCTCGCTATCTCTTACGAAAAACTCGGTGAAACGCACTCAGCTCTCGGCAATCTCGACAAGGCCTTGACCTTTTATGAACAAGACGCCCAATTAAGTAAAGAACTCTACGAGGTTTATCCTCAAAATGTCGAATTCAAAAACGGGCTCGCTATCTCTTACGAAAAACTCGGTGTAACTCACTCCGCTCTCGGCAATCTCGACAAGGCCTTGACCTTTTATGAAGATTTTTCCCGATTAGAGAAAGAACTCTTTGAGGCTTATCCCCAGAATGTATCCTTCAAAAACGGACTCGCAATTTCTTACGAAAAACTCGGAGGGACTCACTCCGCTCTCGGCAATATCGACAAGGCCTTGACCTTTTTTAATGATGAAACCCGATTATTTGAAAAACTCTATGAAGCTTATCCTCAAAATGTCTCCTTCAAAAACAACCTCGCCATCTCTTACGAAAAACTCGGAGAGACTCACTCCTCTCTCGGCAATCTCGACAAGGCCTTAACCTTTTTTGAACAGGATGCCCAATTAACTAAAGAACTCTATGAGGATTATCCCCAAAATGTATCCTTCAAAAACGGGCTCGCCATTTCATACGCGAACCTTGGGTTGTTCCACCGTGATAAACGGAGTGACAACGCAACAGCACGCACCCTTTTTGAGCAGGCAAAGACCTTGTGGGCTCAATTGGTGGCGGATTCTCCCTCAAACGCCGAATTTCAGAAAAACTTGTCACAGGTTAATGACGTTTTGGAGAAAATGCAATAAGCAAAAACACCCTGTTGAGTCAAACAGGGTGTTTCTGAATCTACAGTCACTTTGGTTTGGGTAAAACGTTCTTGAATATTCCTGCAAACTTGTTCACAAGATAGGGTGCAAACAAGGTCAATCCCCCGGTCAGGAACTGGATAACCTTGTCGGTAGAGTCTGGCATCTCTCCCGTAAAGGCATAGGAGTAGAGGGAAAATACCCCGAACCCGATAAATATCAAGAGGATAACCATCATACCCATAAATGCAATCAGGCGGCTTGTGCTTGCACGCATGACGGTAACCATCGTTGGCTTGCCCGCATCGAGTTTCACCTCTTCTTTCCCCTCTGCATCAGTGGTTACATTACTGATCTCAACGTCCTCGGAGAGTGCATCACCCAAATTCCAGTTGGTATTGCCGAGAGCTGCACGGATGAGCCACATTGCTATAATCGATCCAAACAAGACCACACCGATAACTGTATAGACAACCAAATCGGATGGCGCTTTCCAATGCATTGGCTTCTGTTCTGCCTTTTGCTCTTCTGCTTTTTGCCCTGTTGCCGCAATTGCTGGCGAAACGTTGACGGTTACCGCAGCTCCTTGTGCAGCAACTCTTTCTGGCAAAATGACTTCCGCCACGGAGGAGTCCGGAGGTACAGCCATGGCGGTTAACGATGAAATCAGGATAAACAAAAGGGCAATCAGACTGGTACAAACATTGCGATACAACGTTTTCATATCCTCTCCTGTTTTATATTGCCGCAATAACGCTGAATAAAAAACGAAAAATAAATATTCTGTCGCATAATTTCAAACAGATTCCTTTATGGCTATCGCTTTTGCATTGAGACAGCAAACGGGAATTCTTGTACTGTTCCACGTTATTTTTTGAATTTCTTCGCAATAGGCGCCGGGATGTCTTATAATTAGGAACGAGTCACGCTACAGGTGAAAACAGTACCATAAAAAATGGAGCAACAGCTCATGCCTTTACCTTCTTTTGTGCCGAGCACGTACTTCCGCTGTTGCGGCCATTTCAGTCACAAACCATTCGCAGACAAGCCCGTCAAACCATGATGCAGCAGTATAGCAGCAACTCCTATCTTTTTGGAGGCAACGCCCCTTATATCGAAGATCTTTACGAAGCCTATCTTGATAATCCCGCTTCTGTCTCTGAAAGCTGGCGGGCCTACTTTGACGCGATGCAGCATGTGCCGGGTGCCAATGGGGATGCCCGCGATATCGCACACTCGCCTGTACAGGCATCGTTTGCTGAAAGAGCCCGTCTTGGCCCGATCTGCCGTGTCATCGCCAGTCCTGATGCGGAACTGGGACGTAAACGGGTTTCGGTGCAGAAGCTTATCGCAGCCTACCGCAACATCGGCTCCCGCTGGGCGAATCTTGATCCGCTGAAGCGGCAGGAGCGACCTGCGTTGCCTGATCTCGAACCCTCGTTTTACGGTTTTTCCGATACCGACATGGATATTGTTTTCAATACAAGCAATACCTATTTCGGCAAGGAGACCATGCCGCTGCGCGAACTGCTGCAGAATCTGCGCGAGACCTACTGCGGCACCCTCGGCATCGAGTTCATGTACATCACCGACCAGACGGAAAAGCGGTGGTGGCAGGCGAAGCTTGAAACCATACGCTCAAAACCGGATTTCAGTACGGAGAAAAAAAAACATATTCTTGAACGGCTGACGGCGGCTGAAGGATTTGAGCGTTATCTGCATACCCGTTTTATCGGCCAGAAGCGCTTTTCTCTTGAAGGCGGAGACAGCTTTATTGCCTCCATGGATGAGCTGATTCAGCGTGCCGGAAAAGCGGGAGTTCAGGAGATTGTCATCGGGATGGCACACAGGGGACGGCTCAATGTGCTGGTCAATATCATGGGAAAAAATCCGCTTGACCTCTTTGCCGAGTTTGAGGGGAAACATGCCGATGATCTTCCTTCTGGCGATGTGAAATATCATCAGGGCTTTACCAGTGACCTTGCCACTCCCGGAGGGCCGATCAATCTCTCTCTGGCCTTCAACCCGTCACACCTTGAGATTGTCAATCCGGTAGTCGAAGGGGCGGTAAAGGCGCGTCAGGTTCGCCGTGGCGACCGTGATGGTTCGCAGGTGCTGCCGATACTGGTTCACGGCGATGCTGCATTTTCGGGGCAGGGTGTGATCATGGAGACGCTGAACCTTGCTCTTACCCGTGGATACGGCACGGGTGGCACCGTTCATATTGTCATCAACAACCAGATCGGTTTCACCACCTCCGATCCGCGCGACAGCCGTTCAACAACCTATTGCACCGATGTTGTCAAGATGATTGAGGCTCCGGTGCTCCACGTCAATGGTGACGACCCTGAATCGGTCGTCCTTGCAACACAGATGGCGCTTGATTACCGGCAGGCTTTCAAGCGTGATGTGGTGATTGATATTATCTGCTTCCGCAAGCTTGGTCATAATGAGCAGGACACACCGGCCATGACCCAGCCGCTCATGTATAAAAAAATTGCCCAGCACCCCGGCACCCGGAAACTCTATGCGGAGCGGCTTGAGTCGCAGGGGGTTATCGGCGAAGCGTATGGCGCAGAGTTGAGCAAACAGTTCCGCAAGGATCTTGATGCGGGCAAGTACAGCACCAATCCGGTACTGGTGAATAAAACGATCTTTACGGCTGAACCGACGGCGGGCCGCAATGAGGCCTCCGAAACCGGCGTGCCCCTTGCCGAGCTCAAACGGTTGTCGGAGATGCTTACAAAAATCCCTGAGGGGTTCAAGCTTCACCCGCTGGTTGAAAAAGTGGTCACCGACCGTGCCCGCATGGGACGCGGTGAACAGCCTCTCGACTGGGGCATGGGCGAGCATCTGGCATTCGCTTCGCTGGTTGCCGGAGGCTACCCGATCCGTATTACCGGCCAGGACAGCGGCAGGGCAACATTTTCGCACCGTCATGCGGTCTTTCATGACCAGAATCGTGAAAAATGGGACTCTGGAACCTACATCCCGCTGCAGAATATCGCCGACAATCAGGCCACCTTCACGGTCATTGATTCGGTGCTCTCCGAAGAGGCGGTGCTTGGCTTTGAGTACGGCTACTCCATTTCAGCGCCCGATACGCTGGTGATCTGGGAAGCGCAGTTCGGCGACTTTGCCAATGGAGCGCAGGTATTAATTGACCAGTTTATCACCTCCGGAGAGGTGAAGTGGGGCCTGGCATCCGGCCTTACCCTCATGCTGCCTCATGGCTATGAAGGACAGGGGCCGGAACACTCTTCAGCCCGTCCTGAGCGTTTCCTGCAACTCTGCGCCGAAAATAATATCCAGGTTTGCCAGCCATCCAACCCTGCCCAGATTTTTCATCTGCTCCGTCGGCAGATGACCACGATGAGGCGCAAACCGCTGATCATTCTCACGCCGAAATCGCTGCTCCGCAACAAGGATGCGGTCTCTCAGCTTGCCGATCTTTCGCAGGGAAATTTCCGGAACATTATCGGCGATGCAACGGCAGCTCATGAAAAAGTTGAACGACTCATAGCCTGCTCCGGCAAAGTGTATTATGACCTTATCAACCGGCGACAGGAAAACACGCAGGAAAAGGTCGCCATTATCCGTATTGAACAGCTTTACCCCTTCCCGTTCGATGAGTTCAAGGGGGTGCTTGATCACTATCCGAAACTCAAAGAGATTGTCTGGTGCCAGGATGAACCGAAAAATCAGGGGTACTGGCGTTTTCTCCAGCACTATATCATGAACGCGATGAGCCCCGGCCAGCAGTTCGGCTATGCAGGAAGGCTCGCATCTGCATCTACTGCCTGCGGATACGCCGCAACACATGCGATACAGCAGAAAGCATTGCTCGATCAGGCTTTCGGTGAGTTCAGTGTTTTTTTTAATAAATAATCTGTACGAATGGCAATCATTGACGTCACCATATCCCAGTTGTCGGAATCCGTTGCCGAGGCAACGCTGCTGAACTGGAAAAAAAAGCCCGGAGACGGCGTTGTTGAAGATGAAATATTGTTTGAAATTGAAACCGACAAGGTGGTCTTCGATGTTCCTTCACCCGCCTCTGGCGTTCTCTTTGAAATTCTTGTCGGCGACGGAGGAACGGTGGTCCCCAATCAGGTACTGGCACGAATCGACAGCGAAGGCAAGGCCACGGTTACCGCTCAGGAGGAGGCTATCCGCGAGGCAAGGGCACCTGAACCGACAGCCGTAGAAGCTGAAGAGGTCATCGTCATGCCTGCAGCGGCAAAACTGATGGCCGAAACCGGAATAAAGCTCTCACAGGTTGAGGGTACAGGACGACAGGGACGAGTGACCAAAGGCGACGTACTGCAGGCCATTGCGACAGATGCTGAACCCTCTTCGCCACAACCACCTCCTCAGCCCGTGCCCAGGCCTGCACCAACACCTGCGCCCGCACCCGCACCCGCACAGAAGCCCAAACCGGTAGAGGCACACCTTGAAGCGCCGCTGATGACCGATCGACCGGAACAGCGCGTCCCAATGACCCGTCTCAGGGCACGCATTGCCGAGCGGCTGCTTCAGTCGCAGGCCAGCAACGCCATTCTCACGACCTTCAATGAGGTCAACATGCAGGGTGTGATCGAATTGCGCAACCGCTATAAGGCCACCTTTGAAAAAGAGCACGGCGTAAAGCTCGGATTTGTCTCCTTTTTTGTCAAAGCTGCGGTGCACGCTTTGCGCAAATATCCGGTTCTCAATGCATCGGTCGATGGCAAGGATATCATCTATCATGGCTACTTCGACATTGGTATTGCCGTCAGCTCTCCCAGAGGACTTGTGGTACCCATTCTGCGCAATGCCGACCAGATGACCATTGCCGATATTGAACGAAAAATCGCTGACTACTCCACCAAAGCAAAGCTCGGCAACCTCTCCCTCGAAGAGCTGACCGGCGGCACCTTCTCCATTTCCAACGGCGGCGTTTTCGGTTCGATGCTTTCAACTCCCATCATCAATCCACCCCAGTCGGCCATTCTCGGCATTCATGCCACAAAAGAGAGAGCTGTAGTGGAAAACGGCCAGATCGTCATACGGCCAATGAACTATCTGGCCATGTCGTACGATCACAGAATCATCGACGGCCGCGAAGCTGTCCTTGGCCTCAGTGCAATCAAGGATGCGCTGGAAGATCCGGCACGTCTCTTACTTGATCTTTAAGGAGAGAACCATATCATGAACAAACAATTTGACGTTCTTGTCATCGGAGCCGGACCGGGCGGCTATATCGCAGCAATCCGCGCTGCCCAGCTTGGTTTTTCAGTAGCCTGCTGCGAGTTCAGCGCTTACGACGACCCTGCGGGAGAGCCCCGTCTCGGCGGCACCTGCCTCAACGCAGGCTGTATCCCCCTGAAAGCGCTTGTCGCCTCTTCTGAACTCTTTGAAAAGGCCTCTCATCACCTTGCAGAACATGGCATTACGTTTGGCGGGGTAAACATCGATGTTGCAACAATGCAGCAGCGCAAAGAGGCCATTGTTACAAAAATGACCGCAGGGGTACAGTTCCTCTTCCGCAAAAACAGAATCACCCTCCTCAAGGGACGGGGCTCCTTTGCCGGAAGAACCGATGCGGGGTACCGGATCATGATCAATGGAAAGGATGGTGAGGAGGAGCTGCTTGCCCAGAAGGTGATTATCGCTACCGGCTCCAAAGCGCGGCAAATTCCAAATATTGCCGTAGATAATGTTTGCATCTGCGATAACGAAGGGGCATTGAAATTCACTGAAGCGCCGAAAAAACTGGGCGTCATCGGCGCTGGTGTCATAGGCCTTGAAGTTGGTTCGGTCTGGCGCAGGCTCGGCGCGGAGGTTACCATTCTTGAGGTGATGACTTCATTTCTTGGCGCTGCCGATGAGAGCGTTTCAAGAGAAGCATCAAAGCTCTTTTTAAAACAGGGACTGCACATCAAGCTCGGCGTCAGGATAGGCCAGGCCAAACAGACAGCAAATGGTGTCAGCATTGCCTATACCGATGATCAGGGTTCCGAACATATACTCGAATGCGACAAGCTCATTGTCTCTGTTGGCCGCACTCCCTACACTGAAGGACTTAACCTTGAGGCAATCGGCCTGCAGACCGATGAACGGGGCTTTATTCCCGTCAACGACCATTGCGCCACCGCTGCTCCAGGGGTCTACGCCATCGGTGACGTGGTGCGCGGCCCCATGCTGGCCCACAAGGCAGAGGATGAGGGCGTCATGGCAGCAGAACTGATTGCCGGACAAAAGCCACACCTCGACTACAACAGTATGCCCTGGGTTATCTACACCACCCCGGAAATTGCCTGGGTCGGGAAAACCGAACAGCAGCTCCGCAAGGAAGGACATGACTACAAAACAGGACAGTTTCCCTTTGCGGCCAACGGACGGGCACTTGGCCTTGGCGACGCAGAAGGATTCATTAAAATGCTGGCCGATGCAACAACCGATGAAATCCTCGGTGTACACATTATCGGAGCAAGCGCTTCCGACCTGATTGCCGAAGCGGCCCTTGCCATGGAGTTCCGCGCCTCATCCGAAGATGTTGCCCGCACCTGCCACCCGCATCCAAGCCTCTCGGAAGTGATGCGCGAAGCAGCCCTCGCCATCGAAAAACGGGCGCTGAATATGTGAACCAGTTTCAAACAAAGAGAGCCGCCGGGAGTTGCAGCAAAGAGCCGCCCGCTCGGTCGATAGCTCTCTTGTGAGTCGGAACTGGCTTTTCAGAAACAAGCCTTGCGCTCTGCTGTAAGTTCTATCTCACCTCTTCCGGAATTTTGCAGGCACCGCTATGTCAAAACCGACGATGAACTGCTGACCATCTGCATTTTATTGTGCCATCGTAAGAATGATGCACTGGTTGAGCTTACTCTCCCCAGGGATTCAAATATCTTCGCATCAAAGTATCAGCTCTATCTGCCCTCAAAAGAGGAGCTGAAAAGGCAACTGGAAGAGGCATCAGGCATTACCGGGCACTGCGATAATCCCAATCAGGAGGGTATGAACGATGTTCGATAAATGGATCAATCAGGATATCTGGAAGGTCCTTTAACGCTGCTGTAGATGGTTAACGTTTTGAACTGTGACCTCATAGCTCTGATGTTGTTTACGCTAACACTGGGTGATTCTTATCTTCCGTTTTTGGCTTATTCTTGTTTTCCGATCACACCTGTCAAGTTAA